>DASYTV010000109.1:0-39800 GCA_036001885.1 Actinomycetes bacterium
CCCCCGCCGGCGCCTGGGTCCGCGTCCTGCAACGCATCCTCGCCCTGACCGCAGCGATCTAGCACAACCACCACACCGGCCAAACCAGAAACGCTCACTCCTGGCCTACGACCACTGACCCCTTGGAATAGATCATCTAGCCGCATGAAGGACACCTTCACCCGATAGGTCTGGGTGAAGGTGCCCCTCATGCCTACAGGTCTCGAGCGAGGGGCGCCTTCATGCGGCCAACTCGCCGATCGAGGGGACGCGCCGGCACCGGCGCAATCAGCTTGGCGGCGAGTTGCCCCTGATCGTCTGGCGGCTACTGGATTCCGCATTCCGAGGATCACGTACGGCGAGACCTGCCCCTAGCCGGGAGCGAAGGGCGTCGCCCCTGCTTCGCGCCGAGGCATTGAGGTCCTCCTGGAACTTCACCACTCGCTGCCGCAGCTCGTCGTCGCTGGCGGCCAGGATCCGGACTGCGAGCAACCCCGCGTTTCTGGCGCTGCCGATGGCCACGGTCGCGACCGGCACACCGGCGGGCATCTGCACGATCGACAGCAGTGAGTCCAGCCCGTCGAGCTGCTCGAGAGGAACCGGCACCCCGATCACGGGCAGCGGCGTGACCGAGGCGAGCATGCCCGGCAGGTGCGCTGCTCCACCCGCACCCGCGATGATTACTCGCAGGCCTCGCGTCGCCGCCGTCTCCGCGTACTCGATCATCTCCCTCGGCATGCGATGCGCGGAGACCACCCCGACCTCGTAGCTGACGTCGAACTCGTCGAGCGCCTGGCTGGCGCCCTGCATGACCGGCCAGTCCGAGTCGGATCCCATGACGACGCCGACAGCCGGTTCGGTGGACTCAGCCATCGATCTCTCCAGCCAGGTAGGCAGCCGCATGATGCGCGCGCTCGCGGAGCTCGGCCAGGTCGGACCCGGAGACCGTGACGTGGCCGATCTTGCGACCGGCGCGGACCTGTTTGCCGTACATGTGAATGCGCAGGTGCGGGTCGCGGGCCTGGCAATGGATGTATCTGGGATACGGATCGATCGGCCGACCCCGCTCGTCGAGGCAACCGAGCACGTTGACCAGCACGGTGTACGGTGCCCGCGCGGTCGGCGCTCCCAGCGGAAGATTGAGCACCGCCCGCAGATGCTGCTCGAATTGATCGGTGACGGCTCCATCGATGGTCCAGTGGCCGGAGTTGTGCGGCCGCATGGCCAGTTCGTTCACGAACAGGCCGCCAGCAGTGTCGAACATCTCCACCGCGAGTACGCCGGTCACGTCGAGCTCAGCCGCGATCTTGAGGGCGATCTCCTCGGCCGACGCAGCAACGCCAGCAGGCAGGCCAGGAGCCGGAGCGATGACTTCTCGGCAGATGCCGTCGGCCTGCACCGTCTCGACGACCGGATAAGCGGCCGCCTGCCCATAGGGCGACCGAGCGACCAGCGCCGCGACCTCTCGGCGGAAGTCCACGAACTCCTCAGCCAGCAGCGGCCGCCCGGCGTCAGCGCGGCCCTCCATCGCCGCTGTCGCCTGCGCCGGGTCGCCGACGACCCGAACTCCCCGGCCGTCATAACCGCCTCTTGGGCTCTTGAGCACCACCGGCCACCCCACATCCCTCCCGAACCCGACAACCTCGGCCGCATCCGAGACGGCACGCCAGGGCGGACACGGCAGCCCGGCGGCGCTCAGCCGTTCCCGCATCCTCAGCTTGTCCTGCGCGTAGACCAACGCGTCAGCACCAGGGTGGACGGCCACCCCACCAGCGGCGAGCTTCCTGATGTGGTCGGCGGGCACGTGCTCATGGTCGAAGGTCACGACGTCGCACCCCTGAGCGAATGACAGCAGGGAGTCGAGATCCCGGTAGTCGCCGACGACCACGTCCGGGATCACCTGCGCGGCTGCGTCGCTCGGCGTCTCGGCGAGCAGCTTCAGACGAATACCCAGCGGGATCGCGGCTTCTTGCATCATGCGCGCCAGCTGACCGCCGCCGACGATGCCGACAACCGGAAACGCCACGCCTCCGACGATATCCAGCAGCGTCGTCGGCCGCCTGCCGGCGCACCCTCACATCGTGTGGGTCAGAGGCCGAGATCGCGCGCAATAAGGATGCGTTGCACCTCTGACGTGCCTTCGCCGATCTCGAGGATCTTGGCGTCCCGCCACATGCGCGCCACCGGGAACTCGTTCATGAAGCCGTACCCACCGTGAATCTGGGTCGCCTCCCTCGCGTTGGCAACCGCGCTCTCTGATCCGTAGAGCTTGGCGATGGCCGCCTCACGCTTGAACGGCTCGCCGCGCGCGAGCAGTTCAGCTGCGCGGTACCAGGCAAGGCGGGAGGTGTGGGCGCGCATCTCCATGTCGGCGACCTTGAACTGGATTGCCTGGTTGTCACCGATGGGCCGGCCGAAAGCATGCCGCTGTTTTGCGTAGGTCACGGACTCGTCTACGCAGCCCTGGGCCAGTCCGGTCGCGAGCGCGGCAATCGCGATCCTGCCTTCGTCAAGGATGGAGAGGAACTGTGCGTAGCCCCGCCCGGCCTCGCCGAGCAGGTTGGCCCGGGGAACCCTGCAATCTGAGAAGGACAGCTCTCGCGTGTCAGAGGCGCTCCAGCCGACCTTGGAGTACTTCTTCGACACGGTGAATCCGGGAGTCCCCACCGGGACGATGACCGTCGAGGTCTCCCTTTCACCGGTCACGGCGGCGACAGTGACAAGCCCGGTGATATCGGTACCGGCGTTCGTGATGAACGCCTTCGTACCGTTGATCACCCACTCATCACCATCGAGCCGGGCGGTCGTGCGCAGGCCACCGGCGTCGGACCCGCTCTCCGGCTCGGTCAGCCCGAAGGCCGCGAGCATCTCCCCGCTGCAGAGTTTCGGGAGCCACTGGCGCTTCTGCTCCTCGGTTCCGTACCGATAGATCGGCATCGCGCCCAGCGAGACGGCGGCCTCCAGTGTGATAGCAACTGACGAGTCGACGCGGGCCAGCTCCTCGATGGCAAGGCACAGCGCGAAATTGTCGCCGCCCATGCCGCCGTACTCCTCGGGGAAGGGCAGGCCGAACAAGCCCATCTCCGCCATCTGCCGGATGATCGGATAGGGGAACTCGGCCCTTTCGCAGTAGTCGCCGATCACCGGGGCCACCGCATCACGGGCAAACTCGGCAACGGTCTTGCGCAGCGTCTCGTGCTCCTCGTCGAGCCGAAAGTCGAGCACTGGTAGCTCCTCTTGTTACAATATTTCGCCGACCTTGCGTACGACTGTAACACCTTAGGAGACGCCAAGGTGCTCACAGATGGGACGCCACTAACGCATCGGCGGCATCCTCAGGTGCCTCACTCGGAGCGACGCCACGGTCGGAAACGGCCGGAGCGGGTACCCTGCTTCGGTGGCTCTCGCAGCGTCGGCAGGCAAAACGATGAGATTCCTGCTCGCTCCCTACTACGGGCTCAACCACCTGATCCGCGAACTGATGAAGTTCGGAGTGGTGGGGAGCATCGCCTACGTCATCGACGCCGGCGTCAACAACCTGCTGCGGCAGACCGAGGCGCTCGACGACCGACCCCTCACGGCGAAGGGAATCTCAGTCGCGTTCGCGGCTGTGTTCGCCTTCCTAGGAAACAGGTTCTGGACCTTCAGGCATCGGTCGGACCCAGGGCTTGCCCGTGGTTTCGTGCTGTTCCTCTTCCTCAACTTCGTCGGGCTCCTGATCGCGGTGGGCTGCCTGGCGCTGAGCCACTATGTGCTGGGATTCACGTCACTTCTCGCCGACAACATCGCGGGAAACATCATCGGAACCGGCCTCGGCACGCTGTTCCGGTTCTGGTCCTACCGCAAATGGGTCTTCACCGAGATCAGCGTGGCGCCGGCCACGACGGTCGCCAGGGGACACGTACCCGCGCTCGCGGACGCACACATCCCGGCGCAACCCAACGCCTCTGCCGAGCAGGACGCTGTCGCATTCGCTCACCGGGCGAGTCCACGGTCCGGGGCCGGGTCGTAGCTGTCCACTGATTGGTCGCGGGCCTTGTCGATCACGCCCTAGACCGTCAGCGGCACGTCCGGTTTACGACGGCGGACAGGTCGAGGCCGTTCGCCTTGCCGGTCGGCTCCAGGCGCGTCAGTCCGAGGCGGGCTTCCCCGGCCGACCCAACCGGGCTGACTGGCCCTGACCTGCCCGACCTGCGCTCCCCGCGACGGCCCCTGAGCGGCTCCCTCGCGTCGATGAGCCCGCAGTCGTGCGCAGACTGCCTACCTGCCCTCCCGCCGTTTGCTGCGGTGCGCCGTTCAGGTCGTCAAACACCCTCGGCAAGAAGATCGCGAAGACCGGCGGGACGTACTGCGTGACCTCGAGACGACCGCCGTCTGCCACGACGAGCTGCCGGGCCAGTGACAGCCCCAGCCCCAGCCCGGTGCTGCGGTTCCCGCTGACGGACCGCTCGAACAGCCGGGGAGCAACGGATTCGGGAATTCCCTGGCCTTCGTCGGCCACCTCGATGATGGCCTTGCGCCCTGCGGCGCGAGTAGTGATCGTGACCGTCCCCGCGCCGTGGATGAGGGCGTTCTCCAACAGCACCGCAAGTGACTGCGCCAGCCGGCCTGGGGTCGCCGACACGACGAGGCCAGGTCGCCCGTTGACCACAACGGCGCGATCGACCTGAGCGTATGGGAGGCGCCATTCCTCGACCTGCTGCTTGATCGCAGAGTCAAGGGACAGCCGCACTGCCGACGTGTCGTCGCGACCGCGGCTGTCATCGAGCAGGTCCGTCACAACGCCGGTCAGCCGCTCGATCTGGTTGAGGGCGATGCCTGCCTCCTCCTTGACCGCGTCGAGGTCTTCCGCTTGCGCCATCTCCTCGACCCGCATGGACAACGCGGTCAGCGGAGTACGCAGCTGGTGGGATGCGTTGGCGGCGAACTGCCGCTCGGCGGCGAGCATCCGAGAGATCCGCACCGCGCTCTCATCCAGGACGCTCGCCACCCGATCGAGCTCTGGCAGGCCGTACCGATGCTGCTGGCGGCGCAGATCGCCGGCGCCGAGCAGCTCGGCGGACTCGGCGAGCTCGACCAGCGGCCGGGTCAGCCGGCGTGCCAGCAGCCAGGCGAGGCCGGCCGCGGCAAGGACGGCGAGGACCGCGCCGCCGCCGATCAGCAGCCAGGAACGCCGCACGTCACTGAACACGTGCTGGCGGGGCAGCATCACGGTGACGGAGAATCCCGTCGCCCGGTGGTCGAGGGTGTAGACGTAGGTGTCCGCCTGGTTGACGACCGTACCGACCTGAATCTGCTGGCTGAGACCGCTGGGCAGCGGTTCGCGCTGCGCCGGACCGCCGAGCATATCTACCGCGATCGGCACCTGGATGTTGGTGCCTTCGACCTTGACATAGGCATCCTGGCGGACGAGCGACTCGACAAATGCCGGAGTGATGTCCCCGGTCTGCGTCCGTGTCTCGACGGCGCTGAGCAGCCGCTGCGCCTCGGCCCGGACATCGTCCTTTGCGCGCTGTTGGATCCACTCCGCCTCGGCAAAGCCGAGCGGCAATGCGAACACGGTGACCACGAACACCGCGACCGCGAGTGTTGCGAAAACCAACCTGCGGCGCATCGCCTACTCCGGCTCGAACCTGAACCCGACACCGCGAACCGTGGTGATGTAGCGCGAATCCACGGGGTCGTCACCAAGCTTGCGGCGCAGCCAAGTCATATGCATGTCCAAAGTCTTCGTCGAGCTGGGCCACGGTGAACCCCAGACCTCGCGCATCAGCTGACCTCGGGAAACGACCCGGCCTGCGTCGCGGACGAGGACCCGCAACAGGTCGAACTCCTTGACTGTCAGCTGCAGTTCGGTGCCGCCCAGCCAGGCCTTCCTGGCATCGGAATCCACCGTGATACCGCGTACCTCGTGCACGGCCGACTCGACCTGGCCGCGGCGCATGACGGCCCGCACCCGGGCGAGCAACTCGGCGAGCCGGAACGGCTTGGTGACGTAATCGTCGGCGCCCGCGTCCAGGCCGATCACCGTGTCGAGCTCATCCGCGCGGGCGGTGAGCATGAGGATCGGCAGGCCTGGCGACTCCGCCCGCAGCCGGCGGCACACGTCCATGCCGTCGACGTCTGGCAGCCCCAGGTCGAGCAGCACCATGTCGACGTCACCCCGGTTCGCCCGAGCCAAGGCAGACGCGCCGTCCGCGCGCACGTCCACGTCGTAGCCGTCACGGCGCAGGGCGCGCGCCAACGGCTCGGCAATGGTGGGGTCGTCTTCGACGACGAGTAGCCGTCGCATGGGTTGATCGTATGCCGGACCTGGCCTGATCTTGTTAATCGCCGTCCAAACCGTTACCCACCGTAAGGGTCCGCCCGCGTCTGCGCAGCTAGACCGGGGTCACCCCGTGGCGACGGCGGGAGAAGGAGCGATCCTTGCTGCGATCGGCGCCGAAACGGCGTATCAACTCGGTCCTCAGCTCCCCGGGCTGGATGATCGCGTCGACGACGAGCTCGGAGGCGAGTCGCACGATGTCGATATCGACCTCGTACTCCTGCCGCCGCGCGGCGGTATAGGCCGCACGCTCGTCCTCGTCGGCAATGGCTGCGATCTTGTTGGCGTAGACGGCGTTGACTGCCGCGTCGGCGCCCATCACCGCGATCTTGGCGGTGGGCAACGCGAGTGTCGCGTCGGGATCGAAGCCGGGTCCCGCCATGGCGTACAAGCCGGCCCCGTACGCCTTCCGTACAACCACACAGATCTTCGGCACCGTTGCCTCGGCCACAGCACTGATCATCTTCGCGCCGTGCCTGATGATCCCCTGCTTCTCGACCGCCGCACCGACCATGAAGCCTGGTACGTCGGCCAGGAAGAGCAGCGGCACATTGAAGGCGTCGCAGAGCTGGATGAAGCGGGTGGCCTTGTCGGCACTGTCGACGAAGAGCACGCCGGCCCGGTGCATGGAGTTGTTCGCCACCACGCCGACGACCTCGCCGTCGAGTCGGCCGAAACCGACCACCAGCTCCCGGGCCCACAGCGCGTGGATCTCGAAGAACGAGCCGTCGTCGACCAGCCCGCGCACGAACTTGCGCATGTCGAAGGCGTGCCGCTCGTTCTGGGGCACGACCTGCTCCAGATCGATGTCGGCCGGTGGATCAGCGGGTATCGCCGAGGGCGGCGACCCCTGCCAGTTAGACGGCAGGAAGGCGAGGTAGCGCCGGACGGTCTCCAGTGCCTCGTGCTCGGTCTTGACCAGGAAATGCCCGACTCCGGACTCCTTGCAGTGGACAGCGGCGCCGCCCATCGCCTCCAAGGTCGTCTTCTCACCGGTGACCATCTCGACCATCCGGTCCGAGGCGAGATACATCGACGCGTTGCCATCCACCATGACCACGACGTCGCAGAAGGCGGGGATGTACGCGCCTCCGGCCGCGCTCGGACCGAATAGGGCGCACACCTGCGGGATCGACCCGGACGCCCTGACCTGGTTCCAGAAAATGCGACCTGCACCACGGCGTCCAGGAAAGAGGTCGACCTGATCGGTGATCCGGGCACCGGCAGAATCGACGAGATAGATCATCGGCGTGCCAGTACGAAAGGCCACCTCGATGATCCGGATGATCTTCTCGACTGTTCTGGCACCCCACGAGCCCGCCTTCACCGTCGAATCGTTAGCCATCAGGCAGACGGGCCTGCCGTCAAGGCTGGCAGTGCCGGTGATCACCCCGTCGGCTGGGAGATCACCGGCCAGGACATTGGCCAGCTGCCCGTCCTCGACGAACGAGCCCTCGTCCACCAGCAACTTGATCCGCTCTCTGGCGAATAGCTTGCCGCGGCTCGCGTTGGCCTCGTGGTATTTGGCCGCACCCCCGGCGACAACGGTCTCCCGCATGCGATCCACCGGCGGGTGGCCGAGGGCCTGCGCCTGATCCGTACTCTCCGTCACGGGCTCGGAGCCTAGCTCGCGATGGGGAGGCGAGGCTTTTCGCCCCAGGCTGTCGTCATCGCCAGCGGCGGCGCTGGCCTCCGGCTAGTGTCGCGGCGGGCCGAGGCCAACGCGGGCCTGCACCGCGGCGAAGGTCTCCTCCGGTGCGGGTCCATCGATCAGCCAGGTTGCGCCGGCTTCAGCAAGGGCGTCGACCGATTCGTCCGGGCCAAGAGCTGTGACGATGTCATAGCCGGGTGGCGGATCCAGAGCCTTCACAAGCTCGGCCAGCTCGGCGGAACTGAGCGGTCCAGCCGGATTCAGCGGGACGATGCCGTCCCAGCGCCGGGCGCGTTCCAGCGGCCGACGGCGGCCGAACGTGGCGGCGACCCAGATCGGCGGCCTCGGCTCCTGTAGCGCCGGCGGGTTGAGATGGGCATGCACCTGGTAGTACTCACCGTCGTGCTCGACCGGCTCACCGCGGAAGAATGCGTCGAGCAACGGCAGCGCCTCGTCGAGCATCGCCGCATGGGTTCTGGCGTCGGTGGCTTCGCCGAAGGCGCCGTACTCGATGTCGGCAGGCACGCCGAGACCGACACCGAGTATCGCCCGGCCACCGCTGAGATGGTCCAAGGTGACGACTTCTCGCGCCAGCTTCCACGGTCGACGCCTGGGCACCGGCGTCACGAGCGTGCCCAGCCGCATCCGCCGAGTTCGGGCGGCGATGGCGCCGAGCAACACCCACGGGTCATGGACTTCCGGCCGCGTGATCGCATCGAGCTGGAGGTGATCCCACAGGAAGAAGCCATCCCAACCGGCTTGCTCGGCGAACACGGCGAGGTCCACGAGTGCAGCCGGGTCGCCGATCATCGGCATGCTCACACCACAGCGCATGGGGACTTCCTACCAGCGCCATCCGACAAGTGCGGCGCCGACGGCTCGCAGGCGCCGGCAGTGGGTCACGTGGGTGCGCAGAGCAACACGGTTAACCAGCGCACGGATCGGGACGTATTGGTCTTTAACAGCCCACCCTGCGGCCGTTAGCCATGTTCGAGGGTGCACCCTCGAGCCTTAATGGCCCGCCCTGCGGCGGTTAGCCATGCTCGAGGGCCACCCTTGCAATGAGCCGAACTCGTCCAGCACGGAGTAACCGCCGGGATGGACCGGCATCGGACAGCAGCTCACGGGCAGGAGTCGCCGCCCCATCGCGCCGATGACTGCTCGTACCCTGCTGTCATGGGCAGGCTCACGCGCAGGTATCGAGTGCGGCGGCTGCGCGACGGTGACTGGTCGGAGCGACCTGACACGCTCGCGGTCGAGGAGCCGCTGGAGATCAGGGTGGGCGGCCGAGCTTATGCGGTCACCATGCGAACCCCCGGACACGACTTCGACTTGGCCAGTGGGTTTCTCGTGTCGGAGGGGGTCGTCGGCGGCACACAGGACATCGCGACCATCCGCTATTGCACCGATGACTCACCCTGCGCGCGCACGGCGGCCACGTCGCTCCAAGCCGTCGCCGCCGGCGGCGCCCGCGCGTCGTTGCCGGAAGATGGCCGCGATCACATCCTGCCGCCCGCGCAGCCGAGCACGGAGACTGCGTACAACATCGTCGAGGTGACGCTCGCGGCGGGCGTCGCGCCGCCGCGACCGGATATCGAACGCTCGGTCTATACGACCAGCTCCTGCGGGGTTTGCGGCAAAACGGCCTTGGACGCGGTCAACACCACTACCCGCTGGCCGGTGGCCCACGATGCGACGCAGGTCAGATCGTCGACCCTGCTCGCACTCCCCGACCTGCTACGCGCCGAGCAACGGGTCTTCTCTCGCACCGGCGGCCTGCATGCCGCGGGTGTCTTCGCGCCTGACGGGCGGCTTCTCTGTCTGCGTGAGGACGTCGGCAGGCACAACGCGGTCGACAAGATCCTCGGGTGGGCGCTGCAGACGGGTCGGCTGCCACTGCGAGGCCACGTGCTTCAGGTGAGCGGCCGAGCCTCCTTCGAGCTGGTTCAGAAGGCCGTGATGGCCGGAATTCCGATGCTCTCCGCCGTGTCCGCGCCATCGTCACTCGCCGTCGATCTCGCCGTCGAGTCAGGGCTGACGCTGGCCGGGTTCGTCAGGGGAAACGGCATGAACGTTTACACGCATCCGCATAGGGTCGTCGCGTGACGAGCGATGACAGCCGCCGTGAACTCGTCGGTGCAGGCGGCCGCGTCCTGGCCACCTATGTGTACGACATCACCGGGCGCGACCAGTGGGCCGAAGACATCCAGCCGGCTCCAGGCGTCCGAACGGACGAAGTCGTGGCAGCGGCGATGGAGGACTTCGCCGGCTGGATCGCCGGCGGCTCGGATGAGCTTTGCTCGGCCCTGGTCGCGGCTGGTGCCAAGCCGCGACGGCATGCCTACGTGATGACCGTGGATCTGGTGGCATCCTCGCCCCCGCACACCTGGGCCAGCTCGGGACTTCCGGCCGGCCTCCACTACGCCGGCCTCGACGGCGATCCGGAGGTCCTGTACGAGGCCTATGCCGGTGCGTATCGGCCTGGCCACCCCGATCGCGGCTCCGTCAGCCAGCGACAGACCTTCGAGCACACGCTTCTTCCGCTGCTGCGCGGGGAGATCCTCGGGCCGGTTCTCCCCAGCAGCGGCGCGATTGTCGACGGCGACACCAAGCGCGCAGCGGCTGCGTGCATTCTGACCGACCGGGACGGCACCGCCTGGGTGGCCGAGCTGTTCAGAGATCCCGCGCCCCGTTACGCCGGGACCGGCGGCGCACTGTTACGACGTTGTCTTTGGCGTACGGCCGAGGAAGGCATCCGTCAGGTCGGTCTTGCTGTCACCGTCGGCAACTCGGCGCAGTTGCTCTACGAGGAGGCCGGCTTCACCGTCGAGTCAATGTCCCGCAACGTCCGGATCCCAGCCGCATAGCAGCACGGCGAGGTCGCCCGTGGGACGCTCGGCTCACGAGGCGGGCACGGTACGGGTCCGTGGACCTGCCCGCAGCACCTGCGAGGGAAGCTTGTGGCCGACGAGGCGCTCCGCCGTTGCCGCTGCGTCGATCATGGCGGAAAGGTCGACGCCGGTCGACACGCCCATGTCCTCGACCATGTACACGAGTTCCTCGGTGGCAATGTTGCCCGTTGCGCCCGGTGCATAGGGGCAGCCACCAAGGCCGCCGACCGACGCATCGAAGTCCCGTACCCCGAGCTGCAGCGCTGCCAGGACGTTCGCGAGCCCGGTGCCGCGGGTGTTGTGGAAGTGCAGATTCAGCGGAACGTCAGGGTGCCGCAGATAGGTCTCGCCGACCAGCTCCATAACCCGCGACGGCGTCGCCATTCCGGTCGTATCGCCGAAGGACACCGAGTCCGCATCTGCCGCGAGCGCGCGGCCCACCACCCAGAGGACACGTTCGATCGGCACATCGCCCTCGTAGGGGGAGCCAAAGGCGGTCGCCACGATCACCTGGCAGGTGACGCCTCGCTGATGCGCAAGGGCGATGATCTGTTCGATGTCATCGAGCGACTCCGCCGTAGAGCGGTTGACGTTCTTCCTGTTGTGCGTGTCCGAGGCGGAGACGACGACCTCGATCTCATGGAATCCGGCCGCGATTGCCCGTGCAGCACCGCGCAGGTTGGGAACCAGCGCGGAATAGCGCACGTCCTCGTTGCGGTGCACCCGCGACCACACCTCATCGGCGTCGGCCATCTGCGGGATCGCCCGCGGGTGGACGAAGGAGACCGCCTCAATGCGACCGACTCCGGTCTTAGAGAGCGCATCGATGAGCTCGACCTTGGCCTCGGTCGGCACCGGGTCCTCGTTCTGCAGGCCGTCGCGCGGGCCTACCTCACGCACGGAGATCGACTCCGGCAGGTCGGGCATCTTCACTCCTTCTGGCAGTCATTCAGCGCGGCGCCGCGCGCACGGTCATCCAGCAGCAATGCAGCCGTTGGCCCCGTCCTCGCACCGCTATTCACCCGGCCAGGACGGTCGCCGCTTCTCGTTGAACGCCGCGACCCCCTCGCGCCTATCCCCGGAGAAGGCCGTTGCTCGCCAGGCGGAGTCCTCGACGTCAAGCGCGGCAGCTAGGTCCAGGCCGGCTCCCGCCCGCAAGGCTCGCTTGGCATTGCGCAGCCCGACAGGAGAGTTGGCCGCGATCTGGCCAGCCAATTCGAGCGCGACCTTGCGGGCCTCGCCCGTAGGGGCTCGCCGGTCGACAAGACCGAGCCGCTCGGCTTCATCGATATCGATCCGGCGCCCGGTAAACACGACATCAGCGGCCCGAGCGCTACCGACCCTACGTAGCAACAGCTGTGTGCCGCCTCCACCTGGTATGACGCCAACCGTGACCTCGGGCAGGCCGAGGACGGCTGTCTCGTCGGCAACGATCAAGTCGCAGGAGAGGGCGAGCTCGAATCCGCCGCCGAGCGCGAACCCGTGGACCGCCGCGACTGTAGGCATGGGGAGATCGAGGACACCGGCGAAGGCCGCCCTGAAGATCGGCCGCTGCCGCATCAGGTCGGCGTCGCTGTAGGAAGTGCGTTCCTTGAGGTCTGCACCGACGCAGAACGCCTTCTCCCCCATCGCGCTGAGCACCACGGCGCGGACGTCGCGGTCTGCCGCGAGCGTGGCTGTAGCCGCAGCGATCTCCGCCGCCATGGCCGTCGACAGCGCATTGTGCGCCTGCGGCCGGTTGAGCGTCAGCTCAGCGACGTGGTCGTGGCGCTCGACCGTCACCAGCTCGAAGGTCTGTCCCACGTCCGCGAGGCTACCGGCTTGGCGCCTTAACGCGTGCTCGGCGCGGGAGCGGACCGAGGCTCAGGTGCCATCGCCGGGGTCGTGGAGGGGGCGAGTGCGTACGTCGTCCTCGCCGCTGTCCGGCGGACGCTCGGTGTCGGGGGCGAGGAGCCGGTCGCGCTGGTCTCGGATGACGAGCTCGTAAAGATCCCGCTGGACATCCTCGACATGTGGGATGTCCTTCAGGACGATCTGCCCCCGCTCGCCTGCCGACTCGACCGTCAGCGTCCCGCAGCGAAGGATGCGCTCAAACCAGTTATGGGCGAAGGACACATCGTTGATGCGCTGGAGCGGAATGTCGTGCCCTTGCCTGGACAGGACACCGGTACGGAGGATGAGCCTGCGGTTGGTCACCGTGTACTGGGTGAACCACCACGTGATCAGCGGCCAGAGCCCCCACCTGCCGACGACGACCAGCCAGATGAGAAGCGCCAGTCCGCGCAGCCAAACCTGCTCGCCGCCCCCAGGCGCGACCCCCGCCGCGGTGCCGGCGGTCGCAGACCCGATCACAAGGATGATCGTCGGCCAGACGATCTCCTTCCAGTGCGGCCGCAGCTCCATCACGATCTGCTCGTCGCGGCCCAGCAGCCGAGCCGGATATCCCATCACCCCTCCCCTCACCCTCGATGGGGAATCGTGACAGCAAAGTACGCCCGCCGCCAGGACCCTGAGCTCGGCTACCGGTGGGCCGATCAGCAGGGAATCCGCGGCGGGGGTCTAGGAACCGGACGACCGGACGTGGATGACGTCTCCCGCCCCAATACTGCGGTCGCCGTCGTCGGTCCTGATCACGAGCCGGCCCAGCAGATCGACCGCGATGGCCTCCCCCTCGAGCCTCCGGCCGCCAGGCAGCGCAACGCTCACTTTCTGGCCCAGGGTGAGGCAGCGTTCCGCGTATGCGGCCCGAACGCCGCCTGCGCCCGCTCCGCCGCCACTGTCCCGCCACGCGACGTACCGCCGGGAGAATTCCCGCAAGATCGCGCGCAAGACCGGATCCCGGTCCGTCGTCGCCGCTCCTTCGATGGCGAGCGACGTGGCCGTGGGCGACGGCAGCTCATTGGGACGCATGCTTACGTTCACGCCGATCCCGACGACGACCGCGTCGCCGGTGCTGTGGGCTGAGGCGAGGTCGCTCGCCCGGCCTGGCACAGCCTCCGCCAGGAGGCCAGCAACCTTACGGTCCCCGATGATCACGTCGTTGGGCCATTTCAGATACGCGTCGACCTCAGCGACCCGCCGGAGCACGTCTGCGACGGCGACGCCCGCAAGAAGCGGAAGCCAGCCGCGATTACTCGCCGGTACTCCAGCTGGGCGCAGGAGGACCGAGAAGGTAAGGCCGGAGCGCGCCGGGGCAACCCAGCTACGGTCGAGCCGGCCGCGACCTGCCGTCTGGCGCTCCGCCACCAGCACGAGCCCCTCCGGTGCCCCGGCCGTCGCCGCCGCCAGGACGTCAGCGTTGGTCGAGCCGGTCTCTTCGACGACCCGGATATCCCGCCACAGCCCGGGCGTCAGCTCGAACGCTCTGCGCAACGCGGACTCGCGCAGCGGCGGCCGGCCGAGGTCCGCATAGGGGGATGCGGAGCGAGAGGCAGGCACCTGCCCATAGTGCGCCCGATCGGCAGCAAGATGAAGAAGCACCCCTGCGTTCACGCACCATCCCTCGGTTGCGGACCGGATCCACCGCCGGAGCGGGACCAGACGCCGACTAGGCGCCACGCCCTCCCGGCAGGGGCTCACCGGTCATTTACTCTGACCGACGGGCTCAACGGGACGGCACCGAACACACGATGCTGGGGACCTTGAGGGTCAGACGGTGTCTGGAGGAAGGCTGATGGCCGAGACGGCAGCGACGGGCGCGACCCCCGAGTCGTACGACATCCACACCACGGCTGGCAAGATCGCCGACTTGAGGCACCGACTGGACGAGGCCGTCCATGCCGGGGACGCGCGGGCGGTCGAGCAGCAGCACGCCAAGGGGAAGCTCACCGCCAGAGAACGGATTGACGGCCTGCTCGACGAGGGGTCCTTCGTCGAGCTGGACGAGCTGGCAAGGCACCGGTCGATCACCTTCGACATGGCCTCCACCAGGCCATACGGCGACGGCGTCGTCACCGGCTACGGGACGATCGATGGCCGGCAGGTGTGCGTCTTCGCCCAGGACTTCACGGTCTTCGGCGGATCCCTCGGCGAGGTGTTCGGCGAGAAGATCGTCAAGATCATGGACATGGCGCTGAAGACCGGGTCACCGATCATCGGGATCAACGACTCAGGCGGGGCCCGGATCCAGGAGGGCGTCGTCTCGTTGGGGCTATACGGCGAGATCTTCCACCGAAACGTGACCTCGTCCGGCGTGATCCCGCAGATCTCGCTGATCATGGGACCCTGCGCGGGAGGCGCCGTCTACTCGCCCGCGATCACCGACTTCACGGTGATGGTCGACAAGAAGTCCCACATGTTCATCACCGGACCCGACGTGATCAAGACAGTGACCGGAGAGGACGTCGGCTTCGAGGAGCTCGGCGGTGCGCGGACGCACAACACAAAGTCGGGCAACGCGCACTACTTGGCGACCGACGAGCCAGACGCCATCGAGTGGGTACGCGCCCTGCTCTCCTATCTCCCCAGCAATAACCTCACCGAGCCACCTGCATATGAAGAGTCGGCGGAGATGGAGACCACGGACGCGGATCGCGAGCTCGACACCGTTGTTCCGGACTCGCCGAACCAGCCCTACGACATGCACCGCATCATCGAGCACGTCCTCGACGACGAGGACTTCCTCGAAGTCCATGCGCTGTTCGCGCCGAACATCGTGGTGGGCTTCGGCCGGGTCGAGGGGCGGTCAGTCGGCGTCGTCGCAAACCAGCCGATGCAGTTCGCCGGCACCCTCGACATCAATGCATCGGAGAAGGCGGCGCGTTTCGTGCGCTTCTGCGACGCCTTCAATATCTCGGTCCTGACCTTCGTGGACGTACCAGGCTTCCTGCCCGGTACGTCGCAGGAGTGGAACGGCATCATCCGCCGCGGGGCCAAGCTCATCTACGCCTATGCCGAGGCCACGGTGCCGAAGGTCACTGTGATCATCCGGAAGGCATACGGGGGCGCGTACGACGTCATGGGCTCCAAGCACCTAGGCGCCGACATCAACCTCGCCTGGCCGACCGCGCAGATCGCGGTGATGGGTGCGCAGGGAGCTGTCAACATCCTCTACCGCCGTGAGCTCGCCAAAGTGGACGACCCAGACGGCCGCCGCGCGGAACTCATCACGGAGTACGAGGACACGCTCGCCAATCCGTACGTTGCTGCCGAACGCGGCTACGTGGACTCGGTCATCGAGCCCGCCCAGACAAGGGTGTCGATCGTCCGGGCTCTCCGAGCGTTGCGGGATAAGCGCGAGTCACTGCCGCCGAAGAAACACGGCAACATCCCGCTCTGAGCACCCGCTCTGAGCGCGTTCGGTCTGGCGGCCGTCCGCTAGACGGCCTCGTACTGAACCACCAAGCTGGCGCGACCCAGGACGTTGGCATTGCACGTGAACCCGACCACGGCCGGCGCCGCCTCCGAGTCCAGGCCGAGCGACTCGACACCCAGCGCGTGCACGACGAAAAAGTACCGATGCGGGCCGCCGCCGGCTGGGGGCGCCGCTCCGCCGTATGCCTTTGCGCCGAAGTCGTTACGGGCATGAATGGCCCCGGGCGGCAGTCCCGTCATGTCAGGGCTGCCCACGGCGCGCGGGAGCTCCGTGACGGATGCGGGGATGTCGAAGAGCAGCCAGTGCCAGAAACCGCTCTCGGTTGGAGCATCGGGGTCGTAGCAGGTGACCGCGAAGCTCTTCGTCCCGGCCGGCGCTTCTTCCCAGCGCAGGTGGGGCGACAGATTCTCGCCGGCCTGTCCCCAGCCGTTGAAGACCTGCGCCTGCGGCATCGTCTTGCCGGGCTCGAGGTCGTCACTGGTCACAGTGAAGGAAGGAACCTGAGCCAGGAACTGGTAAGGGTCCGGTCGTGAAAACTCGGGCATCAGAAACTCCTTTGCCTCGTGACTCCCGCAGCTGCACGGGGTGATCCTCGGGCCAGCACCACATGATCGCAAGGCCGGATCGTACAGTGGCGGCGGCACGTCAGATAGGCGTGGAGGGAAGGCATGGACGATAAGCAGCGGCGGCCGATGCTTCGCGTGATCCACGGCGACCCCAGCCCAGACGAGCTAGCCGCGCTGGTCACGGTGATCGCGGCAAGAGCTCGACAGCGCGCCGCCGCCCGGCGGCGCCGGCCGGAGCTCCCGCATTCTGCCTGGACTGATCGCTCCCGGCTGGTCCGGCAGCCGGTGCGGCCCGGGCGTGGTGCGTGGCGGGCAAGCGCCTGGCCACGCTGATGGCAGCCACCCCGCCACCGCTCATCCTGGCGTCCGCTTCCCCGGCACGGCTTCGCGTCATGCGCGGCGCCGGACTCCGCCCGGAGGTCGAGGTGAGCGGGGTTGACGAAGCCGACATCGGTGCCGAGACGACTGCCCAGACCTGCCTGCGCCTCGCGACGGCCAAGGCCGAGGCGGTGGCCGCCGACCGCCAGGAGGGCATTGTGATCGGGTGCGACTCGATCCTCGACGTAAACGGCGAGCGGCTCGGCAAGCCAAGCTCCATCGAGGAGGCTCGGCAGCGATGGAGAGAGATGGCTGGGCGATCGGGTGCCTTGCTCACCGGACACTGCCTGATCGACGTCGGAACGCGTATCCGCGCGGCCGACGTGGCGGCGACGGAGGTGCGCTTCGGAACACCCACAGCCGACGAGCTCGAGTCGTACTTGACGACCGATGAGCCGCTGCAGGTCGCTGGCGCGTTCACCATCGACGGGCTCGCCGGTCCTTTTGTCGACGGTGTCGTCGGCGATCCGCATAACGTCCTCGGTCTCTCGCTGCCGCTGCTCCGCCGCCTGCTCGCCGACCTCGGCTATCGCATCACCGACTTTTGGGCTCAGCCCCCCACCCGCGACGCATGAAGGCCACCTTCACCCGATAGGTCGGGAAGGTGCCCTTCATATCCGGCGGGATCGAGTGAGGGGCGCCTCACGCGACGCCTCATATGCCGTCGCCGATCAAGCTATGGCGAGTCAGGAGGGCAGGCAGGCTGCCGCTGCACGTTGTGATGTAAGGGAAGATGCCACCCAAATGCCAGCGCCGTTGCGTCGCATCGTCGCCCGGTAGAGCAGGAAGCTCTGGTCGCCGGTGGGGCTGTGCAGCACATGCCCTGAGGAGGATTCCATCGGGAAGGCCTCCCGAACGTCGGCGCACCAGGCCGCCCGGGCCGTATCGCCGGTTATCTTGGCCGTACGCCGGTTCACCAGGACGGAGCCTGTGACCGTCCATCCGTTCGCCTGGAACATCGCGATGATCTCGCGCAGCTTGGCACGCACGCCAGCGCTGGCATAACGCCCGTAGAGCGGGTCGTCGGCGTCACCCCGGCCAATCGCCTGGTACCACGCTGCGAAGAGCACGGCGGAATCGGTAAGAACCGCCTGTTCATCCGCGCCCGCGTGAGGCGCCGGCTCGAACGTGAGAGTGAAACTCTGGGGGAGCTCGATCAGAATGCCGCCGGTAGCGGCCGAAGCGGACAGCGCGGAGCCGACAGGCTTGACCGCGGCCTGGTCCCGCACACCCTCGCGGGACACCTCCGCTGCCGTCCCGCCCGCCGATCCCCGGGCGGACCGCCGCTGCTCATCCTTGACGAGCGAGCAGCCGCCAGCGGCGACGCCCGTGATCGCGACCAAGAGGACACCGGCGAGCAGCTGGGACACGCGCATTCTGCTTCCAAGGACCCACGGGTCAGCAACGAGCTGATGGTCGAGCCGGCGGCCTTCGCGCCGCAGGCCCTGCCGGAGGATAGCGCTATTTCGCCGGGGCGGGACGGCACGAGCAAAGCCATCGCCTCCACCTGCGCCGAATCAAGCGTCGTGCCGGCTCTAGACTCGCGATCTGGAGGTGCCGGGGAAGTGCGCAAGGTGCTGATCGCCAACCGCGGTGAGATCGCGGTGCGGATCGTTCGTGCTTGCCGCGATGCAGGCAAGACCAGCATCGCCGTCTACGCCGACCCGGATCGCGAAGCGCTGCATGTCCGTATGGCTGATGACGCCTTCGCGCTCGGTGGGACCACCCCGGCTGACAGCTACCTCGTGATAGACAAGATCCTGGACGCGGCGAAGAAGTCCGGTGCCGAGGCCGTGCATCCGGGCTACGGCTTCCTCGCCGAGAACGCCGCCTTCGCCGAGGCAGTGCTCACCGCCGGCCTGACCTGGATCGGCCCACCGCCGTCGGCGATCATCGCACTGGGTGACAAGGTCCAGGCCAGGCACATCGCACAGCAAGCTGGAGCGCCGCTGGTTCCTGGCACGGCCGGTCCGGTGTCCGGGGCCGACGAGGTCGTCGCGTTCGCGACCGAGTATGGACTGCCCGTTGCGATCAAGGCTGCCTACGGCGGCGGCGGCCGGGGGCTGAAGGTGGCCCGCACCTTGGAGGAGATTCCCGAGCTCTTCGATTCGGCCGTTCGCGAGGCAGTGGCCGCCTTCGGCCGCGGCGAATGTTTCGTGGAGCGCTACCTCGACCGGCCGCGGCACGTGGAGACCCAATGCCTAGCCGACCAACACGGGAGCGTCGTCGTCGTCTCGACCAGAGACTGTTCGCTGCAGCGGCGCCATCAGAAGCTGGTCGAGGAGGCACCGGCTCCGTTCTTGACCGAGGCGCAGGAGAAGGAGCTTTACCGCGCGTCGAAGGCGATCCTCAGGGGAGCCGCTTACGCCGGGGCGGGGACCTGCGAATTCCTGGTCGGGCAGGACGGGACGATCTCGTTCCTCGAGGTCAACACGAGGCTGCAGGTCGAGCACCCGGTCACCGAGGAGGTGACCGGCATTGACCTCGTTCGGGAGATGTTCCGGATCGCCGAAGGCGAGCCGCTCGGATATGAGGACCCGCCGATCCGTGGGCACTCTATCGAGTTCCGGATCAACGGCGAGGACCCCGGCAGGAACTTCCTGCCGTCGCCCGGCATGGTCGCCGTCTGGGGGCCACCGTCCGGCCCGGGCGTCCGGCTGGACGCGGGGGTCGAGCAGGGCACCGTCATTGGTCAGAGCTTCGACTCGCTGCTAGCCAAGCTAATCGTCACCGGTGCCGACCGTCGCCAGGCGATCGAGCGGGCAAGGCGGGCCCTTGCGGAGTTCGAGATCGGCGGACTGGCGACCGTGCTCCCCTTCCATCGCGCCGTCGTCGCCGACCCAGCGTTCGCGCCGACCGACACCTCCCAGCCCTTCAGCGTGCACACGCGCTGGATAGAGACGGAGTTCGCCAACACGATCCTGCCTTTCGACGGGGTCACGACAGCCGCCGAGGACGAGCAGACCACGGAGCGCGTCACGGTCGAGGTCGGCGGCAGGCGCCTCGAGGTCGTGCTGCCGGCCGGCCTGGGAGTACTCGACGAGGAAACCACGGCGACGGGAAGGGGACGGGGCCGCAAACCGGGGCGCAGAGGCGGCGCGAAGAAGACCGCAGGCTCCGCCTCCGGCGACGCCCTGACCTCGCCCATGCAGGGGACGATCGTGAAGGTGTTGGTCGAGGAGGGGCAGCAGGTCGAGCAGGGCGATCTCGTCATCGTGCTCGAGGCGATGAAGATGGAGCAACCATTGAGCGCGCACAAGTCGGGCAGGGTGACCGACCTTGTGGCTGAAGTTGGCGCCACGGTGGTCAGCGGCGCCGTCTTGTGCGAGATCAGAGGGTAATTTCTCTTGCATGGCCAGCGCGCGGACCGTGACCTGGCAGGATGTCCTCCGCCTGCCTCCTGGACGGTCTAGCCCGGAGGCACAAGGACAGCCGCATTGGCGACTGTCGAGTTCAACGACTCGAGCGCGGCTCGGATCTGCGGCGTTGGCGGTTCTCGTCGCGGTCAGCGCCGCGTCATCGAGCGCCTTTGCGTACGCACGGGAGTCTTCCGGTAGCACGCCCTCGCCCGCTGCCTCGCCGAACCATCGAAGCAGCACGGACGTCATCGCTCGGGCGGCCCTGGCGCTCAAGCACAGCCCTCTTTACGTCGACCCACTCGCCTCGTCGATGCTGACAGCCGCCGAGATGTCGGGCATCACCAGTCGACTTGTTGCAGCGCACACCCCGATCTATGTCGCGGTGCTGCCGAAAGCCGCACTCAGGACGACCGGCGGTGACGCCACTCTTCTCGCGGCCGAGATACACGAGGCCGCCGGCGGCTCGCAGGGTACGTTCGCCGTCCTCGCCGGCGGCACGCTCGCCGCTGGGTCGACAGTCCTCGGCAAACAGGCCGGCTACATCGCCGCCGATGTGGCTCGCCGCTTCACTAAGCCTGCCGACCGGCTCATCGCTTTCGCTGACGAGCTCGAGCTGGCTGCATCGCCGACGCCGACCGGCCGTGCCGACAAACCGGGCAGCCATCAACAAGGTTCCGGCGGGCTCCCCATCGGCCTGGCCCTGCTGCCCCTCGGGCTGCTCACCGTCGGCTGGATCGTGTACGCCAGCCGACGGCGCCGCGACGAGCAGGTCGACGATCTGCGCATGGTCCGGCGTGCGATCGACGATGACATCACCTCCTATGGCGTCGCCCTGCGCGGTCTCGATTCCCGGCTGCGGGTGCCGCTGGTGGATCCACCGACGAGAAGGGACTACGGCCGGGCGCTCGAGGCGTACGAGCGAGCCAGGCAGGCAGCAGGCCGGATCAAGCATCCCGGCGAGGCCGAACTCGTCACCGCCGCCCTCGAGGGGGGTTGGTACGCCATCGCCAGTGGCCGGGCCCGCCTGAGCGGCAATCCGGTCCCTGCACATCGGCCACCATGCTTGTTCAACCCGCAGCATGGCCCAGCCGCGACCGACATTCTCTGGACTCCCACGGGTGGGAGTCCGCGCCGCGTGCCGTCGTGTGTTGCCGATGCCCGCCGCATTGGCAACGGCAGCTCCCCTGCAGCCAGAATGCTGAGATACGCCGATGGCATGCGGCCCTACTGGGAAACCGGGTCCGCCTACGCGAGCTGGGCTGCGGGATGGTACGTCTCCCACGGGTCGCAGCTACTCGCCACCCTGCTCTATGGAACTCCGCTCGGCGGCGTCTTGGACGATCCGGCCGCGGCGACCGCCGAGTCACCATTCGATGGCTGGGCCGCCGACCCGGCTGATGCCTGACGGCCGGGTTGAGGCCTCCTGAGCCCGCCGCACCCGCGTATGGTGGCCCGTCGTGGCTCGTCGAGGCACCGACGGCGGCGCGGCACTGCTCATCGCGGCTGTGCTGCTGCTCGTGGGTTGCACCCCCACAGGCCCCACAGGCGGAGAGGCTGAGCGCGCCCTGCGCAACCGACCCCCCGTCGGCGCGACCTCGCCGCCAGTGGCCGACGATGCGCCCCGGGCCAGCCCATCGACACCTCCCGCCGCGTCACCGGCCACCGCGCCGGCGCGGCCTGGTCCCGCTGTAACCTCAACCCGGCCAGCTGTGCCGCTGCACGGTCGTGTGATCGTGATCGACCCAGGTCACAACGGTGGAAATGGCCGGCACGTCAGACGGATCGCGCGTCTGGTCAACGCTGGGGGCCTCAAGAAGCAGTGCAACACCGTTGGTTCGCAAACCCGCTCGGGCTATCTCGAGGCGACCTTCAACTGGGATGTCGCACGACGGCTTGCGAAGCTGCTGCGCACACGTGGGGCCAGGGTGATCCTCACCAGAACTGGTAACCACGGCTGGGGACCCTGCGTCAATGCACGCGGCCGGCTTGCCGCGAGGAATCACGCGGACCTGCTGGTTTCGATCCACGCCGATGGCGCCGCGGCAAGCGACCACGGCTTCCACGTCATATCCCCCGCTCGGCTGGACGGCTACACCGACAAGACCAGGGCGCGGTCGGCGCGGCTCGCCCGCCAGCTCCGTGACGCCATGGTGGCTGCCGGATTCACTCGCTCGACGTACGCCGGACACTGGGGCTTGGCCGTCCGCAGGGACCTCGGAACGCTCAACCTCGCGCACAGTCCGGCCGCGATGATCGAGTGTGGCAACATGCGCAACGCGCATGATGCTTCGGTCATCGAAAGCGCGGCTGGGCGGAGCAAGATCGCGCTCGCGCTCGCTGAGGGTATCGCCAACTCCCTGGGATAGCGCCCAGACAGCGAGCCAAGCAACCGTCACCGCTCAGCCAGGTTCGCAGAAGCGCCCGTTTCTCCAAGAATCCTGGCGCAAGGTGCCCTTCCTCGGAGCGGAGGTTCCACGAAGCTTCCCTTGCTGAACCGCGACCGGGGAATCTTGGAGGAAGGTGCGCTTCTTCAGATTTCAGTCGCGGCCGTGAAGGAGGCGAGCGGCCTCGGCAATCGAACCGGTCAGCGACGGATACACGGTGAAGGCGTGGGCGAGCTGATTCACGGTCAGCGACGCGTCGACAGCGAGCGCCACCGGATAGATGAGCTCGCTCGCGCGTGGAGCGACAACCACACCCCCGACGACGATGCCGGTGCCGCGGCGGCAGAACAACTTCACGAACCCCTCCGTGATGCCCTGCATCTTGGCCCGCGGATTGGTCGCGAGCGGCAGCTTGACGGCTTCGGCGTCGACCTGACCGGACTCCACGGCCTGCTGCGAGTAGCCCACCGTCGCGATCTCCGGATCGGTGAAAACTGTGGCCGCAACAGTCCGCAGATCGAGCGGCGTGACGGCCGCGCCTAGCATGTGCCACATCGCGATCCGACCTTGCATCGCCGCCACCGAGGCGAGCATCAGGACGCCGGTACAGTCCCCGGCCGCATAGATGCCTTGTGCGCTCGTCCGCGACACCCGGTCGACGTCGATAAATCCACCCTCACCAACTCGCACCTCGGCGCTGTCGAGACCCAGCCCCTCGGTGTTGGGCAGGGAGCCGACCGCCATCAAGCAGTGGGTGCCCTCCACCGTCTGGCCATCGGTCAGCGTGACGATGACGCCGTCTCCCTTGCGTCTCACCGAGGCTGCCCGGGACTTGCTAAGCACCTGCATGCCCCGGCGCTTGAAGACATCCTGGAGCACACCCGCCGCATCGGCGTCCTCTCCCGGCAGGACTCGGTCGCGGCTCGAGACCAGGGTGACCGCCGAGCCGAGGGCCTGGTAACCGCTGGCGAACTCCGCACCGGTCACCCCGGAACCGACGACGATGAGCCGCTCGGGCAGAGCGGAGAGGTCGTACACCTGCGTCCAGGTGAGGATGCGCTCGCCGTCCGGCTCGGCCTCCGGCATGATCCTCGGATGAGCGCCGGTGGCGAGGAGGATCGCGTCGGCCTGCACCGTCTCCATGCCGCCGTCCGCCAGCTCGGCGACGACCCGATGCGGCCCGTCGAGCCGACCCGATCCGCGCAGTATGCGTACCCCATCCCGCTCCAGCCGGGCCGCGATGTCGGCGGACTGGGCCGACGCGAGCCGCTTCACCCTGGCATTCACCGCGGCGATGTCGACCCCGACCGGTGTCGCTTGATCAGCGCCAGGAGAAAGGCCGCCGAGGACCACACCGAGCTCGCCTGACTCGGAGGCGAGCGTTGCCACCTCGGCGGTGGCGATCAACGTCTTGGATGGCACGCAGTCGGTGAGGACCGCGGAGCCACCGGCTCCGTCCCGGTCCACCACCGTCACCTCAGCTCCGAGCCGTGCGGCGACCAGGGCGGCCTCGTAGCCGCCCGGACCGCCCCCGACGATCGCGATGCGCGTCACGTCGCCATTCTCCCGTACCGCACCGGCTTGGCTGCGTACTCTTGATGACCATGGCGTGGTACGCCGCGTACGCCAGCAACCTGGACCCAGCGCAGATGGCGCGCCGGGCTCCCCATTCTCCGCAGCGCAGCACCGGCTGGCTGCCCGGCTGGCGGCTCACCTTCGGCGGCGAGGACCGCGGTTGGGAGGGCGCGCTGTCGACGATCGTCGAGGATGCAGACTCCCACGTGTTCGTCGCTCTCTACGACGTCGCCGACGGCGATCACGGCGTGCTCGACCAGTGGGAGGGCACCGATATGGGGCTCTACCGCAAGATCCGCGTGCGGGTGCATACCCTCGATGGCGACGTCCTTGCCTGGGCGTACGTACTCGACGGATACGAAGGCGGCCTGCCTTCCGCGCGTTATCTCGCGTTGATCGCTGATGCCGCGGAGAAGGCGGGAGCGCCCGACGACTACGTCCGCGACCTTCGCGCTCGACCCTGCCGTTCGGTCGGCTAACGGGACGCTAGCGTGCCCGAAGGGGTCAGCCGCAGGCTAGGGTCCGGTCCATGGGCGATGAACAGCGCGAGGACCCCTATGCGCGTGCGCGGACAGCCGGCGAGACACTGCGGGAGCGTACGGGCGGGCAGCTCTATGACGTCGCTCTGGTGATGGGGTCGGGGTGGGTGCCTGCCGCGGACGTGCTCGGCACCGCCGACCACGAGATCAAGACGACCGAGCTACCAGGCTTTCCACCGGCGGCCGTCGCGGGGCATGCCGGCGCGATCAGGTCGATCCCGGTCGCGGGCCAGCGCGCACTGGTGTTCCTCGGCCGCACTCATTTGTACGAAGGGCAGGGCGTCGCCGCGGTTGTCCACGGGGTACGGACGGCACTCGCCGCAGGCTGCCGTACGGTCGTCCTGACCAACGCGGCGGGCGGCCTACGGCCCGGGATTGAAATCGGCCAGCCTGTCTTGATCAGCGACCACCTCAATCTCACCGGCAAGTCACCCATCGTCGGTGCGAATTTTGTCGACCTCACCGACCTGTACAGCGTGCGGTTGCGGGCTCTCGCCCGTGGTATCGATCCGTCCTTGACCGAGGGTGTGTACGCATGCCTGCCCGGGCCGCACTACGAAACGCCTGCAGAGATCCGCATGCTTGGCATCGTCGGTGCTGACCTCGTCGGTATGTCCACGGTGTTGGAGGCGATCGCGGCCAGGGAGGGCGGTGCAGAAGTGCTGGGGATCTCTCTGGTCACCAACCTCGCCGCGGGCATCAGTGGGGAGCCCCTCGATCATGCCGAGGTTCTGGCCGCGGGTAAGGCGATGGCCGAGCGGGTGGGGCACCTGCTCCGCGAGGTCATCGAGCGTGCGTGAGCGGGTCGGCGCGCAAGGCACAACAAAGGAGTGGGTGGCGGTGTCGAGTGCTGCAGAGCTGATTCGGACCGCGACGGCGTGGCTCGCCGAGGACCCTGATCCGGACACCCGAGCCGAGCTGTCCTCGTTGATCGATGCCGGCGACATCGCCGCAATCGCAGACCGCTTCGCCGGGCGGCTCGAGTTCGGGACCGCTGGGCTGCGGGGGGCGCTAGGAGCGGGTCCGAACCGGATGAACCGGGCTGTCGTCCGGCGTGCTGCCGCTGGGCTGGAGGCCTACCTGCAGACGCATGGCGGCGCCTCAGCGGGTCCTCACGAGGGTCCGCCGCGAGAGGGTGACCGTCGCCGAGGGAATGCGGTCGATCCCAGCACTCTCGCGGTTGTCATCGGGTTCGACGCGCGATACAAGTCGGACCTGTTCGCCCGGGACACGGCGGCGGTCATCACCGGCGCCGGCCTGCGCGCCATGGTCTTGCCGAGACCGCTACCCACACCGGTCCTGGCGTACGCGATCCGGCACCTCGGTGCAGACGCGGGCGTGATGGTGACGGCCTCGCACAATCCGCCGCAGGACAATGGCTACAAGGTCTACCTCGGCGATGGTTCACAGATCGTGCCGCCGGCCGATGCCGACATCTCCGCAGCGATCGACGCGGTAGGCCCACTGAGTGACCTGCCACTCGGCGACGACTGGGAGACGCTGGACGACGAGGTCCTCGAGTCCTACGTCTCACGGGTGTCCGGTGTCGTGGCTCCCGGCGGCCCACGCGAGCTGCGCGTCGTCTACACACCGCTGCACGGGACGGGATGGGATGTGGTCCGCGCCGCATTCGGAGCGGCCGGCTTCTCTGAACCGCTGGCCGTGAAGGAGCAGGCCGAGCCGGATCCGGACTTCCCCACGGTCGCATTCCCCAACCCGGAGGAGCCGGGCGCAATGGACCTCGCGTTCGCGCTGGCCGAACGGTCCGGCGCCGACCTCGTTATCGCCAACGACCCCGACGCCGACCGGTGCGCCGTGGGGGTGCCGGGCGCCGGACCAAGCACCCGCCGGTGGCGCATGCTCAGCGGCGACCAGGTGGGTGCGCTCATCGCAACGCACCTCGTGCGCACACGGCCTGGCCTGACCGGAACCTTCGCCACCACGATCGTGTCATCCTCGCTGCTGGGCAGGATCGCGGCCGCCCACGGGTTGGCGTACGCCGAAACGCTCACCGGCTTCAAATGGCTCTCCCGGGTACCGAATCTCGTCTACGGCTACGAGGAAGCCCTCGGCTACTGCGTGGATCCGGCAGCGGTCAGGGACAAGGACGGCATCAGCGCCGCCCTGGTGGTCTGCGAGCTAGCCGCCAGTCTCAAGACGGCCGGCCGAACCCTGTGGGACCTGCTCGACGAGATCGCGCGCGAATACGGCCTGCATGAAACCCAACAGCTGTCCCTCCGCGTCTCCGACCTCAGCGAGATCGATGAAGCACTCGCCCGGCTCAGGGCGTCACCCCCGACGGCGCTCGGCGGCCGCGCGGTGACGTCGGCCGATGACCTCTTCACCGGCATCGACGGGCTGCCGCCGACGGAGGGCATGCGGTACCGCCTCGATGGCGGCGCCCGGGTCGTGGTCAGGCCGAGCGGCACCGAGCCGAAGCTGAAGTGCTACCTCGAGGTGGTGGAACCCGTGCCTGACGGCGACGTGGACGCCGCCCGTGCTCGCGCCGTGAGCGCGCTTGCGGTTATCCGGGCAGACCTCGCCGTGGCCACCGGCACCGGCTGACCTGTCCGCGCTGCGGTCGCCCTCTCGCCGATCCTTTAGACAGCGCACAATCCGTGCCAAATGAGAGGAACCGGTGATGTTCGTCGATTGGCCGCTGGAGAGATTGCGGGAGTACAGACCTGAGCGCTATGAACCGGCTGACTTCGACGAGTTCTGGGCCAAGACGCTCAAGGAGGCACGGGCACCGGGGAGCACCGCGAGGTTCGTTCCCTATGACGCTGGGTTCTCGACTGTCGAGGTCTACGACGTCACCCTGCCCGGTTTTGCCGGCCAGCCGGTGCGCGGCTGGTTCTACCTGCCGCGCGGGCGGGAGGGACGCCTCCCGTGTGTTGTTCAGTACCTCGGCTACAGCAATGGCCGAGGGTTTCCGGTCGAGTGGCTCGATTGGAGCGCCGCCGGCTACGCCCATCTCGTCATGGATACCCGGGGGCAAGGCAGCGACGGGAACCGGATCGGCCAGACACCCGATCCTGATCCGATCGGCGTACCGCAGGCTCCGGGGTTCGTCACCCGTGGGATCAACGATCCGTACGCCTACTACTACCGGCGCGTCTTTACCGATGCGGTCCGAGCGGTTGACGCTGTCCGAGGCCACGCCAGTGTGGATCCCGACCGGGTTGCCGTCACCGGTGCCAGTCAGGGTGGAGGGATTTCGCTAGCGGTGGCGGGGCTGGTCGACGGGCTCGCCGCGGTCCTGCCAGAGGTGCCGTTCCTCTGTCATTACCGGCGGGCAACCGAGATCACTGACGACGGCCCATACACCGAGCTGGTCCAATACCTCCGCGCGCATCGTGACCAGGTGGACCAGGTCTTCACGACGCTCGGCTACTTCGACGGGGTGAACTTCGCCGCCCGGGCGAAAGCGCCGGCGGTGTTCTCGGTCGGGCTGATGGACGCGGTCTGCCCGCCCTCCACCGTTTTCGCGGCCTACAACCACTATGCGGGAGCCAAGGAGATCAACGTCTGGCCGTACAACGGCCACGAGGGCGGGGCAGCCTTTCAGCGCGTTCGGCACATGCGCTTTCTTGCTGGGCTCAGCGAGAAAGTCGCGGATGGGGGCTCGCTCAGCGAATGAGCAGTGCCACTACGAAGGCGATAGCGCTGGCCGCTATGGCAGCGATGTACGGCCAGGGCCAGCTGACCTCGACCCGATCATCGGCGGAGGTCGTCCGCCGGCGCTGAGTCAGCATCAGGCTGAGCTCGTCGAGTATCTGCTGCGCGAAGGGCTGGTGACCGCTCTTGACCGCGTATTCGCCCGCCGACGGCCCCATCCTGGCGGCGACATCCGCCCGATCTCGTTGCCTGAGCAGCGCAGCGCTACGGCTCCTGGTCGTCACCTGGACCGCCCAGGCGTGATAGGTGTCCTCGGCGGTCAGCACGTCCAGCTGGTAGCGCAACCGCAGGTCGCGAATGGACGCCCACGGCACGGCGATATCACGCAGCGGGTTCTTGACGACCAACCGTCGCGGCTCGGCGACGACCGCGGGCCGGATGGTGGCGACGTACACGATCAAGGAACCAAGGACCAGGCCGGCACCAAGCGCCCAGGCGTCGGCGCCCGACCCACGCCGGATCGTGTCGAACAGCAGGAAGGCCGCCAGGACCAGCACCACGACGCCGGTCACCACGGACACCATCGGCCGGTAGACCACTCGGGGGAACTCTTCGGTCTGAGACACCCAGTCATTCTCCCCGATCTCCTGGGCTGACCGAACCAGCCAGCCTCAGGCGATCGAACCGGAGGTGGAAACAGGCTCTATCCTCGAAAGAGTGACGACTACGGCAACGCAGCCGTCGGATCGCCTCGCCGAGGTCACGTCCTCCGATGCCTCGCTCCGACGGTTTCTGCATGGACTGACCGGTGTCGACCAGGTCGGCGCGGACGAACGGGCGGCGAGCCTCTCGGCGCGGTCGATCAAAACGACCGCCAAGCAGTGGGCGATCGACCTCGCGATCCGGATGATCGACCTGACAACACTCGAGGGCCAGGACACGCCGGGCAAGGTCCGTGCCATGTGCGCGAAAGCTCGACGCCCGGATCCGTCGGACCCGACCGCCCCGCCGGTGGCTGCCGTTTGCATCTACCCGGATCTGCTCCCGGTGGCCAAGCAGGCACTGGCGGGCTCGCCGGTGAAGCTCGTCTCCGTCGCCACCGCCTTCCCGAGCGGGCGCGCATCGCTATCCGTGAAGCTCCAGGACACCAAGGACGCCGTTGCCGCGGGTGCCGACGAGGTCGACATGGTCATCGATCGCGGCGCCTTCCTGGCCGGCCACTACATGGAAGTGTTCGACGAGATCGTGGCCGTCAAAGGCGCCTGCGGACCGGCGCACTTGAAGGTGATCCTGGAGACCGGTGAGCTGGCCACCTATGACAACGTTCGACGGGCGTCCTGGCTTGCGATGCTCGCCGGGGCCGACTTCATCAAGACGTCGACCGGCAAGATCCAGCCGGCGGCGACACTTCCGGTGACGCTCGTCATGCTCGAGGCGGTACGCGACTTCCGTGATCTGACCGGCCGCCAGGTCGGTGTGAAACCCGCGGGCGGGATCCGCACCAGCAAGGACGCCATCCGCTACCTCGTGCTGGTCAACGAGACCGTGGGCGACGACTGGCTGCACCCCGACTGGTTCCGCATGGGGGCCTCCAGCCTGCTCAACGACCTGCTCATGCAGCGGCAGCGGATGCTGAGCGGTCACTATTCCGGGCCCGACTACTTCACGCTGGACTGACCGCGATCGCCGGCAGCAGCGTGACGATGCGGCCAGGCGAGGCATATCGGCCGAGCGGTCCCGTCAGTACCCGGTTCCTGTCTTGACGCGCCTGCGGTCGAGCTCGTGCAGGCGGCCCTTCTTCTTCAGTGTTTCGCAGGCCTCAGCGATGTCGTCGGTGAGCGTCGTGACCAGCGAGTGGCCCAGCGTCAACTTCACCAGGGCCCGCATGATCTTCACGTGGTCGGCGTTCGGTGGCAGCGTGTACGCCGGGACCATCCAGCCGCGTTCCGCCGCGAGCTGCGAGGCGAGGTCAAACTCGTCGAAGTCCTGGGTCTCTGCCAGCTGGAACGCGACCAGCGGTAGTTGTTCGGCGTCCTCGTCACCGATCAGGTGGAACATGCCGATGTCGGCGAGGCGCTGCGCCAGCAGGCGCGAGTTCGCCTGCATCGTCTCCATGATGTAGCTGTAGCCCCGGCGACCGAAGCGGATGAAGTTGTAGTACTGGGCCAGCACCATCGCCGAACCCGTCGAGAAGTTCAGCGTGAAGGTCGCGTCGGTCTTGCCGAGGTAGTTCTCCTCGAAGACCAGATCGTCGGGTAGCTCGCTCTTATCCCTGAACACCAGCCAGCCGATTCCGGGATAGACCAGGCCAAACTTGTGGCCGGAGGCGTTGATCGAGCGGACCTGCTCCAGGCGGAAGTCCCACTTGGACTCCGGGTAGAGGAACGGCCACACGAACCCACCGCTCGCGCCGTCGATATGTAGCGGGATGTCGAGTCCGCGCTCGTTCCTTACGTCGAGCAGCAGATCGTTGATCCCCACTATGTCGTCGGCATGGCCGGTGAACGTCGTACCCAGCACCGCCGCCACGCCGATCGTGTTCTCGTCCAGGAACGGCTCGACGTCCTCGGGCCCGATCGTGTACTTATCGGGCTGGAGCGGGATGACCCGCGGCTCGACGTCGAAGTAGCGGCAGAACTTGTTCCACACGACGTGCACGTCACCGCCGAAGACGAGATTCGGCCGGTCGGTGCTCTTGCCGGCCCGCTCCCGTCGCTGGCGCCATTTCCACTTCAGCGACAGCGCGCCGAGCATGATCGCCTCCGACGATCCCTGTGTACGCGCGCCGGTCGTCTCGCCAGGCGCATGGAACAGGTCGGCCAGAATCCGGATGCAGCGCTGCTCGATCTCGGCGGTCTGCGGGTACTCCGCATGGTCGATGAAATTGCGGTGCAGGTTCTCCGCAATGACGCGCTGAGCCTCGGGCTCCATCCATGTCGTCACGAAGGTCGCGAGGTTGCGCATCGGAATCCCGTCGAGGACGAGCTCCTCGCCGATGAGTCGCATCGCGTCGACTGCGCGCATGCCGTGTTCCGGCAGTGTGTTGTCAGGCGCGGGTTCGAGAAGGAATCGGTTTCCATACTGCCTGGCCAGTTCGTCGAGTTGCTCGGCCAGATCGGCTTGCGACATGCTCAAACCTCCGTCGGGACGATGGGGTGGCCGGCCGAGTGTCTGCCCTCCGGTTGCCGGCGGGGCAGGCTAAGCAGGGCACCGATCAAGAAGCACAGCGCACCGAGCGAGGTGCACCAGTTCGAAGCAGCCAGGTCGAGGACGGAGCCGCTCGACGGCACGATATAAGACGCGATCGCCGAGATTCCGAATAGCACGCAACCGAGCATGTTCACGGCGGCCGTCGTCCACGCCCGATCCATACGCTCCGTGCGCACACGCGATCCGGTGGTGGCCCGGTACGCCAGCGCACCCGACACGAGAAAGCAGGCCGAGCCGAACAGATCGGGTGCCCAGACCAGCCGGTCCTCCTGCCCCGTGGACAAGCTGTCCTGCATGGCGGCGAACGTGCTGATGTTGAACAGCAGCGTGCCAGCGAACTGGAAGGCGGCACTCCACCACGATGGGTCGCGGCCCCAACGCCGTCCGCGCCTGACGGTTCCCTCTCGAAGCTCCATGGCGGCCGCGAGGGTGAAAAACACGGAGCCGACGAAGAACACCACGCTGTCGGCACCGGGGCCCACCAGCTGGACGAACCCGGGGAACGGCCCGACGAAGAAGCAGGCCGAGCCCACTGCAAACCCCACCGCGATTGAGCGATCCCAGGCCGCCCGGGTGGCCGGCCGCGGTGCGAAGGCCAGCGTGTGACCCATCACCTGCGCTCCACCCCCATGACCCGACGCTATGCCCGTTCCACGACGCGCACATCACCCGCGGACGATGAGCCTGGCGGTCGTGCGCATCATGACCTGATTGCCAGCGGCTAGGGCACTGTCTTCATGAAGGATGAGTCAGAGGCGAGTGCCCTCGGCGAGACCGCAATGGATGTCTACGCTGGTTAAGTGAAAATGCCTCAGAACAACTGGACTGATCATGACTGAGAGAGCGGCAGAGATTAACGGACCGCGGCAGGGTGGCGTCTTCGAGTACGCGCCAGCGCCCGAGTCGCGGTCGATCGTCGACATCAAGTCTTCCTACGGTTTGTTCGTCGGCGGTGAATTCGTCGATAGCGTCGACGGCAGGCCGTTCAAAACGATCAGTCCGGCCACCGAGGAAGTCCTCGCTGAGGTCACCGAGGCGGGACCGCGAGACGTAGACCGTGCCGTCAGCGCGGCCCGAGCTGCCTACACCGCCCACTGGGCTCCCATGCGCCCTGCCGACCGGTCCAAGTATCTGTTCCGCATCGCGCGGATCATCCAAGAGCGCTCCCGCGAACTTGCCGTCCTCGAATCGCTGGACAACGGCAAGCCGATCCGTGAATCCCGCGACGTTGATATCCCGCTGGTGGCGGCGCACTTCTTCTACTACGCGGGCTGGGCGGACAAGCTCTCGTATGCGGGCTTCGGACCAAATCCACGGCCGCTTGGCGTAGCCGGGCAGGTCATCCCATGGAACTTCCCCCTGCTGATGCTCGCGTGGAAGATCGCACCCGCGCTGGCCTGCGGCAACACCGTCGTGTTGAAGCCGGCCGAGACCACGCCGCTGACCGCGCTCGCGTTCGCTGAGATCTGCCAGCAAGCCGACCTGCCGCCCGGTGTCGTCAACATCGTGACGGGCGCCGGAGACACCGGCCGTGCCCTTGTCGAACATCCGAACGTCGACAAGGTGGCTTTCACCGGCTCCACCGAGGTTGGACGGCTGATCGCGCGTTCGGTGGCAGGCAGCAACAAGAAGGTGACCCTTGAGCTGGGCGGCAAGGCGGCGAACATCATCTTCGACGACGCAGCCATCGACCAGGCCGTGGAAGGGATCGTCAACGGAATCTTCTTCAACCAGGGTCATGTCTGCTGCGCAGGTTCTCGGCTGCTCGTCCAGGAGTCGGTGTACGACGAGGTTCTCACCTCGCTCAAGCGACGTCTGGCGACGCTGCGCGTAGGCGACCCGCTCGACAAGAACACCGATATCGGCGCCATCAACTCGGCGGAACAGCTGGACCGGATCAGGAAGCTCTCCGAGATCGGCGAGGAAGAAGGAGCGGAGCGGTGGTCGCCACCGTGCGTGCTACCGGACCGCGGTTTCTGGTTCGCCCCGACGATCTTCACGGGGGTATCGCAGGCACACCGAATCGCCCGCGAGGAGATCTTCGGGCCGGTACTGTCCGTCCTCACCTTCCGTACCCCCGACGAAGCTGTCGAGAAGGCGAACAACACGCCATACGGCCTGTCGGCCGGGGTCTGGACGGAGAAGGGCTCGCGGATCCTGTCGATCGCGCAGCGGCTTCGCGCCGGCGTGGTGTGGGCTAATACCTTCAACAAGTTCGACCCATCCGCGCCGTTCGGCGGGTACAAGGAGTCGGGGTACGGCCGCGAGGGCGGTCGCCACGGCCTGGAGGCGTACCTCGATGTCTGAGCGGAAGAACCGCCGCGGCAGCGCGCCCGCGCGTTCATCCCGTGCGAGCGCTACGGAGACGACCCGTCATGGCTCAGGCGATCGTTCGGCTGGGCGAATCGCGGTGCGGAAGACATACAAGCTCTTCGTGGGCGGGAAGTTCCCGCGCAGCGAGTCAGGCAGGTCCTACGTCGTGTCCGACAGCAAGGGCGGTTTCCTCGCCAACGCCGCGCTGGCCTCACGCAAGGACGCGAGGGATGCCGTCCTCGCCGCCCGCAAGGCGGGGACCGGCTGGTCCGGGGCGACGGCGTACAACCGGGGGCAGGTTCTCTATCGGATCGCCGAGATGCTCGAAGGTCGGCGTGATCAGTTCGTGGCGGAGGTTGCCGCCGGGGAGGGCCTTTCCGGCGCGCGAGCCGGGGCGTCGGTGGATGCGGCGATCGACCGATGGGTTTGGTATGCGGGCTGGTCGGACAAGATCGCACAGGTTCATGGGTCGTCCAACCCGGTCGCAGGCCCGTTCTTCAACTTCTCGGTACCGGAGCCGACCGGCGTCGTCGCGGTCATCGCGCCGCAGCAGTCCTCACTGCTCGGACTGGTGTCCGTGGTGGCGCCGGTGGTGGCGACCGGGAACACGGCTGTCGTCCTGGCCAGCGAGCCGCGGCCACTGCCGGCGATCACCCTGGCCGAGGTGCTGGCGACATCCGATCTGCCTGGCGGGGTCATCAATCTCCTGACCGGGCGAGTGGCAGAGGTCGCGCCCTGGCTAGCCAGCCACATGGACGTGAACGCCATCGACCTGACCGGTGTCGCGGCCGACCTCGCCGTCGAGCTGGAGCGTCAGGCGGCAGAGAATCTCAAGCGGGTCGTCCGCCGACCCGCGGCCGAGCCATCCTGGACCGACGAGCCCGGCCTCGACCGGATCCTCGACTTCCTCGAGACGAAAACCGTTTGGCACCCCGTCGGCGTCTAGCCATCGCCATCACCCAGCTCCCCCGGCGCGCGGTGCCTCGCCGACCCTGAAGTTGGTCAGGGTCCGACCCGGAATTCCGTCCGCCCAGCCTGGATGGCTCTCCGCTGACACCTACCGTGGGGTGAGGAGGTAGCAATGACCACTCTGTACCGTCCCCGCGAAGGTCGGATACTCGCCGGCGTCTGCGCGGGTCTGGGCCGGCGGTTCGACGTCTCGCCGAACCTGTTCAGGCTCATCGCAATCCTGTTCCTGTTCTTGCCCGGCTCGTCGATCCTGGCGTACGCGATCCTCTGGGTCCTCATGCCGGACGAGGAGAAGGTCCGGCGGCCGCAAACGCCGCCGCCGCCCTCAGGTCCGCATAGCGCGGCTTGATCACGTCGTTGATGAGCGCCAGCCGTGCGTCGAATGGGATGAACGCCGACTTCATCGCATTCACCGTGAACCACTGCAGGTCAGCCAGTCCGTAGCCGAATGCCGAGACCAGCTGCTGGAACTCGTGCGACATCGACGTACCGCTCATCAGCCGGTTGTCCGTGTTCACCGTTACCCGGAAATAGAGCCGGCGCAGCAGCCCGATCGGGTGCTCAGCGACCGACCTTGCCGCGCCGGTCTGCACATTCGAGGTCGGGCACATCTCCAGCGGGATCCGCTTGTCCCTGACATAAGCGGCGAGGCGTCCGAGCTTCACCGGTCCGTTCACGTCCTCGCCAACCGTAATGTCATCGATGATGCGGACGCCGTGGCCGAGCCGGTCGGCGCCGCACCATTGGATTGCCTGCCAGATCGACGGGAGCCCGAACGCCTCGCCGGCGTGGATGGTGAAGTGGAAGTTCTCCCGCTTCACGTACTCGAACGCGTCGAGGTGGCGGGTCGGCGGATAGCCAGCTTCCGCGCCCGCGATGTCGAACCCCACGATGCCGGCGTCTCTGAAACGGACGGACAACTCCGCGATCTCCTGCGATCGCGCGGCCGTGCGCATCGCCGTCAGGAGCCCGCAGACCCGGATCTGGCGACCGGCGGCGGCTGCTCGCCGCTCTCCCTCGGCAAAGCCGTCGAGCACGGCCGCGACCACTTCGTCGAGGGTGAGGCCGCGATCGACGTGAAGCTCCGGCGCGAAGCGCACCTCGGCGTACACGACGCCGTCCTCGGCAAGATCCTCGGCGCACTCTGCCGCCACCCGGGCCAACGCATCTGGCGTCTGCATGACACCGACCGTGTGGGCGAACGTTTCGAGATAGCGCTCCAGTGACCCCGAGTCAGCGGCTGCAACGAACCATCGTGTGAGCGCATCCACGTCGGTCGTGGGCAGGCCGCCGTAGCCGGTCTCCGCGGCCAGATCGACGATCGATGCGGGCCGCAGGCCGCCATCAAGGTGGTCGTGCAACAGCACCTTGGGAGCTTGCTTGATTTCTTCCGACGTGGGCAGGGCGTTCATACCCGGCAACGCTAGCCCGGTTCGGCGACTCAGGACGCTACGCTCTCTCGCGGACCTCCGGTCCTGGTGGAGTGGTTGGCCTTGCATACTGGCGCCTTGCCGGTCTTTGCGGACAGACTCTGCTCGTAAGGCAAGATCGGCCTCGATGAGGGGGCAGTCCCGATGGCGCGCGACTACGACATCCCGATGCTGACGAAGAACGTCCGAGAGAGCCACGAACGCCTTGGCCGGACGCTGTCCAGTCTGGATGAGGATGTCGTGCGGAAGCGGTCGCTGCTGCCGGGATGGAGCCGGGCCCACGTCCTCGCGCATCTGGCGCGGAACGCCGAGGCAATGAGCCGCATGATGACCGCCGCCCTGCAGGGCGAGATCGTCGATCAGTACCCGGGCGGCAGTTCGGCCAGAGACGCGGACATCGAGGCAGGCGCCAAGGCGTCGGTCGCCGAACTGGTTGAGGACGTCCGCAAGACGGCACAGAACCTCGATGAGACTGCAGAACGCATGACCACGGAGGCCTGGCAGCGACCGGTGCGCTTCCTCGCCATCGGTGAGCAGCCCGCCGCGCGGACCATCTGGAGCCGGTGGCGAGAGGTGGAGATCCACCACAGCGACCTCGGCCTGCTCTACAACCCTTCCGACTGGCCCGACGCGTTTGTCGAGGAGTATCTGCCAGGCGAGGTGCGCCGCCTCCCCGACCGTCTGCCGGCCGGCATGTCAGTCATCTTGCGTGTCGACGGCTACGAAGGAACGTATGGGCCAGACGATGCTCCAGCGATGACGTTCACCGGCCAGCCGTGGGCGCTCTATGCCTGGCTCATCGGCCGCGTCGACCAGGCGAACGCCGGACTGCGGGCGGAATTCAACGACACGCCGAGCGAGCTCCTGCACCTCCCACTCTGGGCCTGACGAGCGCGGCACAGGTCCCGCCCCCGCCTCATCGTCATCCCTCTCTGTGGACCAGCTCATCAGAAAATGCCGGCAGGCAGATCGAGACGTACTCCGCTCCTTCTGGCTCGGGGGTTGAATAGCGGACGCGTTCGCCGGCGCGCGCGAGGACTGCTTGTCCTGCCCGCACGTCGAGCATGCCTTCCGCATGTTCGACCCGCAGGCAGCCCTGCAGGACGACAGTGACCTCATCGAAATCGGGAACCTGTACAGGCTCGTCCCAGCCGCCAGGCGAGACCATGTGCGCGACGCTGATCTTCTCGGTGCCGGTGTTGACGCGACCGACGTACTCGTCGATCACCTTCCCCCCAAGCACCGGGATCCGCGTCGCGGACGGGATGAACTGAGGCATGCGGAAAAGCTACGCGCTTCTCCTGAGAAACCACTGAACTGGCCAGCGTCGGGCTCGGACTGTGCCCGCCGAGAGACGCTATGCTCCGCTGACTCGGCTGATGATCAGAGCGCCGGGCCGGGGCTGCTCCGTACCGATTGTGTACGCGTCGGCGAGTGCCTCGGCCGCCCGCTCGAAGCGCTCCGGCTCGTCGGTGTGAAGGGTAAGCAGCGGCTGGCCCGCGCTCACTGGATCACCTGGCTTGGCATGCATCTCGACGCCTGCGCCGGCCTGTACTGGATCCTCCTTGCGGGAGCGGCCAGCGCCGAGCCGCCAGGCCGCGACGCCGACCGCGTAGGCATCGAGCCGCTGTAGCACCCCGTCAGAGTCGGCGTTGATCACCTGGCTTTCGCGGGCGGTCGGCAACGGCGCGTCTGGGTCGCCACCCTGCGCGCGAATCATCCGCCGCCAGGTGTCCATGGCTGTGCCGTCCTCAAGCGCATCCGCCGGATCCTTGCCCTCGCCGAGCCCTGCAGCGGCAAGCATCTCGCGGGCAAGCGCGACCGTCAGCTCCACTACGTCGGGGGGACCGCCCCCGGCCAGTACCTCGACCGACTCACCCACCTCGAGCGCGTTGCCCGCAGTCAGCCCGAGGGGGGTGTTCATCGCCGTGAGAAGCGCGACCGTCCTCACACCGGCGGCGATACCAAGCCCGACCATTGTCTCGGCAAGCTGCCGGGCGTCCTGCTCGGTCTTCATGAAGGCGCCGGAGCCGACCTTGACGTCGAGCACAAGTGCGCCGGTCCCCTCTGCGATCTTCTTGCTCATGATCGAGCTGGCGATAAGCGGGATGGATTCGACGGTGCCGGTGACGTCTCGTAACGCGTACAGCTTGCGATCGGCCGGCGCGAGACCCTCCCCAGCGGCGCACACAACCGCGCCCACGTCCTGGAGGATCGCGAGCATCTCGTCGTTGGACAAGGTCGCTCGCCAGCCCAGAATGGACTCAAGCTTGTCGAGGGTCCCCCCGGTGTGCCCGAGGCCGCGCCCCGACAGCTGCGGTACGGCCGCGCCGCACGCGGCGACCGTCGGCGCGAGCGGCAAAGTGATCTTGTCGCCGACCCCGCCGGTCGAATGTTTGTCTGTGGTCGGGCGATCGAGGGTGGACCAGTCCAACCGCACACCGGAACGGATCATCGCATCGGTCCAGCGAGCCAGCTCGCTGCCGGTCATGCCGTTGAGCAGGATCGCCATCAGCAGTGCCGCGACCTGCTCGTCAGCAACCAAGCCTTTCGTGTAGGCCTCGATCACCCAGTCGATCTGGTCGCCCGACAGCTCGCCTCGGTCACGCTTCGTACGAATAACGTCGATGACATCCACGCGCACATGCTGCCACTGAACGAGGCTCGGGCTCACGAGCATTCGGCGCTGGAGGCTGCCGCACAACGAAACGGCATGGTGGGGTGACTCCCGCGGAAGACCCGGTCGGCCCCGAAGGACCGCGCAGGCCGAGCCGAGACTCCCGCGGAAGACCGGGGCCGGCCCCGAAGGACCGCGCAGGCCGAGACTCCCGCGGAGGACCCGGTCGGCCCCGAAGGACCGCGCAGGCCGAGCCGAGACCCGCGGAAACCACCCAGGCGCGAAGGGACCTCAGGCCCGAGACTTCCGCGGAAGACCGGGCCGGGGGCCCCGAAGGACCGCATACACCGGCCCGAGACTCCCGCGGAAGACCCAACGGTTCCGATGGACCGCGCGGACCCGGCCGAGACTTCCGCGGAAGACCCGACAGGTCCCGATGGACCGCACGGACCGGGCGTCCGAGGCTCCCGCGGAAGACTGTCTGGCTCAGGACTGCCGCAAACGGTCGCGTGTGGCACTAGCCGCCGAAGTCGCCCCCGCCGCCGAAGTCGCCCCCGCCGCCGAAGTCGCCGCCGCCGCCCCAGCCGCCGCCATCTCCTCCGCCGAAGTCACCACCGCCATAGTCGCCTCCGCCGTCTCCCCCGTCTCCGGCAGCATCCCCTCCGCTGTCGCCCCCATCGCC
>DASYTV010000110.1:0-8199 GCA_036001885.1 Actinomycetes bacterium
GCAGGAGAGCCACTCGCTAATGTCATCTCGTTAGCCGGCTAAGCGCGCGTGGGGACCTCCTCGCGGGCGGCCAACACGGAGGTGTCCAATGACCGAATATCTCCTCGCGATCGGGACTCGCAAGGGTCTCTTCCTTGGCCACTCCACTGACCGGGTGTCGTGGGAGCTCGAGCGCGCGGACCTCGGGATGAATTCCGCGTCGGCCGTGTGCATCGATACCCGGCGCGGGCGGCCGCGCGTGCTCGTCGGCGCGACCAGCGGCCACTGGGGGCCGTCGGTGCTCTACTCCGATGACCTCGGCAAGACCTGGCAGGAGCCGGATCGGGCACCCGTCTCGTTCCCCGAGGGATCCGACGCAGCGCTCACCCGGGTGTGGCAGCTGCAGCCGGGCCGGCCGGCCGAGCCCGAAGTGGTTTGGGCGGGGACCGAACCATCCGCGCTCTTCCGGTCTGAGGACGGCGGGGTGACCTACGAGCTGGTTCGCGGCCTCTGGGAGCATCCGCACCGGCCGACATGGCAGCCCGGAGGCGGCGGGCAGTGTCTCCACACCGTCCTGCCGCATCCCCGCGATGCGAGCCGGATGACTGTTGCTATGTCCACCGGAGGCGTCTACCAGACCATCGATGGCGGTCAGAGCTGGGCGCCGAGCAACGGTGGGATCGTCGCCTTGCACAATCCCGACCCTTACCCGGAGTACGGGCAGTGCGTTCACAAGATCTCGAGACACCCGGACGAGCCGGATCGCATGTTCTTGCAGAACCATGGCGGGGTGTTCCGCTCCGACGACGGCGGTGGAAGCTGGTCGCCGATCGGGGGCGATCTTCCTGCCGATTTCGGGTTCCCGATCGTCGCTCATCCGCGACGCCCCAGCAGCGTCTTCGTCTTCCCGCTGCTCGGCGATTTCGACCGGACGCCACCGGAGTCGCGCTGCCGCGTCTTCCGGACCGACAACGCCGGCGAGACCTGGCAGCCGTTGGAAAAGGGTCTGCCACAGGACGGATTCCAGGCCGCCGTCATGCGCGACGCGATGTCAGCCGACGACGGCGATCCGACCGGGCTTTATCTCGGCACTCGTTCTGGAGCCGTGTTCGCGAGCGGCGACGAGGGGGACAGCTGGCACGCGGTGGCGCTCTATCTGCCCGACGTTCTGTCCATCCGGGCTGCGGTCGTCGGGTAAGCCAGGCAGCGTCCTTCGGTTGATCCCGACCCGAAAGGTGAGGCGAGCAGATGCGAGTCGTCGTGTGGCTGCCAGGGCCGCTGCGTGAATACGTTGGCGGTGCCAAACAGCTGCCCCTCGACGTTACCGACGATGCGGTCATTCGGGATGTCCTCGACGCAGTTGGGCGATCTCATCCGCTGCTCGAGCGCAGAATCCGCGACGAGCTCGGTCACATCCGCGAGCACGTCAACGTCTTCGTCGGTACCGACAACATCAAGGATCTGGATCGTCTCGAGACCCGGCTGCACTCCGGCGTAGAGATCACGATCCTGCCGGCGGTCTCTGGCGGCGCCCGGTAGAAGCTCGCCCGGCAGGGCTTCTGTTGAGCCCGTGCGACGATCGGAGGTACGGCCGAGAGGACGAACATGCCAGACGCAGTCATCGTCGATGTCGTACGCACCGCCAGCGGCAAGGGCAAGCCCGGTGGAGCGCTGTCGACCACTCATCCCGTCGACCTCCTTGCAAGCGTGCTTGAGGCCCTCATCGAGCGGAACAACCTCGATCCTGCGCTCATCGACGATGTCATCGGCGGCTGTGTCACTCAGAGCGGCGAGCAGAGCATCAACGTCACCCGCAGCGCCGTCATGGCCGCAGGCTTCCCCGATGCCGTGCCGGCCACCACCATCGACCGGCAATGCGGCTCCAGCCAGCAGGCCGCTCACTTCGCCGCTCAGGGAGTGATGGCAGGCGTGTACGACGTGGTCGTCGCGTGCGGCGTCGAGTCGATGAGCCGGACGAAGATGTATTCGAGCATCCAGGGCAGGGATCCATACGGCGAGCGGCTGCGCAATCGATTCCCGAACGGACCGGTCTCGCAGGGGATTTCCGCCGAGCTCGTTGCCCAGCGCTGGGGACTGGACCGAGACAGCCTCGACGAGTTCGCGTTTCGCTCGCATCAGCGGGCCGCCGAGGCGACCACCCTCGGTCTCTTCGACAGGGAGGTCGTGCCCGTCGACGTCCACGACTCCGACGGGACAGTGGTCAGGCATCGCGTGGATGAAACCGTCCGGCCCGAAACCACGGTCGACAGCCTGGCCTCGCTCAAGCCGGCATTTGCCGACGATCCCGCCGCGGCAGACTTCCCCGAGATCGACTGGCGGGTGACCGCAGGCAACTCATCGCCCCTGACCGATGGCGCATCGGCCGCTCTGATCATGAGCGAAGCGAAGGCCACCGCGCTTGGGCTGCGGCCGCGAGCTCGCTTCCACGCCTTCGCCGTTGTCGGCGACGACCCGGTGCTGATGCTGACCGGCATCATGCCCGCGACCCGGATGGCCCTCAAGCGGGCTGGGCTGACCATCGACAAGATCGACGCGTACGAGGTAAACGAGGCGTTCGCGTCCGTGCCATTGGCCTGGCGGTACGAGGTGGACGCCGATCTCGAGCGGCTCAACCCGAGGGGCGGCGCCATCGCCCTCGGTCATCCGCTTGGCGCCTCAGGCACCCGGCTGATGGCGACTCTGCTCAACACGCTGGAGTCGACCGGCGGCAGGTACGGCTTGCAGACGATGTGTGAGGGCGGTGGCATGGCCAACGCCACGGTCATCGAGCGGCTGTGAAGCGACGAGAGACGGAAGCTCATGACGACCTGGCGGCTCTAACGAGGTAGTCAGCGCTCGGATATAGCGCTGTCGATGATCAGCCGCTGCGCGCCAAGCCTGAAAATCGCGGGATGCGGGATCAGGAGATGTGCGCAGACCAAGACGCTGAGGAACGATTCGTCGGGTTCGGAGCACTCTGCCTGATCCGGTCCCGTTCACATTTCAAGCTGCGCGCACAGCACCTGATCGCGTTTCGCCATGGCTTTGGACCGGCACGAAAGTCGGCTAGGCGACACGCCGAGCCGCGAGAGATGCGCGGATTCGTGAGCTGGGAGTGGGACGGTCATATCCCGGAGGCGGTTGCAGATCGCTGAGGGAGGTCCGCAGTGACGACGAGCCGGACGCCGGAGCTTGTCGTTTCCGACGCGCTCGAGGGCTGGTGCACCGAGTGCGGGGACACGACCTTCGAGCAGCCACCGTGCACCGAAGGTCACGGCGAGGACTGTCCCGAGCTGGTGTGCGCGGGCTGCGGCATGGCCTATTTCGCGGGCAGCGCGCCAGAAGCAGCGAGCGTGGAGACGGCCGATCAGCGCGGGCCGGCACAAGCAGCCTGATCCTCGCTCCTCCACCGAACTCGTGATCATGGTTGGTGGCCGTCCGACGCTGTGCGGCGCGGTGGCGTAGATTGACCGCACCGCCTGCCGCTGCCGTGCGTACCGACCGGTGATCCCGGGTCGGGTGCCGCGGGTCGTCGTACTCACCCAAAGGCCGCAAGCATGCCCGACATGAAGCCAAGAAGTCGCGAGGTCACCGACGGCTACGAGCGCGCGCCCGCGCGCGCCATGCTGCGCGCGGTCGGCATGCGCGACGAGGACTTCGCCAAGCCGCAGATCGGGGTGGCGTCGTCGTGGAACGAGATCACGCCGTGCAACATGCCGCTGGACCGGCTGGCAAAGGCGGCCAAAGAGGGCGTACGCAGCGCAGGCGGGTTCCCGCTGGAGTTCGGCACGATCTCGGTGTCCGACGGCATCTCGATGGGCCACGAAGGCATGCGTGCCTCGCTTGTCTCCCGCGAAATCATTGCGGACTCGGTCGAGTGCGTCATGCATGCCGAGCGGCTCGACGGTGCGGTCCTTCTTGCCGGCTGCGACAAGTCGCTGCCCGGCATGCTGATGGCTGCTGCCCGTCTCGACGTCGCAGCCGTCTTCATCTACGCGGGTTCGATCCTGCCCGGCCGGCTCGGCGACCGTGATCTGACCATCGGTGATGTGTTCGAGGCCGTAGGCGCCTGCGCCTCCGGTCAGATCAGCGAAGACGAGCTCGGCGACATCGAGCGGCATGCCTGCCCGGGCGAGGGCGCGTGCGGTGGAATGTTCACCGCCAACACGATGGCCAGCGCCGCCGAGGCGCTGGGCATGGCGCTACCGGGCAGTGCCGCACCACCCGGGCCCGACCGCCGCCGCGATGACGACGCGCGCAGGGCCGGAGATGCGGTCGTAGGGCTACTCGAGCGAGGGATCACCGCCCGCCAGATCCTGACGAAGGAAGCCTTCGAGAACGCGATTTCCGTCGTCATGGCGCTGGGCGGTTCCACCAACGCTGTTCTTCACCTGCTGGCCATCGCCCACGAGGCCGGCGTTGAGCTGACCCTGGACGACTTCAACCGCATCGGCGACGCCACCCCACACCTCGCCGACGTCAAGCCGTTCGGTCGCTATGTCATGAACGACATCGACCGTGTCGGGGGAGTCCCTGTGGTCATGAGAGCGCTGCTCGACGCCGGGCTCCTGCACGGCCACGCGCTCACCGTGACCGGCCGCACGATGGCCGAGAACCTGGCGGACATCTCACCACCGGACCCAGATGGCAAGATCATCCACGCACTGGATGACCCGATCCACAAGACCGGTGGGCTGACCATCCTGCGCGGCACCCTCGCCCCGGATGGTGCCGTGGTCAAGAGCGCCGGCCTGGACGACGACGTCTTCGAGGGAACCGCCAAGGTCTTCGATGACGAGAAGGACGCGATGACCGCGCTCACCCACGGTGGTATCGAGGCCGGCGACGTCGTCGTCATCCGGTACGAAGGTCCGGCCGGCGGCCCAGGCATGCGCGAGATGCTCGCGGTCACCGGTGCCATCAAGGGCGCCGGCCTCGGCAAGGACGTGCTCCTCATCACGGATGGCCGATTCTCCGGAGCGACGACAGGCTTCTGCGTCGGCCACATCGCGCCAGAAGCAGTCAAGGGCGGACCCATCGCGCTCGTCAGGCAGGGCGACCGGATCAGGCTCGACCTCCGCACCCGCAGCCTGGACTTGTTGGTCGATGGCACCGAGCTCGAACGCCGCCGAACGGTCTGGGCGCTGCCGGCTCCGCGCTACACCTCTGGTGCCCTCGCGAAATACTCCAAACTCGTCGGCTCCGCCGCCACCGGCGCGGTCACCGGCTGACTCCAGGGCCCGTCTGCACAGGCACGCCCCGTCTGAATCCTGAGACGGGCGTCCCACCTGCTTGACAGTCCAGCCCGGCGTACGAAAGCGTCTGATCCGATGCAGCACCGAATTCTCGTACTTCGTAGGCGCGCCGGCTGACCGCGAGCGGTGGCCAGCGCGCGACCCCCACGTGCCCGTCAGGGCCTGGGGGTTTTTCGTTTCCCGAGCCAGGATGAGCGGATTCAGATGAGGCGACGACGATCATGACTGACGGGCAGGCGCAGGTGACGGGCGCCCAGGCGCTTATCCGTGCCCTCGAGGAGCTCGGCGTTGACACCGTCTTCGGCATCCCCGGCGGGGCGATCCTGCCGGCGTACGATCCGCTCCTCGATTCGACCAGGCTGCGCCACATCCTCGTACGCCACGAGCAAGGCGCCGGCCACGCGGCGGAGGGGTACGCACAGGCGACCGGCCGGGTCGGCGTCTGCATGGCGACCAGCGGCCCCGGCGCGACCAACCTCGTCACCCCCATCGCCGACGCCTATATGGATTCGGTCCCGATCGTGGCGATCACCGGTCAGGTGCCTTCGAGCCTCATCGGCACCGACGGCTTCCAAGAGGCGGACATCCGCGGGATCACGATGCCGATCACTAAGCACAACTACCTGGTCACCGATGCGGCGGACATCCCGCGGACGGTCGCCGAGGCGTTCCACATCGCCGGCACGGGCAGGCCCGGCCCGGTGCTCGTTGACATCGCCAAGGATGCGCTCCAGGCCAGGACCGCCTTCCACTGGCCGGTCCAGCTCGACCTGCCCGGCTACCGGCCGGTGAGCCGGCCACATGCGAAGCAGGTCCGGGAGGCAGCGCGGTTGCTGGTCGAGTCCCGCCGGCCGGTGCTCTACGTGGGCGGCGGCGTGCTGCGGGCGAGGGCGTCGGCGGAGCTGCGCATGCTGGCCGACCTGGTCGGCGCGCCGATGGTGACGACGCTGATGGCTCGCGGTGCGTTTCCGGACAGCAACCGGCAGCACCTCGGCATGCCGGGAATGCACGGTACGGTCGCCGCGGTCGGCGCGCTGCAGAAGGCGGACCTCATCGTCAGCCTCGGCGCGCGTTTCGACGATCGGGTGACAGGCAAGCTCGACAGCTTCGCGCCTGAGGCCACCATCGTCCACGCTGACATCGACCCGGCCGAGATCTCAAAGAACCGCGTCGCTGACGTCCCTATCGTTGGCGACTGCCGGGAAGTGATCGCGGATCTGGTGGTGGCCGTCCAGGCCGAGTACGACGCAGGGCGGCGAGGCGACTACGAGACGTGGTGGCAGACGCTGCGGGGCTGGCAGGAGACCTACCCACTGGGGTACGAGACGCCGGCCGACGGATCGCTCGCTCCGCAGTACGCGATCCGGCGCATCGGCGAGATCGCCGGACCGGACACGATCTATTGCGCCGGGGTCGGCCAGCACCAGATGTGGGCAGCGCAGTTCATCCGTTACGAGCGTCCCGGCACGTTCCTCAACTCAGGCGGCCTGGGGACGATGGGCTACGCGGTACCTGCCGCGATGGGTGCCAAAGTCGGCCAGCCGGACAAAACGGTCTGGGCCATCGACGGCGACGGTTGTTTCCAGATGACAAACCAGGAGCTGGTCACCTGCGCCCTGAACAAGATCCCGATCAAGGTCGCGGTCATCAACAACAACAGCCTGGGCATGGTCCGACAGTGGCAGACGCTCTTCTACGGCGCCCGCTACTCCAACACCGACCTGCACTCGCAGCGCGTGCCGGACTTCGTCAAGCTCGCAGAAGCGATGGGCTGCGTCGGCCTGCGCTGCGAGACCGCCGACGATGTCGATGCCACCATCGACAAGGCGATGACGATCGACGATCAACCAGTGGTTGTCGACTTCGTCGTGCACCAGGACGCCATGGTGTGGCCGATGGTCGCGGCCGGGACCTCCAACGACGACATTCAGGTCGCTCGCGGCCTCGCTCCGCAATGGGACCGGGAGGACTGAGCATGAGCAGGCACACTCTGTCGGTGCTCGTGGAGAACAAGCCCGGCGTGCTCGCACGCATCGCGGCACTGTTCTCGCGCCGCGGGTTCAACATCGATTCGCTTGCCGTCGGACCCACCGAGCATCCGGAGATCTCCCGGATGACGATCGTGGTGGGCGTCGAGGATTGGCCACTCGAGCAGGTGACCAAGCAGCTGAACAAGCTCGTCAACGTCATCAAGATCGTCGAGCTGGATCCGGAGTCGTCCGTGCAGCGCGAGCTGCTCCTGGTCAAGGTGCGGGCCGATCTCGACACCCGCTCGCACGTCCTCGAGACCGTCCAGCTGTTCCGCGCGAAGGTCGTCGACGTGGCACCTGACGCGGTGACCGTGGAGGCCACCGGGAGCGCCGACAAACTGGAGGCGCTGTTGCGTGTGCTCGAGCCGTTCGGCATCAAAGAGCTCGTACAGTCCGGCATGGTCGCGATCAACCGTGGCGGCCGATCCCTGACCGATCGCGCGATGCGTGCCGTCGCCTCGTGACTCCCGCAGCCGCCCTAGCAAGCAGATCGACAACGCAAGGAGATCCCATGGCAGAGCTCTACTACGACGACGCCGCTGACCTCGGTGTCATCCAGTCTCGGCAGGTCGCCGTACTCGGCTACGGCAGCCAGGGTCACGCGCATGCGCTTTCCTTGCGCGACTCGGGCGTGGACGTACGGGTGGGCCTCCCCGAGGGATCGAAGAGCCGGACCGCCGCCGAGGAGGAGGGACTCCGTGTCCTCGCGCCCTTCGAGGCCTGCGAGGAGGCAGATCTGATCATGATCCTCGCGCCCGACCCGGTGCAGCGGCGGCTGTATACCGAGGCGGTCGAGCCGAACCTGATCGACGGCGACGCCATCTTCTTCGGCCATGGCTTCAACATCCGCTATGGCCTGATCAAACCGCCACCCGGCGTCGACGTGTGCATGGTCGCCCCCAAGGGTCCCGGTCACCTGGTCCGTCGCCAGTTCA
>DASYTV010000111.1:0-3586 GCA_036001885.1 Actinomycetes bacterium
CCAGCTGGAGGCTGCTGGCATGTCCGCAGGCGGTGAAATAGTCGTCGGCGACCCGATCCCGGCGTTGCGGTCCGCCGTCGCCCGCTACGACGCCGATGAGGTCATCGTGCTCAGCCGGCCGCACCTGGTCGAGGAGGCTACGCGCCGCGACTGGGCATCCCGCGCCCGCCACGAGCTCAAGCTCCCCGTCCTCCGCCTCCTCGCCCACGCGGATAGCTGACACCGCCGTCTTCCACGGCTTCCGCCGGATAGTCCCGATCGGGGCCACCGTCTCGACCTACGCGTTCGGCCGACAAGACATCCCGCGTCGCTTGAGATGAGGACGACCGGTCCGGTGTCGCGAAGCTTGGATCACGTCAACGGCTGAGGCGCAGTCGACCATCCGCCCGATGGCAGGCGAGCCGCGGGCGCGGTCTCATGAACGAGGGGGGAAACAACATTGACGGATAACGAGGACAACGACCCGGAAGTCGCCTTCGTCCGGAACCGGAAGGTTCGCAAAACGTCCGCTGAGCACGTGCCCGATCCTGGTGTGGTACCGGCTGAGTGGGAGGTCGGCGACTGGCTAGCTGCGTGGCTGCAAGCGGCGAAATCCATGGCGCTGAGCTCGCCGAAACGGTGCGTACACCTGGCTACGCCAGGCCCGATGGTGATACGAGTCAGCGACATTGCCTCGGTGCGGTGTCCTGCCTGCGCATCTGCCCAGCGGCCCGCCAATGACGAGAGGCACCGGTGCGACAAGTGCCAGCGGGTCTTCCCAGGCGGGATCAAGCCGATCGATATCCCACTCGGCACGCTAGTTGTCGAGGTCAAGCTATGCGAGGACTGTCGCAACGATCAGCTGGAGCGGCAGCCGCCCACGGCGGGCTGATGCATGTCGCGGCTCGCAGTCAACCATTCCGGAGGCCGGGATCCTCGTCCTCCATCAGTATGAGACCGCCATCCGCGTACCCAGGAGCGTGACAGCGGACGGTCTGCGAGACGCGGGCGACAGTTCCGCCCGCTTCCCCAATCGGCCAGCGGTGCCCGTGAGCCGCGCGGTGATGACTCCGTCCGGGTCAGCTTTGTCGCGCTTCACAGCAGTGCTTGGACGGCAGACGCGGCCTCTGACAGACCGAATTCCCGAGCGTCGCCGGCCGCTGACTGACGTCTGTCCTACCGTCGGTGCATGTGTGCGACGGTCCCTGGCATCGACGTGGGAGTACGGCAGCGTCTGACGGCCCGCTTCGGCAGCGGGGTGGAGGCGTGGTTGGACCAGTTGCCTGGCTTGCTGACCGTTCTTGCGCAGCGGTGGCGGTTGGAGCTCGGTTCCCCTATCCCGCGCGGGAGTGTGTCCGCGGTCTTCTGGTGCCGGACGGCTGGCGGGGGGCGCGCCGTGCTGAAAGCCAGCCCGGACCGCGCGCGTTTGGCGTTCGAGGCGGCTGCGCTCGAGGCCTGGGACACCGTTCACACCCCCGCGGTGATCGCGCTCGACGAACAGCTCGCGGCGCTGCTCGTCGAGGCGGTCGAACCTGGAACGCCGCTCCTTGTGTCCGGGGCATACCCCGCTGCGGGGAGGTTGGCCGAGCTCTTGAACTCCCTGCACGGCAGCGGTGATCCCGACAGGTCCTATCCGACGCTCGCGCAGCGCGTCGGCTACCTTTTCGACTCCTCGGCGAAGCTCTACGAACGACATCCGGAACTCATCGCGCTGGTCCCGCCAGACCTCTACGAGCGCGGGCGGGAGCGGGCGACCCGGCTGGCGGGGCACGACGTCCCCATCGTCGTGGTCCACGGCGACCTCACGCCCAGCAACATCCTTGACGGCGGCACCGAGCGGGGCCTTGTCGCCATCGATCCTGCACCCTGCCTGGGCGACGCCGCTTTCGACGCCATCGACCTGATCCTGTGGGACGCGGACGATCTAGAAACGATCGAAGCCCGCGCGCAGCGGCTAGCCGCCGCAGCCGACATCGACGCCCGGCGACTGCTCGACTGGTGCTCGGCGTTTGCCGGCATGTGCGCACTCGACCTCGCAAGCCAAGAAAACGTCCCCCCCGCGCGGATCGAGGCACTGCTCGAGCTCTCATGGTCCCGCTAGGGCACCGAAAGCTCGACCGGCGAGCATGGTTTCTGGCGCACGCCGGCCTCATTGGACAGCACCGCGCGCCGCTGACTGACGTCTGTCCTACCGTCGGTGCATGTGTGCGATGGTCCCTGGCATCGGCGTGGGCGCACGGCAGCGTCTCACGGCCGAAAGAGCAATGGCCATCCAATGCGGTAGGCGCGGCTGCGAGCAGGGGGGAAGCGGCGACAGGGCTAGCGGCGGCGCGGTGATTTCCCGCTTCGGGCCGGCTCTCACGACGCCTAACTAGGCTGACAGGCATGTTCGAGCCGACTGAGGCGACGCGGGTTGCAGTCGAGTGCCTGACGATCTGGCTGGAAGCAGACAAGGAGAAGGCGGCCGAACACATCGCCCATCTCCAGCACAGCCCCAATGGACCGGGGGCGACCACCATCATCAGCGGATTTCTCAACCTGGGCGAGTTGCTGGTGCTGAGTCTTGCCAAGGAGCGCGGCGCAGGTACCGAGGACATACAGCAAAAGGCGGGCGACATCTTGCGTGAATGGTCGGTCCAGCTGCCGGAATGACCTCATGCCCGCCCGGCTGTCACGATGTGTCATCGGCCCGGCAGCGGGCCGGCCTTCACGGCGACTCTGTACGCTCACCGCCATGGACGACCAGCCGAAGCTTCTCATCGCTTTTAGTGGAGATCGTCCGTGCGTGCTCGTCCGCCGGGGCGATACGAATGTCTTCGACGCGGAGTACTCCGGGGAAGTGGCTGGCGCCGTCGAGTTCATGCGCGAGCACGGCGCATCCGAACGGGAGATCGACCAAGCGCGGCGTTGGTGGCGTTGGGCGTCAGCCGGGAGTAAGTGATCGAAATTCCGCCTGGCTGCGCGGTGATCTCCCGCTTCCGGTCGGCTCTCACGCTAGCGTCACCTCATGGAATTCAAGGTGTACACGGCATCCGGCGAGGAGCTCTACCACGGGGCGTCACGCTACGAGATCGGCTCGGGCAACGGCGTGCTCACGGTGTCAGGCGACGATGGCAAGACGACCGTGTACGGCCCGGCGGCGTGGCTGCGGGTCGAGGCGCACTCCGACGCTCCGACCATGACGTGACCGACTCCGTTTGCTGAGCCGGGCCCGCGCGGGAGGCGGGATGGCCACCGGAATCTTCACGTATGGGTTAGCGGCTCTGGGAACAGATGGTTCTCCTCGAGCCGCTCCGACCCGGCGAAGAAGTGCCGACGGTCACACCAGCAGCTCGGAGCTAGCGGGAGCGGCGTAGCCGCCAGGTCACGATGGGCCGCCCCCCTCGTCGCCGTCGTCCTTGGCCATCTCGACGCTGTAGACGGCCTCGTAATAGTCCCTGACCTCCTCGGGGTCGGCGGCTTCGAGGCTGGCCAGGCCGCGCTCCAACAGGCCGATGATCCGGCCGGATTCCCTGGGATCGAAGGCCGCGACTGCCAGCACGTCCATCAGCAAGCCGACGTAGGACAGGTACCCTCCCGGCAGCCGCATGTCCGGGTCGACCTCAAA
>DASYTV010000112.1:0-6244 GCA_036001885.1 Actinomycetes bacterium
AATGCCGGGCAGTCCAGTGAGCCCGTCGGCCCAGACGCAACCGGAACAGCCGGCTACGGACTCTGCACAGCGTTTGCTGAGGAGAAGGCCGAGAACGGCAAGGTGGACACCAACTCCGTCGCGTACCAGGCCCTGGTGAAGGCCGCCGGAGGTGCGGACAACATCGACGAGTTCTGCGCAGGCGTGCCGGCTCCCCGCGAGGGATCCGGCCCAGCTAGCGTCCCCTCCGGTGATGCAGCTTCGGAACACGCCACCGCCGCACCTACCGATGGGCCAAGCCACGTGCCAACCACCCCGCAACACCCGACTGGCAAGCCGACAGAGTTGCCGAGCCATTGACATCACCTCGAGCCTTGACCCCTCCGCCTCGTCTGGCGAGGAACTAAGCTCACCGCGCTGGGCCTTCATTTTGGGGCTGATGGGGCTTGCCACCCATAGACCGGCGAAGATGACCGCGAGCTTGGCCCGAGCGGGTACGCGCGGATCACAGCGCCGCCGCCGGATCGTCGTCAGGCAGTCGGGGATAAAGGCCGTCAGAGCGTCCTTCCTCCGTCGGGTGCTCCCGCAAACAGCCCCTCGAGAACCGCAGCGACTCCGTCATCGTCGACGGCGGGGGCGATGTTGTCGACGGCTGCCAGCACGTCCGGGTGGGCGTTGGCCATCGCGTACGCCGTACCCGCCCACGCGAGCATGGCCAGGTCGTTCGGCATGTCGCCAAAGGCGACGACATCGGCCGCGCTGATCCCGCGCTCCTCGCAAATGCGAGCAAGGCCGCTCGCCTTGCTCACGCCGAGGGCACTGACCTCGACGACGCCCACCCGGCTGGAGTGGGTGAACTCGGCCAGCCCGCCAGCAGCGGACCGCGCCAGCGCAAGCAGCTCGTCCGGGCTCATCGCGGCGTGATGAACCAGGAGCTTCGCCGCAGGCTCCGCGTATAGCTCCTCAATCGGGGCGGCCCGCACCCAAGGCATGCCGCTGTCCCACGGCATGACGTACTGCGGTTCATGCACGGATTCGGTGAGCCGCTCCACGCTGAAACGGACGTCAGGGAGCTTCTGACGTACCGCCTCACACACGTCGCGAATGGCCTTCGCAGAGATCAGGTGCGACGCCCGGACCGACTCGTTGTGCAGGTCGTAGAGCAGCGCCCCGTTTGCGCACACCGCAAGTCCGCGGTGGCCCGTCTGCTCCGCTACCTCGTGGAGCCAGCGAGGAGGTCGCCCGGTCACGAAGACCACAATCGAGCCGGCGTCCTCGACCATCGACAGCGCCGCCCGGGTCCGACTTGAGATGGTGCCGTCCCTCCTGATCACGGTGCCGTCGAGGTCCGTCGCGACGAGTTTCGGCCGCTTCACCGTGATCTACACCCTCCTTCAGGCCACGTGCTGCCGCGGCCGCTTGCTGAGAACCCGTGCCCGGTTCCCACGCGCCTCATCCGGTCTCGCCGCCATGCCCTTCATCACCGTCTCTGACCCGGACTCAGCAAGGGAAGCTTCGCGCAGCCTCGCCCCCGAGGAAGGCATCTATCGAATGCTTCCCTTGGTCGCTTAACCGGTGCCGTAAACCCGTTCAAGAACGACCGCCACCCCATCCTCGTCGTTAGACGGAGCCACCTCGTCGGCCACCGCGATCGCCTCGTGATGACCGTTGGCCATCGCCACGCCGTACCCGGCCCAGACGAGCATGGGCACGTCGGACGGCATGTCCCCGAAGGCGATCGTGTCCTCTGCCGCGCAGCCAAGGCGGGCCGCGACTTCGGCGAGTCCCGTCGCTTTCGTGACTCCGGCCGGGACCAGCTCGACGAGATCACCTCCGGCGTTGACGGCTTCGAAGAAGCCGTTCCCCGCGCTGCGCACAGCGGCGGCAAGTTCATCAACGGGCAGTCGATCATGATTGAGGAACGCCTTCATGACGGGCTCGGCCCACAGGTCGGCCTCGGTCGCCGGATGAAGCGGCACCAGATCCCACGGCCACGGCATGGTCGCCGGGCCATGGAAGCCGCCGGCTATGCCTGCTCGGGCGACCGCGACATGAACAGGGCCGATCGCCTCCGCCAGCCGATGAAGCACCGTGCGGACCGCATTGACGTCGATGGTGTGCGCAGCGACCAGCTCATGCGCACCCGCGTCGTAGAGCTGCGCGCCCTGACCGCAGACTGCGAGCCCGTCGTACCTCAGGTCGTCAAAGACCGGCCCCGCCGTCTGCACCGACCGTCCGGTGACGATGACGTGAACCGCACCGGCTGCGACCGCCTTCTCCAGCGCCGCCCGCGTTCGTGGCGACAGTGACTCGTCGCTGCGGAGCAAAGTGCCGTCGAGATCCGTCGCGACCAAGCCGGGAGTACCAGTGGGACCGTGGGTCACGCGATTTCCGGAGTCAAGAGCTCGCGTCCGCCCAGGTAGGGCCGCAAGGCGGTCGGTACGACGACGGAGCCGTCGGCCTGCTGATGGTTCTCGAACAATGCGACGATCGTGCGCGTCGTGGCGCACAGCGTGCCGTTGAGGGTCGCGACCGGCCTGGTGCCTTCTCCGTCGCGCATCCTGATGTTGAGCCGCCGCGCTTGGAATTCGGTGCAGTTCGACGCCGACGTCAACTCACGGTAACGCCCGTGCGACGGGATCCACGCCTCACAGTCGAACTTGCGGGCGGCCGACGCGCCGAGGTCGCCTGCGGCGGTATCAATGACGCGGTAGGGCAGCTCAAGCTTGCCCAGGAACTCCTTCTCCCATCCGAGCAGGCGCTGATGCTCGTCGCGAGCGTCCTCGGGCCGGCAGAAGACGAACATCTCGACCTTGTCGAACCAATGCACGCGGAAGATGCCCCTCGTATCGCGGCCATGTGAGCCTGCCTCCCGTCGATAGCACGGTGAGTAACCGGCATAACGCAGCGGATGCCGATCCGCATCCAGGATCTCGTCCATGTGGTAAGCGGCGAGGGCCACCTCACTGGTGCCGACAAGGTAGAGGTCGTCGCGCTCCAGATAGAAGACGTTGTCCGCCGCCTGACCGAGGAAGCCGGTGCCCTCCATGGCCCGCGGCCTGACTAGCGACGGCGGGATCACCGGCGTCAGGCCGGCACCGACCGCTTGCTCGATCGCGAGCTGTACCAGGGCGAACTCCAGCAGCGCACCGATGCCGGTCAAGTAATAGAAGCGGCTACCCGAGACCTTCGCGCCGCGCTCGACGTCGATCGCCCTCAGCAGCCGGCCGAGCTCGACGTGATCCAAAGGCTCGAAGCCTTCTGCGGCGAAGTCCCGCGGGTGTCCGACATGTTCGAGCACGACGTAGTCGTCCTCGCCACCGGCCGGAACGCCATCCTCGATCACATTCGAGATCTCCAGCTGGAGTCGGGCCAGCGCTGCTTGGGCGTCGTTCACCTCTGCCTCTGCGGCCTTGACCTCCGCCGCCAGCGCCTGTGCTTTCTCGACGAGGGCGGCCCTTTCGTCCCCGCTGGCGCTCGCGACCTGCTTGCCGAATGCCTTCTGCTCCGCCCGCAGCGATTGGAACCGCGTCAGCGAAGTGCGGCGCTGCTCGTCGGCGGCCAGCAGCGCATCGACAAGGCGGGGGTCCTCTCCCCGGGCCCGCTGCGACGCGCGCACGCGGTCGGGGTCGTCACGAAGCAAGCGAAGGTCGATCACCCCGCAAGATTACCGGCCGGCATCAGCTAATCGCCTCCGACTTCCGTCCGAGCACGACAGCCAAGAGCATCCAGGTCGATCGATCACCGTGACGTCACCCTCTCCAGATGCCCGCGCGACTCGGTACGGCTCGCGGGCGCGAATCGCTGTCGTAGCCCACTGCAAATCGCGCGCCCGAGAACAAGAACCGTCGAGAACAGGGTGGTTTCGCCCCATCATGCCGATGGGACGCCCGGATCGCCGCTGTCAGGACAACCGCGATTCGCCCGTCAATCCTTTGAGTCACAGAGCCCAGCTCAAGGGGCGGCAAGCCCCAGCTCACATGCCCAATCGGCCGGAACATGCCCGTATCGTTGCGGTCGTGCCGGTGCTGGTGTGGTCGACGATCGCTGTCGCGCTGATCACGGCCGCAGTCTCGACGCTGGTGTGGCGCCGCCCAAGGGACGCGACCTACCTCCTGCTTGTCACTGCCGCGACTCTGCTGATCGTGGGCGTCCTCCAGTTCCCGGCCGGACCGGCGCTCAGCCTTGCCGTCTATGGCGGGATCGCCGCGATGGTCATCCGGCGCAGCCGACGCGAGATCCCGCGAGCGGCGGCGGCCTTGCTCGGCATCGCACTGCCTGCCGCAGTCACCTGGTGGGAGATCGAATACGGCGACGCGACGACCACCGAGCTCATCGGATCCCTTGTCGGTGCGTTCCTCGTGCTTGTGGTGTTCACCTATCTGTGGGTGAGGCTACGCCCGACCCGTACGCCAGCCTCCCAGGGACCGGCCCAGGCCCAGAAGATCGTCGCGGTCCTCAACCCGAGTAAGTTCGCTGACGGCGGCGAGGCGCTGCGTCGGGAACTCTATGCGCAGGCTTCGGCAGGCGGGCACCCATCGCCTGAGCTGATCGAGACGACCAAGGAGGACTCAGGCGTCTCCGCCGCGACCGCGGCCGCCGCGGGTGGGGCCGACCTGGTGATCGCCTGCGGTGGCGACGGGACCGTCCGGGCCTGCGCTGACGGCCTAGCGACGACAGGAGTGCCGCTCGGCATCGTCCCCGCGGGGACCGGCAACCTGCTCTGCAGAAACCTGGGCATCCCGCTAGACCTTGGCGACGCCGTCGCGGTGGCGCTGACGGGCGTCAACCGGGTGATCGACCTCGGTCGGGTCAACGGACAGCGGTTCGCCGTCATGGCGGGGATCGGCTTCGACGCCGCGATGGTCGCCGGTGCCTCCGAGCGGCTCAAACAGCGTGTGGGCTGGCCGGCGTACTTCGTCGCCGGTGTCAGGCATCTGCTCGGGGACATCATGAAGGTGACGATGAGCCTCGACGACGAGGTGCCGTTCCACCGCAGGGCGCGACTGGTCGTCATCGGCAACGTCGGGCGAATCCAAGGCGGAATCCCGCTGCTCCCCGATGCCTCGCCTGACGATGGTCAGCTAGACGTGGTGGTCCTGGCTCCGCGGGGCCTGGTCGACTGGACCCGCGTCGCGGTGAACATTCTGACAAGACGACGCCGGGCCAACGTGAGGATCGAGCGCTTCCGTGCCAAGAAGGTCGCCATCAAGACCGAGCGGCCACATCCACGGGAAGTGGATGGCGAAACGATCAGTGCGGGCACGACGTTCGATGCCGAGATCGAACCAGCGGCTCTCGTGGTTCGCGTCCCCGGCTGACCTCCTCGGAGTCGACGGAGGTGCCGGCCACATCTGACTGTCGCCGGTCCAGACTGGGATCGTGACCGACGCCTTGAACCTGCCGGCGCCATGCCTCGTCATCCTCGCCGGTCCCGGCGCCTCGGGAAAGTCGACCTGGGCGTCGGCCCACTTCCCGGCTAATGTCATCGTCTCCAGTGATCGGCTGCGGGCAATCATCGGCAGTGGCGAGGACGACTTGGCGGCCAGTACGGATGCGTTCGCGCTGCTCGACCGGATCGTGCAGCTGCGCGTTGCTCGCCGGCTGACGACCGTGATCGACACCCTAGGCCTGGACGCGGACCGCCGGGCGGCGTGGCTGGCGCTGGCCCGGAAGAACGACCTGGCGTGCGTCGTCGTTGCCTTCGACCTCCCGGCCGGGGAGTGCCGGGCGAGGAATCGGTCCCGGAATCCACGCATCCCGGCCGACGTGCTGACCGCACAACTGCGGACATGGGCACGGGTAAGGGAGACGCTGCCTATCGAGGGATTCGACGCCGTTCTTACTCCGGCACCGGTGCGCGTCGTTGCCGCACCCTTCACGGAAGCCGCGGCGGCGGCTCGACGGCAGTACGAGCAACCGTCGGGGCTCCGGTTCGGCCTGCACCTGGGCAGCTTCACGCTGCCCGGCGGCGCGGCCACAACGGCCGATCGGCTGCGGGAGATCGCCGAGGCAGCCGAGGCAGCCGGCTTCAGTGCCATCTACGTCATGGATCATTTCCGCCAGATCCCCCAGATCGGCCGGGCATGGGAGGACTTCCTCGAGAGCTACACCGCGCTGGCCTATCTCGCCGCATGCACCGATCGGGTACGGCTCGGTGCACTCGTCACGGGCATCACGTACCGGAACGTTCCACATCTCGGCAAGATCATCGCGACCCTGGACGTCCTCTCCGGTGGACGGGCGGTGTGCGGCCTCGGGCTTG
>DASYTV010000113.1:0-12049 GCA_036001885.1 Actinomycetes bacterium
TGGCCGGTCACCGTCACGCGCTTCGGGGAGCGTTCGCGCGCCACGGCGGTGTGGAGGTGGACACACAGGGAGATGCATTCTTCGTAGCGTTTGCGAAGGCGTCCGACGCGCTGGCGGCGGCGGCAGCGGCGCGTGAGGCGCTACGCGACGGGCCGATTCGAGTACGCGTGGGGCTGCATACGGGCGAGCCGACCGTGACCGAAGAGGGATACGTAGGGATCGATGTGCATCGCGCCGCGCGGATTGCCGCTGCCGGGCACGGGGGTCAGATTCTTCTCTCGCAGGCAACACGCGATCTCGTCCGCGCAGATCGCCTGCGCGACCTCGGCATGCACCGGCTCAAGGACCTTGCAGCGCCTGAGCGGCTCTACCAGCTCGGCGAGGATGAGTTTCCGCCGCTGAAGACTGTCGACCAGACGAACCTGCCGGTGCAGCCGACACCGTTCGTCGGCCGCGAACGCGAGCTAGCCGAGGTGCGGGCGCTGCTCGACTCGCATCGTATCGTCACCGTCACCGGCCCAGGCGGCTCGGGCAAGACTCGGCTGGCGCTGCAAGCGGCTGCTGAGAGCGTCGAGCGGTACTGCGACGGCGTCTGGTTCGTCTCGCTCGCCGCCGTACGGGATCCGCAACTGATCGAGCCGACGATCGTGCAGGTGGTCGGCGGTCCCGACGACCTGCACGCGTTTCTCACGGGCAAGCGCACGCTGCTCGTGCTCGACAATCTCGAGCAGCTTCTCCCAGGCGTCGCCGACATCGTTGTCCGGCTCGATGCGCGTATCCTCGCCACGAGCCGGAGCCGCCTGAATGTTGCCGCCGAGCAGGAGTTTCCGGTGCCGATGCTTCCGGTCGACGACGGAGCGGTTCTCTTCACGCTACGCGCACGGCAGCTGCAGCCCGGCTTCGAGCCCGATGCGGCGGTGCGTGAGATCGTAGAGCGGCTCGACGGCCTTCCCCTCGCGCTCGAGCTTGCTGCCGCACGCGTGAAGGTTCTCACACCGGGACAGATCCTCGAGCGCCTCGGTCGCAGCCTCGACTTGCTGACCTCCGGCGCGCACGACGCGCCCGAGCGGCAGCGCACGCTGCGCGGGACCGTCGAGTGGAGCCACCAGCTTCTTGCAGTTGACGAACAGAGGTTGTTTGCACAGTTGGCCGTGTTCGCCGGGAGCTTCGCGCTCAAGGCGGCGGAAGCCGTCTGTTCCGCCGAGCTCGACGTTTTGCAGTCACTGGTGGAGAAGAGCTTGCTCCGGCATGGCGAGGATGGGCGCTTCTTCATGCTTGCGGCGATCAAGGAGTTTGCGCTGGAGAAGCTGCGCGATCTATCGGATGCGTCATCGCTGCGTCGTCGCCACGACGACTACTTCCTCGGCGTCGCGGAGGAACTCGACGCGCGTGAGCGGCTGTCGGGGATGCGTGACCTGAGCGCCGAGTCTCTCATCCGCTTCGAGCAGGAGCTGCCGAGCTTTCGCGCTACGCTCTCCGGGCTACTCGAAGGCGGCCGCCGCGAAAGCGTGCTCCGTCTGGGGGCTGCCCTTTGGCGGTTCTGGCTGAACCGGGCGCAGTATCGCGATGCCGCAGGGTGGCTCGAAAATGCGCCCGTCGACGACGCGACTCTCCCGTTAAACGTGCGCGCGGCGGCACTCGCGGCTGCGGGCGGAATCGCCTACTACACGCACGACGACGTTGACGGAGCGGAGACGTTCTGGCGGGAAGGGCTCGAATTGCGCCGCGTGCAGGACGATCCGCAGGAGCTCGGTACGGCGATCAGCAGGTTGGCCAGCGTGGCATGGCGCCGGGGCGACTTCGACGGTGCTATCGCCTACCACAAACAGGCGCTGCCGCTGTTCGAGCAGGCCGGCAACGAGGCCTCAAGACTGACGGAGCTCCACTGGCTAGGCGACGCGTACCGCGACCGCGGCGACTATGACGAGGGTGAGCGCTTGCTCGAGGAGACGGCGATGCGTGCTCGAGAGCTCGGCTTCGATCAGCAGCTGACGAGCACGTTGCACAGCCTTGGAGACCTCTCGCTCGATCGTTTGGATCCCGACACGGCGCTACGCCGCTTTGCCGAAGCGCTCGCGTACGCCGTCGCGACTGGAAGCAGGCGCGTGCAGATCTATTGCGTCGCCGGCATCGCGTGCGCGCTGCTCCTGCACGGGGACGACCGCGCGGCCGCGCGCCTTTGGGGAATCGCGGAGGACCAGGAACGTCGGCTCGGCTTCCGGATGCTCCTCACCGAACGGCAGCGCTATGAGCACGTGATCTCGGGCGCCCGCGAGCGCCTCGGCGGCACGTACGAGGGTGAGCGCCGCGCGGGGGCGGGGCTGACGCTTGAGCAGGCAGTCGCCGAGGCGCGGCGACACATACCGGCATGATTCACGCGATCATGAGTGCATGACCGAGCTGCCGACTGGCACTGTCACGCCTCAGCATCCACAGACCGGCGACACTGGCGGAGGGGGATCGTGCGGTCATAGCAGGTCGAGAGCCCGACCGATCTCACCCGGGGTGTCGTGACAGGTGGGGTGAGATTCGGATCCGGCCCCGCCGGTGCGCCACATGCACCCCGGCGGCGGCGAGCCGGTCGAAGACCGAGCCGGCAGGCTCGTGGACCGGCCTCTATGAGCACGAGCGACGAGCGGACCTCGTCGGAGGAGACGAGGTGAAACGCCGAGCGGGCAACAGACCCGTTCCTAGCAGGTGCCGGTGGCGGCGATACCGTCGGTCAATGCGGGTGGTCGAGGGTCTACGCTCATCGAACTCCAAGCTTCGAGGTTGCATCCTTCAGCCCCATCGCGCGTCGTCCACGACACCGTCACGGGCGGTCGAGAAACTACGGGCCTTGACGGTCGATCCTCGATGGGAATCAGTCGGCGAGGTTGGCCTCGATCTCGAGCGTGATGGCAACCTTGTCGCCGACGACCACACCGCCCCCCGGAATTGGGATGGTGAGGTTGATGCCGAAGTCGCGGCGGTCGATTTCGGCAGTGGCTCCGAGCCCGGCCACTGTGCCGCCCTTGCCGTTGGCGCGGATACCGTGGAGTTCACCAGTCAACTGGACCGGTCGGGTGACACCATGCAGCGCCAGATCCCCGTCGATAGTGAACCTGTCACCGGCCACCCGTACCGCGGTCGAGCGGTAGGCCATCGTGGGGTAGCGCGCCACATCGAGGTAGTTGGCTGAGCGGAGGTCCTCGTCGCGGTCGGCGTTGCCAGTGTCGATCGACGCCAGGTCGATCTCCGCCACGACCGATGACGCCGAGGGGTCGGTGTCCGTCACGATCTCCCCGCTGAGCCGGACGAACCGGCCGCGGACCCGGCTGACCATGAGGTGCCGTACCGCGAAGGAGATATCGGAATGAACTGGGTCGATAATCCATCTGCCGCTCACGTAGCCAGGGATTTGGTGAGCGGCCTGGGAGCGCGCGGTTCCGGAGCTAGTTGACATGTCATCAAAGTGTATGGGGGATTTCGTTGTCATGTCAACAATCGCTGTGGGACCGGCGCCGGTGCTTGGCGTGTAACGTTCCGCAGTCCTGCTGGTGTTCGGCAGTACAGTGCGCCTGTGCCGCAACCACGTTGGCTGGACGATGTCGAGGATCGCGCCTGGCGGGGGTACCGGAAGATGCGGGGGTTGTTGGACCTGCAATTGTCCCGCGAGCTCGCAGAGGAGTCCGGATTCTCGGATGCGGATTATGACGTGCTGTCTTCTGTCTCTGAAAGCAGCGACCATCGAATACGCTTCACCGACCTCGCTCGGCGCATGCTCTGGTCGAGGAGCCGGTTGTCGCATCAAATCACCCGAATGCAACAGCGCGGACTCATCGACCGGGAGGAGCATCCAGCCGACGGTCGCGGAACGGTCGTCGTGCTCACAGATCTTGGATGGAACGCGATCCAAGCCGCCGCACCCGCCCACGTGGCCTCGGTACGCCGCCACCTCATCGACCAACTCTCACGCCAGCAGATCGAGGCGCTCGGCGACATCGCCGAGGCTGTCGTACGCCACCTCAGCGTCGAATGCGACACCGAGCGACGGTGACGCCCGTCATCGAAAGCGTTTGTTCCAACGGAGACGCTGCGCCAAATCGTCGAGCAGTCGCGAGCTCGCTCGGCGGTGTACGACGTGCCATGTTGACTCTGGCGGATAGGGCGAGTCAGTCCGCGAGGATGACCACATGACGAAACCCCTGGACGTCGGTGTGCAGCTTCCCGAGGTCGAGCGACACGTGCCGTGGCCCGAGTACCTCGCCATCACGCGCACCGCTGAGGAAGTTGGGTTCGACTCGGTCTGGGTGGGAGACCACCTGCTGTATCGGGGTGACGGTCGCGAAGAGCGGGGCCCATGGGACGCGTGGACTTTGCTGGCCGCCCTGGCGGCGGCCACCGAACGCATCCGCCTTGGCCCGTTAGTCGCGTGTACAGCGTTCGCCGCGCCGGGCCTGCTCGCCAGGAAGGCTGCGGCCGTCCAGGAGATCAGCAACGGAAGACTCGTGCTGGGCTTGGGCGCCGGATGGAACGAGACGGAGTTCCGCGCCTTCGGCATACCTTTCGATCACCGTGCCTCGCGGTTCGAGGAGGCCCTTGAGATCATCAGACGCCTGCTCGTCGGCGAACGGGTTACATACGAGGGGCGCTTCGAATGGGCGCAGGACGCAGTCCTGCTACCCAGACCGGCCACGCGCGTTCCTTTGATGATCGGCTCGACGGGCGAGCGCGTCCTGCGGATAGCGCTGCCGCACGCCGATGTTTGGAATGTCTGGTACGACTGGTACGGGAACACGCCGGACGGATTCGCAAGAGAAAATGCCCGGGTCAGCGTTCTCGTCCAAGAAGCCGGACGAGAACCCGCCGACGTCCTCCGCAGCGCAACGGTGTTCGTCACCTTCGAGGACGGCCGGCGAGATCGACCTCACACACTGGACGTGCCTCCACTCATGGGATCACCAGAAGCGATCGCCACCGGACTGGCGGATCTTGCCGCCGCGGGAGTCGACGAAGCGATTCTGGTCGTGAGCCCGATTAACGAGCGTGTAATCCGTTCGCTCGGCGAGGTGATCGCCACACTCGACCGCTGACGCGAGCTCATATGGTCAATCCTCACCTGGCGACCTGCCAACGGCGGGTTGGTCTCATTGGTCCTCGTCACCAGGCCCGCCGAGACGCTACCCTCGTGGATCTCGTATCAGACGATCCGGCGGCGGTGGCGCCAGGTTCATGCTCCGCCCAGCAGGCAGCTGACACGATCGGCGAGGTCAACAGCCGACACCGGCTCGGCGCTACCGCACTGACCTCATCGCGTACACCCACACCGCTGTACGGTCACTTGCGCGCGACGTCCTTGCTGCCAGCGGCACGTGCGAGGGCAACCGCTCGACGCACGTCTGGGTCTCTGGGGTCGACCGGAAGGACGTCGGGCCCGGGGTCTCCCCGCCGCAGCTTCGGCTTCCTGATTTGGATGCGCTTCATGTCATCTCCTGAGCCAGTCGCAAACACGTCCCGAGCGCCGGGAAGCCCGCCGCGTCGGTGACGATGTCGCCGAATGTCGAAGGGAAGACCCTCTCCTTGAAATGTCGACCCTCGGCCTGAGCCGCCGCTGAGGCTGCGATAAGAAGGAGATGAAATTCGACGGGAGCTTCGCGATATCACGCCGCAGGTCGTGCGTGCCTGGCGACAAGCTCCTAGACAGGTGCGCGATCCAACAAGACCCACTCAGACGAGATAACGAAAGATCGACGTTGATGGAACACCGACCTGGCCTGCGGCTGGCCTTGGGCTCGCGGGGCAGTGGGTTCAGCGTCGGTTGGGACCTAGCGCGTTGCTGTGGACTTGGAGCAGGAGCTCGGCGTTGCTTTCGGTGTCTGCGATCCTGCTGAGGAGCAGGTCGAGGGCCTGCGACGGTTCAAGGGAGTGCAGCGCTCGCCGGAGCTTACTCACGGCGTGAAGTTCCTCTGGAGACAGCAGAATCTCCTCCCTTCGGGTCCCGGACGCGGCGAGGTCCACGGCTGGGAAGATGCGTTTGTCGGCAAGGGACCGGTTGAGCCGCAGTTCCATGTTCCCGGTGCTCTTGAACTCCTCGAAAAGGTGGTCGTCCATCCGGGAGCCTGTCTCCACCAGCGCGGTGGCGAGGATCGTTAGGGATCCGCCGTCCTCGATGTTGCGAGCCGCGCCGAGGAGACGTTTGGGCAGTGCCTGTGCCCTCGAGTCCAGGCCGCCGCTTAGGAGGCGGCCGTTGCCCGCAGCGGTGTTGTTGTAGGCGCGGCCGAGCCGGGTGATGGAGTCCAGCAAGACGACCACGTCGTGGCCCAGCTCCACCAGCCGCTTGGCCCGCTCGATCGCCAGCTCGGCCACCGCGGTGTGATCCTTCGGCGACCGGTCGAAGGTCGATGAGATCACCTCACCCTTGACGGAGCGCTGCATATCGGTCACCTCCTCTGGCCGCTCGTCCACGAGCACGACCATTAGATGGCATTCCGGGTTGTTCCGGGTGATCGCGTTCGCGAGCGCCTGCAGCACGATCGTCTTACCCGCCTTCGGCGGGGATACGATCAACCCGCGCTGGCCCTTGCCGATCGGGCTCACCAGATCGATGACTCGGGTGGTCAGATCCGCCGACGCGGTTTCCAGTTGCAAGCGTTCCTGGGGGTACAGCGGCGTCAGTTTGGCGAAGTCCGGCCGGTCGCGGGCTGTCCCGGGTGTCTGGCCGGTCACGGTGTCCACGCGTACCAGCGCGGTCGCCTCCCCCCGGGACTTCTGCCCCGATTTCTGCCCGGACTTTTCTCGCGGGTCTCGACCGGGCCGGGCGGCTCCGGTGACAAGGTCGCCTTTGCGCAGCCCGTACGTCTGGATCTGCGCCGGCGACACGGACACGTCGTCGGGGCCGGGCAGGTAACCGGAGGTCCGGACGAACGCACGGTTGTTATCGACGAGGTCGACGATTCCGGTGATGGGAACCAGCGTCTCGCCCTCGGTGACTACCGAGGGTTTCGGCCCGGGGCGCCGCGCGCCGGGGGCGCGGTTGCGCGCGCCATTCCCGCCACGCTGGTCGTCCCTGACCAGCAGTTCGGTCGTACTACTCATGGGGATCCCTTTCAGGGAAGGCGTCCATCGACGCGATGAGGCCGCTCGGCTTCCGGGGCGGACTGGGCACCGCGCGAAGACACGCCGCGGTGCACACGACGGGTTTGGACGCAGTCGAGATATCCGCCGAGGATCCGGCGGAACGGTGAAGCGGAGGCGCAAAAAGGGCGTCCAGCGCGCTGATCTGCGCGTGGGAGCCGGATGCCAAGACGCACCACAGCTAGGAAGCACCGGCCCGAATCAGGCCTCTCGTGCCACATCAGCATAGCGCACCGCCACCCCGCGGTATTCCGGCATGGGAATCAATCGTGGCGACGAGGGGGACCGCCTGGCCGGCCACTCGACATCCGGATCTGGGACGGCCTTGTGGTCGAGGTGGCACTGGACGCCGTCAGGCGGCTCGGCGTGCGATCGGTGACGTGAGGCTTGACCGATCGCTACGGGCGGGCGTCTTGCTAGAGGTCTTTGCGTAGGTAAACGCGTGAAAAGCCGCGCTGTTGGCGTCGGTCGTACTCGACGTATCCGATCCTGCTGTAGAGCGAGAGGTTCTCAGTCATCTGCTCGTGGGTGTAGAGGCGGAGAGAATCGAACCCGGCGCGCCGTGCCTCGGTCTCTGCGAGTTGGAGGAGCGCCTTGCCAAGTCCGGTCCCGCGATTGGATGGATGAACGGCGACATTGTTGATGAAGACCCCTTCGTCGGTCACCGCCAGGACGAGTACTCCGGCGATGACACCGCCGCGTTCGGCGATTGTCACCTGTTGGGTGCGGATCACCTCCGCGTAGTCGTCGGTCATCGGGCTGGGAAGTCTCCCGATGCGATCCACGTAATGCTGGTATGCGGCGTCGACGAGACGCGCAACGGCAGGTGCGTCGGCGGGGCATGCCGATCGGAATACGTGTCTTCCCGGCTGGTCCGTCATGGGGGATCACCACGTCGAGCCGCGAACGGTCAGAGGTCGGCGAGTGTGTCGATTCTCGACGATAGTCGAGTCGTCACCCTGCTGGCCGCGATGCCACCAGCCTCTCGAGATGCCTGCCTGCGAGGATGAGCCGATGGTCTTCGATGTGCATCTGGTTGACGGGACATACGAGCTGTTTCGGTACCACTATGCGCCGAACAACAGGGACGCAGACTTCGGGGCGACGCGAGGGGTCGTCGGCACGTGCCTGCAGCTTCTGGAAGGTGGCGCGAGCCACGTCGGCGTGGCCACCGATCACGTCATCGAGTCGTTCCGCAACGATCTCTGGCCGACCTACAAGGACGGCTCGGGTGTCGATCCTGCGTTGAAGGCGCAGTTTCCGCTGGTTGAGGAGGCGCTCGGCGCTGCCGGCTTCACCGTGTGGCCGCTGGTCGAGGTCGAGGCCGACGACGGTCTGGCCGCGGCAGCACGCATGGCCGACCGCGACGAGCGGGTCGACCGGGTGATCATCTGCACCCCGGACAAGGATCTCGGCCAGTGCGTCGGCGGCAAGGTCGTGCAGTGGGACCGTCGCCAGGACAAGTGGTACGACGCCGCCGAAATCCGCGTCAAGTTCGGTGTGCCGCCGGAGTCGATCCCCGACTACCTCGCACTCGTCGGTGACACCGCCGACGGCTACCCGGGCCTTCCGGGCTGGGGCGCGAAGGCTGCAGCGGCCGTCCTGGCCGAGTACGGCCACCTGGAGAACATTCCCGCCCAGACCGACGACTGGCTGGTGAACGTCCGCGGCGGCGGCACACTCGCCGCCACGCTACGGGACCGCTTCGCCGATGCCCTGCTGTTCCGGCGCATCGCCACCGCGGAACTCGACGCGCCAGTGAGCGAGTCCGTCGACGAACTCGAGTGGACCGGCCCAACGGACCGGTTCGCCGCCATCGCTGAACGCATCGGTGGCCCACAGCTCCTCGCCCGCGCTCGTAAGATCGCCGCCGACCGCTCCAGCTGACAGCTACCACCGTCATCGAGGCGCCAGCCGTCGTCGGCGACCGGCCACGCCACAACCTCGATACCGACTGTTCGGTCTTCTCGCCGTGGCCGGCCAGCCAATCGTGTTTCAGCCGGGGCCGTGGCGGCTGTGCCCACGGCTAACGGGTCGTCGCTGCGGTCAGATCCGTTCTCAATGGTGTCCGTCGGCGGAGAGTAGCGAGGGCCGAGCCCCTAGGCTAGAGCGCGGTCAGCCGAAGGGTGTGGGATTCCCGTTCCAAGAGGACACGCACGCGTCCTAGCGGTTTCCAAGGGCCATCCGAGTCGGCCGGCTGTGAGGTTGTCCACGCTCTGCTCAAGGAGAGAGGAGCGGCTATGACGAAGATAACCACGACGGTGCTGGCCGGCGTTGCTGTTGCCGCGCTGGCGACGGCCGGGGTGGGCGCAGTCATCCGCTATCGCCAGGGGCAGAAGCCGGATCCCGATGAGCGTGCCCATCTCGATGAGTTGGAGGCCCGACTGTACGAAGTCCAAGTACCAGACGAGAACAGCCCGCCAAGCCGCATTGGTCGGGTGGTCGAAAGACTCCAGCGAGATCAGGGCATTTCGGTAGCACGCCTGCAGCGATGGATAACCGGCCTCAGGCATGGGACCCTCAGCCCCGAGCAGGCGATCGTAGCCGAGAGCGACTTCGAGGCCCTTGAGCGGGAGGCAGATCAACGCGGCGAGTAACAGTTCGCCCGCCCTGAGTCGCCAGCGCCTGCGCGGGCCGGAGGACGCCGCGGGAGTCGATGGCGGTCTGACTATCGAGGCGCGTGCTCGCCAAGAACTCCTATGGCTCGAGGGCTCTCGGTGCGCGCGTGGCGGTTGGGCCTGCACACCGGCCATTTCGAGGAGACTGCGGACCCCCGACCTAGGTGCGCGGCTCCCAGTCGAAGTAGCGCACGGCGAGGATCAGGCCCGCCAGTCCCCACACGCCCACGACGAGGACGTCGCTCCAGTGGAAGGTCGTTCCGAGGAAGCTGGCCTGCATGCCGTCGGCGAAGTGCTTGACCGGGAAGATCCTCGCGATCCAGGTGATCCATGCCGGCGCGTCGTCCCCGAGCGGGATGAAGATCCCGGATAGGAACAGCAGCGGCAGGATGGTCGCGTTGACAATCGGCGCGGCGGCGTCGGCGTTCGGGATGACCGTCGTGATTGCGAACCCGAGGGCGCAGAAGGACGCCGCGCCGACGACGACCATCACCAGGAAGCGGGCCAACGTGGCTCCGGTCGGCACGTCGGCGCTGTAGAACAGCCGCCCGAATGCGACCGTGATCGCGACCAGGAGCAGTGAGATCAGCAGGGCGTGCAGCACCCGTGCGCCGAGGAATGACGACGCAGGCAGCGGGGTGCCGTTGGTTCGCTTGAGTACGCCGGCGTCGCGCTGGAAAGTCAGGCCGATCGCGATGTTGTTGTAGCAGGCGGTGATCACCGCGAACGCGGTCATCGCCGCGACGTAGTAGGTCGACTGATCGACCTCCCGGCCGCCGATGGGCACCGTCCCGTTACCGAGCAGCGACGTGAAGATCACGAGGAACATGAGCGGGAAGGCGAAGGTGAAGAATGCGGACGCCGGGTTGCGCCAGAACGCCTTGTTCACGTAGCGCATCTGGTGCAGCGTCATGGCCGACGCGCTCACCCGGACCGCCCGTCGGCTTCGATGCCCCCGGTTCCCGCTCCCGGACTCGGGTGGTCGCCCGTGAGCGCTAGGTAAATGTCCTCGAGCGACGGCCGGTCGATGGTCAGCTCATCCAGAGCGATGCCGTTCTCGATTGCCCATCCGGTCAACCGGTGCATGGTCCGGGTCAGGTCGCTGGGCTCGAGCTCAACGAACCCGTCCGAGGTTGGCTGGCCGCCGAGCTCGTTCGGTGGCGCGATGCCGGCCGGCACCCGGTACCGGACCCGTGCGCGGGCAGTGTCGCGGCCGGCGAGGGTCGCGGGCGAGCCTTCGGCGACGATCCGCCCGGACGCGATGATCGCAACCCGGTCGGCGAGGAACTGTGCCTCATCCATGTAATGCGTGGTGAGCAGCACGGTCTTGCCCAACGCGGCAAGGTTCTTGACCACCTGCCAGGCCCCATGACGAGCGGACGGATCGAACCCGGTTGTCGGCTCGTCGAGGAACAGCAGCTCGGGGTCGCCGGCCAGGGCTATCGCAACATCCAGGCGGCGCTGCTGGCCACCGGACAGCTTGGCCACCCGGCTGTCGCGCTTGCCCACCAGGCCCACCATCTCGACGACCTCGTCGACCGGACGCGGATGGCGGTAGTACCCGGAGTACATCGAGATGGTCTCGGCCACCGTGAGGTATTGGTCGACGCCGGTTGACTGCAAGACGATCCCGATGCGCTCCTTCAGGCGCGCCCGCTGCGAGCCGGGGTCGAGGTCGAGTACCCGAACCTCGCCTCCATCGCGGCGGCGGTAGCCCTCAAGAATCTCCACGGTCGTCGTCTTGCCGGCGCCGTTTGGTCCAAGCAGCGCGAACACCTCGCCGGGCTCGATCTGCAGGTCGACTCCCGCGACTGCCTCGACGCTCCCGTACGCCTTGGTCAACCCGCGTACGTCGATTGCAAAGGTGGTACCCGAGTGCGCGTCATCCGATCGGGCGCCAACAGCGTCGATCACACCGCGAGGCTAACGGAAGAACTCGCAACCGTCGCACTGTTGGTGGTCGTGCTCTTCCACCCGATGTGTACGGACACGCTGCCGTCAGCTCGCTCGTCGATGACCGCGGATCGAGAGGTGGAGGAGAGGCGGTACCCGCCGCCCACGATGGCGGAGAAGTGCACGGATGCATTGGTGCCGACGGGTCTGCCGGTCAGCAGGTGACGTGCAGGATCGCGTTGGTGCTTTCGGGCGCCGCCCGCAGTGCCTCGATAGCATCTGCCGTCGGCAGGATCAGCAGCTCAACGCCCCGGTGAGCGGCCTCCTGTCGGACTCCGTCCATCACCGGCAGCGCGCCGTGGGCGCCGGTACCCACCACGAGCCGGCGGCACTTCCACGGAATCTTCTCCTCGACGGACAGC
>DASYTV010000114.1:0-2144 GCA_036001885.1 Actinomycetes bacterium
AGACGAGATTTACCGGGCCACTTACCAGCGGACCTTGCAGAAGAACCAGGCCTACTACGCGAGATATCCAGACGATGCTGAGGTGGCCACAAGGGTGGCCGCGCACCTGCGTGACAACGACGTCCGCCTGCCGACCGGCGAACGATTCACACCGCGGCGCTTCCAGCACCTCGGGATTCGTTTCGGTCAGCGCCGGCATTTCGACGATCTCCACTTCCAGCTCGAGGAGGCGTTCCTCCCCGGATCGGATGCGCAGGCGCTATCGGATTCCTTCCTGCATGGCGTCGGGCCGCTGGTCTCATTCGCGACAATGCCGCTCTATGCGGTCCTGCACGAGGCGTGCTGGGCTCAAGGACAAGCGACCAACTGGGCGGCAGAGCGGGTACGCGCCGAATATCCGCACTTCGATCCTGATGCGACACCGCTGTTGTTCACCGGAGAAATGATCTACCCCTGGATGTTCGACGAGGATCCCGCGCTGGTGCCGCTCAGGGAGACGGCGGAAATCCTCGCGACAAAGGTCGATTGGCCGCCCCTCTACGACGTGGAGCGGCTGCGCGCGAACGAGGTCCCGGTCGCGGCGGCGATCTATCACGACGACATGTACGTCGAGTACGCGTTCTCGCTGGAGACCGCCAAGACGGTAGGTGCCTGCCGTTACTGGGTTACCAGCGAGTACGAGCACGACGGCCTTCGCAGCGGCCGGGTCCTTGATCACCTGATTGGGCTGGTACGAGGTACTCGATGAGGACGACGCCTCGCGTCGAATCGCCTAGGCACGGGTGTCCGCGACCTAGTCCCCTCGACCAGGGTGTTCGCGACCACAGCGTCCGCGACCACAGCGTCCGCGACCGAGGTGACGTCCTACCCGCTGCGCGGTCCTGGAATCGAGAAATCGCGCTCCCTCCCGTGAATCACTCGCGGGCGGCTTGCGCTCGGGCATCGGCAGGCGTGTTATGGACACTCGGAAACCTGACCCGCGGGAGGCGCCCGAGGTCCTCCACGGGACGCGAGAAGAACGACGCGAAAGGGGGCCTCAGTGAACCAGAAGATTTGGACCGTCGACATTAGCCTGACCGAGGAAGGCGACGTCACCCGGGCGGTGGCGATCTTGCGTACCGACGATGGCAGAGAGTTCCTCGGAGAGGGCGTCGCCCGGCGAAATCCTGCCGACATTCCGTCGCCGCAGATCGGCGACGAACTGGCGACCGCCCGGGCGATGTCGGAGCTCACTCACAAACTGCTCGAAACGGTTGCCAGAGACATCGAAGAAACCCAGGGAGCCCGCCCCGAGCATCTTGTCGGCTGACGCCGAGCGCGCCGAGCCGGGAAGCTCGGCGCAGAGAGTCCCGGCCCCGGCTGGGCGGATCCCTCCCACGGCCCGGCGGCCCTCCCCCGCGGGGTCGGTGGTCGCCTCCCGGCCCACCGCGCCTTCCTGGCCGGAGAACGGTAGCCAGCAGAATCTCAGGACGGCATTGGACGGGGTCCAGGCCGTCGGCGAGTGCTTGATCGATGAGCAGTGCCAGCGAATAGCCGGGGTCATCGGCGAGTGCGCGTTGGACAGCAATGTTCGCGAGCGCGCCGAAGCCCTGCTGCCAGGCAACGTAACCAAGAAGCGTCGCAGGCGCCGCCGCATAAGGCGTCGGGCTGACCCGTACCAGCTCGGTCCACAGGCTCACAGCAGCATCGCCGTGCTCGCCAGAGGTCCATTGGCAGCAGCGGTCGCGGGCGCCGATATCGGCCAATCCGGTGAGTAGCCGTGCCGCACGCCAAGACGACAGCGGCGCCCGTCCACCGAGGTGGCGCTGGTAAACGATCTGCTTGGCCATCTGGACTGTCCTCGCACGGCGGCTTTCCACCGCACTGCGCGTCTGTGATACCCGCCGGGCGGTGAGCCTCGAGATCTCTCGACTCACGGCCGCAACAGCCCCGGCCTCCCCTGGTTTGAGAGTGTCGGCGAGCGCCTGCCGGCTCGGCAATGCGGACAATCCGGCGGCAACGGCATGGACCTGAACCAGGCTCGGCGCAGTTGAGTCGATCGGCGTGCCTCCCGGCGGGCAACATGCAGCATCGCCGCACAGGCGCGACCGCCACGCGTCGTTGGCCACCTGCAGCACATCCCAGAGTTCGACACGAGCGGCGGC
>DASYTV010000115.1:0-12866 GCA_036001885.1 Actinomycetes bacterium
CCGCCGGCGGGGGATCATGTGGCCGTGGACACGGCCAGGCGGCAGGACATCACGGCGCTGCCGCCGGCGCGGCATATTGCGCTGATGGCGGTCGGAGCGGTCGCGGTCGGCACATCGGGACCCCTCATCGTTGCCACCGCGTTTCCGGCGCTTGCCATCGCCCTTTGGCGCAACGCGTTCGGCGCCGCCGTGGCCAGCGGGCAAAGGTCTTGGATGAGATGCGTCCCGCGTTTCGCGCGATGGAGTCGGCACTCGCCAGAGTCCGCAAGACTCTCGCCGACCGCTTGGTCCCGAGCACATCGAGGTCCCCGATGAACCGTAGTAGCGAGATGGCATCTCGTGGCAGCCGCTCGTACCGCTCTACGGTCCGTTGGCAGGTCGGCATGAGCGACCGCAACCATCGAGCCGGCAGGGCGATCTTCAGCAGGTTCCTAGAGTGAACCGCGTGTCCACGCCCCGCTTTTCTCCTGTATGGCTCGTCCTGGTCGGCATCCTTTCGGTGCAGTTTGGTGCGGCGGTCTCGAAAAACCAGTTCGACGAGATTCCCCCGGTGGGGATGGTGTTCCTCCGGCTGCTCACCAGTTCCCTGATCCTGCTCGCCCTTGCCCGGCCGCGGCTGCGCGGCCGGCCGGTCACCAACTGGTGGCCGGTGCTGGCGCTGGGGTTCGCGCTCGGCGCGATGAACTGGGCGTTCTACGCGTCGTTCGCCCGCATCCCGCTCGGTGTGGCGGCCACCATCGAGTTCGTGGGTCCGCTGTCGCTGGCCGCGATCGGCAGCCGGCGGCCCCGCGACTTGGTGTGGGTGGGCCTGGCCGCCCTCGGCATTACCCTGTTCGGCGTCGGCCCCACCAAGGTCGACGCCGTCGGGTTCGGTCTGGCGCTGCTCGCCGGCGGCTGCTGGGCGCTGTACATCGTCTCGACGGTGGCCACGGGGCGCCGCTGGGCCGGCGTCGAGGGCCTGGCCGTGGCCAGCACCGTCGCCACGCTGGCGATCGCGCCGTTCGCGGTGGTGGCGGCCGGCGAGCGGCTGCTCGAGCCTCGTCTGCTGGCGTTGGGGGCGCTGGTCGGCCTGCTGAGTTCGGTGATCCCCTACGGCCTCGAGATGGTGGCGCTGCGCACCCTGCCGCCCCGGGTGTTCGGCATCTTGATGAGCCTGGAACCGGCCGCCGCTGCCCTCGTCGCCGCGGTCTTGCTCAGCGAGTGGCTCACGCCTCTGGAACTGCTGGCGATTGCGTGTGTGACGGCCGCGAGCGTGGGCGCCGCCCGCACGGAGCCGGCCCCCGAGGCCCTCATGGTGCCGGAGGGCCCCGATGAGTAGGACCGTCCCGATTGCTGCCGTTCTCGCAGCGTTGTTGCTCGGGCAGACCCCGCCGCCGGCTGTGCTGCCGGCGGTGGCTCTGCTGCTGGCTGGGATCGCCGTCGTGGTCGGGAGCGGTACGAGCGCAAACGCTCCACGTTCCGTTCCGGTCGAATGACAGCGCTTCATTCCAGCTGGGACGGTGGCGCCGCGCCACGCGTGACCTTCGCCACGCGGCGACGTACCCCATCGCCAGGCTCGCTACGCTCGGCGCTCATGGCGTCCGAACCTCGCTCGCGTCGATCCTGCTTGGCGGTTCCCGGCAGCAGCACCAAGATGCTCGGCAAGGCGCCGGGACTACCGGCAGACCAGGTGTTCCTCGATCTGGAGGACTCGGTCGCCCCGCTTGCGAAGGAGGATGCCCGCAAGAACGTCGTCGCCGCGCTCAAGAATGGTGATTGGGCAGGGAAGGTCCGCGTTGTCCGGGTTAACGACCTCACAACCAGATGGACCTATCGAGACGTCATCGAGATCGTCGAAGGCGCCGGAGCCGAACTGGACTGCCTGATGCTGCCCAAGGTCCAAAGCGCCGAGCAGGTGGTGTGGTTGGACCTCTTGCTCAGCCAGATCGAGGAGACGATCGGCCTGCCGGTTGGTGGGATCGGCATCGAGGCGCAGATCGAGAACGCGGCCGGGCTGATCGCCGTTGATGCGATCGCCGGCGCGTCTCCCCGACTGGAGACGATCATCTTTGGGCCGGCTGACTTCATGGCGTCGATCAACATGAGATCGCTGGTCGTCGGTGAGCAGCCGCCCGGTTATGACGTGGGCGACGCCTACCACTACATCCTCATGCGCATCCTGATAGCCGCGCGGGCGCACGACCTTCAGGCCATCGACGGTCCCTATCTCCAGATCCGCGATGTGGACGGCTTTCGCCGAGTCGCGGGCCGCTCGGCCGCGCTGGGTTTCGACGGCAAATGGGTGCTGCATCCCGACCAGATCCAGGCCGCGAACGAGGTCTATGCACCGAGTCAAGCCGACTACGACCATGCAGAACTGATCCTCGATGCGTACGCCCACTACACGTCGGAGCGCGGCGGTATGCGGGGCGCCGTCATGTTGGGTGACGAGATGATCGACGAGGCGTCTCGGAAGATGGCGATCGTCGTCGCAGCGAAGGGCCGCGCCGCCGGTCTGGCCCGCACCAGCACGTTCCACCCCCCGACCTCTTAGGCGGTGTGCGCGGGGCATCAGGCGGGCCGACGAGATGATCGACGGTCCAAATGATTGACCAGAAGAGGCCATCTCTGTCCGGCTGAGTGGCCAACGATCCCTCTGGACCTGGCACGCAAGCAGATCGCCGTAGCGGAACGGCTAGTCCCAGCGGAACGGCTAGTCCCAGCGGAACGGCTAGTCCCCGGGGGCCGTAGCGAGGGTCAGCATGTAGTCCTTCGTCTCGTTGCCTCGCTTGACGGTCAATGTCACCCGGTCACCAGGTGCATGTGCGCTGATGGCGACGATGAGGTCGTCGGAGTTGCTGATCGGACGGCCGTCCAGGGCCGTAATCACATCGCCAGGCTTCAGCCCGGCCTGGGCGGCCGGGCCGTCCGGCTGCACAGGGGTTCCGTCGACCTCTCCCTCACCCGAGATTCGCGCGCCTTCACCGCCATAGCGCACATCGAGAGACACACCGATGATCGGCCGATCGGCCTTCCCGTCGCGGATGAGTTCTTCTGCGATGCGCCGAGCCTGGTTGGCCGGTATCGCAAAGCCGACACCGATGTTGCCCTCCTGACTGCCGCCCAGCCCCGCACCCGGGATCGTCGCGATGGCGCTGTTGATGCCAATCACCTGGGCACGGGAGTTGACCAGTGGACCACCCGAGTTACCTGGGTTGATCGCGGCGTCCGTTTGGATGGCGTTGATGTACGACTCCTGGCCGGACTGCTCGCCGCCTGCCACAACGGTACGGTTCTTAGCGCTCACGATGCCCGACGTGACGGTCCCACTCAGGCCAAGCGGCGAGCCGATCGCGACGACCGGGTCACCGACTTGTACGTCATCGGAGTTGCCGAGCGTCACGGCCTTTGCAGCGGCCGGCGTGTCTCCGGTTTCGACCTTTATGACGGCCAGGTCGGATCGCGGATCAGCGCCCACGACTTGTGCGCCGGCAGCCGAGTTGTCGCTGAACCGCACATCGATCCGCCCACCGTCTCCGGCCAGTTCCGCGACATGGTTGTTGGTCAAGATGTAGCCGTCGCCACGGATAACGAACCCGGATCCGGAGCCGGCCTGCCCGCCACCACTGACGTCGATCTTCACGACGCTTGGCAGCAGCCGAGCTGCGATGCCGGCCACGCTGTCCGGCGGCCGATCAACCGCACCGGTGGGAGCGGAGCCGAGCGACGCGTTCTCGTCATGGACATGCGACTTGTTACGGTCGGCGACGATGTAGCCCGCCACGGCGCCAGCGCCGCCACCGACGAGCAGAGCGAGCGCGACGCAGGCTGCGAGCAATCCGGCGCCGTACCGGCGTCTTGGCGTGTCCAGCCGGGGCTGACCCAGCGGGCCATGACCGGAGAAGATCCACTCAGCCCCCTGCCCCGCAGCGGAGGCGCCGTAGGCAGCCGATGGCAGCTGGGCGGTGTCGGCGTCGTGCTGCGGCGGTGCGAACGGATCATCCGCGGCCTCGCGGTCAGGCCTGGACCACCACGGAGGGTCGGCTCCCTGAGGGTTCTCCGCGCGGCCGGCGGGATGCGTTTCACTCATGACCAGCAACGTCCAAGAGGTACTCGAGCGACAGCGGCTGGCTTCGAGTCTGTCAGCTAAACGGGTTGAACCAAGACGCGGCCCGGTCGACGCCCCTACTCAGCCGTGACATCACGCCGGCCGCGGTCCGCTCGTGCGGAAGGCCGGCGATCACGGCCTGCACCACGTCATCCGGGGCATCGCCAAGGACGGTGTACACCATTCCATCGGCGGACCAGGTCGCGCGATAGGGGATTCCATCCCGCGCATAGACCTCGGCACCGCTCACCCTCGTGGGTCGGAAACCGTCGAGCCGCTGCGCGTCCAGGTGGCCGCGCTGCTGGAAGACGGAGACCGCGGACAACCCGTCGGTGTAGGTGAGGTGCAGGATCGTGTCTCCGTCTGTAGTGAGCCGGCGGACATCGGTGAGCTGGAAGCGCGGTGCGAGCACGCCGGGCGTCGCCCAGCCCGCAGTGCTCAGGGTGACAGCCGCGCCAACAGGGACCCGGTCCGACCAGATGTCAGGCATGTGCGCCGGTAGCCGCTTAGCAAGGCGGGCGTGCCCAATCGTGAGATCGACGAACGCACTCGCCTTGGTGATGGCGCCGGTGCTGTCGAACACCTCACGGCGCAGCGCCAAACCCGAATCCTCGTCCAGCCAGAGCCGGGCCGCGACCGCTCCGCTCGCCCTGCGCGCCTCAACGACAAACGCAGCGCGACCGGCGACCGCGTCGCGACCGGCGACAACGAGGTGGTAGTTCCTTGCCAGCAGGGTGACCGGACCGTCCTCTACCGCCGCGTCGGGCGCGTCGTCCGTCGCATTCTCCGCGGTGAAGACTGCGCTGTCGGCAGTCGCCGGCGTGCCGTGAACGGCCACCAGGCTGCCGGTACCCGGCACATGGGTAACGTCCACCACTTGGCTCGCCGAACCGCTCTTGCACCAAGCCGAAACGTACTGGACGCCCGCGTAGGCCACTCGAGACGACGCGCGCTGGGCAACCTCCAGAAGGAGGACCGCACGTGGATCATCTCGTTCGGTGGAAACCGGCTCGGGCGGGTTCGCGACGATGGCGACCGCGGCCGGGGCGGTCCCGGCAGCCGCTACGACGACCACGACCAGGACCGCCAAGCCGGGCACCAGCCAGACCGGCACCGGCCATGCCGTCATGGGCGGTCGGACATGCTTCATCGGCCGGGCGCCCCGGCGATGGTCGACGGGATCGGAAAACCTGCGATGACCGCGGTATAAGCCGGGTCGCCGACGATCTGCCCGCTCATCTGGGCGTGCTGGTAGGTATAAGAGTCCAGCGGCGGTGTCAGCGCAGGACCGTGCTCTGCCGGCTCACCAATCGCGAAGGCGGCAGCGAACGCCACAGCCGATACGGACAACGCACCCGCCGCGGCGACGTACACGACCCGGCGACGCGGCGCCACCCGCCCCGGCCCGCGCACCTCCCTGCGGCCAGACGGCGCCGTCGCGGGACGCTGTGCTACCGACGGCATGCGGCGATCGCCCACCGCTAGCGGCGGGCGCTCGCGCGGAGTCGGCTCGCCGGGCTCGGACATGGAGATCAGCGAGCGGATGAGCGCATCGGATGGACCGGGGACGGCGGCTGACACGGAAACCTTCAGTCGGCGCTGCTCCTCGGCGGCATTGCGGCAGTCGCGGCATTGAGCGAGATGGCTGAGGACGCGATCGCGGGCGTCGTGGTCGAGCTCGCCATCCACGAACGCAGAGATCCGGTCACCGAGATGCGTCATACGGCCTCCTCCGTTGTGCCACGAAGGTCTCGGCGGGTGCCTGCCGCACTCGACGAGTCGCCACGGCCTGATCGGCGCCGCCGGGTGGCGGCCCGATGCTCGAGCGCGGCCTTGAGCTGGGTGCGGCCTCGGTGGATGCGGCTCCTGACCGTGCCGAGCTTGACGCCGAGCGTCGCGGCGATCTCCTCGTAGGAGAGCCCTTCGATGTCGCAAAGAACGACGGCGGCGCGGAAGTCCGGGTGCAGGCAGTCAAGCGCCGCCCGGACGTCGGCGTCCAAGATCCGATCGTCGTACCACGTCTCCGGCGACGGCTCACGCCCCGGCAGCCGCTCGGGTGCATCGTCGGCAAAACCTTCGAACTTGATCCGCTGCTTACGGCGCACCGAGTCGAGAAAGAGGTTGGTCGTAATGCGGTGCAGCCAGCCTTCGAACGTGCCAGGCGTGTAGTTGGAGAGTGACCTGAAGACGCGAACGAAGACTTCCTGCGTGAGATCCTCAGCGTCGTGCTGGTTGCCGGTGAGGCGGTAGGCGAGCCGGTAGACCCGGCCAGAGTGGGCTCGGACGACCTCCTCCCAGCTCGGCGGCGTCCAATCCTCCGGCTGCGGCAACTCCACCGGCGCGGCCGGTGCTGCCGGAGCCGACTCGTCCGCTGATCGCACCGGATCAGCCGCCGACCTCGGCGGATGCGCGGCCGACTCCTCTCGCCGGTCTTCCACGCCGTCACCTCCCCCGGCTGCCGCTATCTGGCTAGGCAACCGACGTCCTATCGTCTCTCGGCTGTGGCGTTTGCCCAAGTCCGATCAACCGGCGTCCTTGCCGCGAGTTCGTGGTATTTCTCCGCACTGCTGGCTAGCACACCGGTTCGTACCTGGGAACGCCGAAACGGCCGCGGAGGTTCCCCCGGCTTCGAATCAAGCGGGTCCGGCTCCACGCCGCTTTCGACCTGGTTACGGCCTCAAGGCGGGGCAGAGCCGATCTGCAGCCAGCGCAACAGGGCGCGGACGCCGAAACCAGTCCCGCCCTTGGTGATCTCGTGCTCCTCAAACTCGACCTTGCCCGGACCGGCGATGTCGAGATGGGCCCACCGATGACCCCCGATGAACTCCCGCAGGAAGAGAGCGGCGGTTATCGAGCCGCCGCCGACCTTTGTGTCCTCCACGACGTGGCAGATATCGGCGATATCCGAGTCGAGCGCCGACCGGTAGTCCTCCACCAGCGGCATCCTCCACAGCGGGTCGCCGGCCGCCTCACCCGCCGCCATTAGGCCAAAGGCCAGCTCGTCGTCGGTCGCGTACAACGCTGCGACTCGCCGGCTCAAGCCAAGGGACGCCGCTCCGGTGAGCGTCGCGAGGTCGATGATCACATCCGGATCGAGGGTACGGTCGGCGTAGGCGAGTGCGTCAGCGAGGACCAACCGGCCCTCCGCATCGGTGTTCACGACCTCGACCGTGGTTCCACCGTACTGTGTGATCACATCGCTCGGCCGATACGCGGAGCCGGAGGGCATGTTCTCGGCCGCGGCCACCAGCCCGGTGACTCGATGCCGGACGCCAAGCTCCCGTAGCGCACCGAGGATGGCGATCACGGCCCCCCCGCCGGCCATGTCGGCCTTCATCGGGATCATCGCCTCCCGCGGCTTGATCGACAAACCGCCGGAATCGAAGGTGATCCCCTTGCCGACGAGGACCACATGCGAGCTCTGCGCACTCACGCCGTTCTCGTCGTCCGGCCGATAGCCCAGTGAGATGAGCCGGGGCGGTCTCGACGAGCCCGATCCGACCGCGAGCAAACCGTTGAAGCCCTCGCCTCTGAGCTCCGTCTCGTCCCAGATCCGACACTCAAGGCCGGTTGCCATGGCAACCTCACGCGCTCGGTCCGCGAGCCAGGCCGGATCCTTCTCGTTCGAGGGGGTGTTGGCTAGGTCCCGGGCCAGCCAGACCGCCTTGACAACGACCAGTGCATGGTCGGCGGCCTGACGACCGGAATCGCCGCCGAAATGGAGCGCGATCCCCGCAACGGGGCCGGAGCTGGGCGGCTCGGATCGCCGCGAGAAGGTGTACGAGGCGAGCAGCAACCCCTCGATGTACGCCTGTAAGCCGGCATCGTCCGTACCTTCGGGGAGCGCGGCGGCAAGGGTCGCCCGTCCCTTGGACCGCCGGGCGATCGCCGCGCCTGCCTTACGAAGCTCAGCAGGAGAGCCCTCACCGATACCCACGACGAGGAGCTCGGCCGGGCCGGCTGGCCCTCCTGGCATCGGGACCGCGACGATCTCGCCCGGCCGCCCCTTGACCTGACCGTTCCCGTTGGCACGGGCCAGGTAGGTGGGCAGTTCGAGATCATAGGCGGCGCCCAACCGTTCGGCCGCGACGTCGAGGACGGCGCCCTCATTGCCGGCCCGCATGGGGACCGCCACAACGTCTGCATCGGCCTGTGCGATGTCGTCCCTGACGAGGGTTAGCGAGGGCATCGACATGCTCGGCACCATATCGCCACGACCTGGTTCCTAGGCCCGGGGCGATCGGGTGGGCTCGGTGCCGGCCTCTCCATCCGGCCGGGCAAAGTCTCGTGTTGCGCCAGGGGTGCCTGACGGCCCCGGTCCGGCGTCCGCGGGGGGACACCGGGCCGGGGCCGTCGGGATCAGCTGACAGCTCGGCGGGCTGGTTGGAACCTCAGCCGGCGACGTTCTTCAGTGCGTCGCCAAGCGCGCTCGCCTCGTCGCGCGACATCTCCACGACGAGCCGCCCGCCACCCTCGAGCGGAACCCGCATGACGATGCCGCGCCCCTCCTTGGTGACCTCAAGCGGTCCGTCGCCGGTCCGCGGCTTCATGGCCGCCATGCTCGTTCCCCTTCCGGTGGACAAGAAAATGCAGAGATCACCCGACCGTGCGGTCGGCCAGTATCCATTATCCCGACTCTTGGTACTCGAAGGAAACGATCTCCAGCCCGGAGTTTGCGGCTCTACCTGCACGTCCAGCGCGAGAGCCGGCGGCCGGTACAGCCCTGCTCGCCGCAGGTGAAATGGACCCTTGGCCTCTCGGTTCTGGCCGTTGCCAGGGCTTGAGGGTCGCTCCACTCGATCCCGTGGGACCTGGGCGGCACTCCACGTGGACCAAGGTCGAGGATCACGTGCGTACGCGGATACTCCTGGACGGGCGCGGTGACCATCAGCCGCACGTGCGGATGCCAGCAGGCGAGTGATCTCTCCGGGCTGGCGCGCATCCTGATTGCGTACGGGGTCGGGGTGGTGGTGCCGATGCTGGGGGCGCTAGTGCAAACTGCACAGCGTGAATGCTCGATCGGCGCTTTTCGATCTTTATGGCGACCACCTCCGTGCACGCGGCGGCCGCGCCCCGATCGCTGCGCTAGTGCGACTGCTCGCGCCCCTCGATATCGCAGCTCCCGCGGTGCGTACCGCGGTCTCGCGGATGGTTCGGCAGGGCTGGCTGCAGCCGGTCAGGCTTCCTGAAGGCGCGGGATATGCCCTCACGCCCAAGGCAGTCCGGCGGATCGACGACGCACTCGCACGCATCTATCGGACAAGGACCGAAGATTGGGACGGACGCTGGCACGTTCTCGTTCTCTCGCGGATCGGCGAGCGGGGAGCGAGGGATCGACTGCGCGATGCGCTCGGCTTCCTCGGCTATGCGGCGCTCGACGACACGACCTGGATCGCGCCGCGTCGTTCCGAGGAGGTGGACGGCCTGCTGGCGGCGGATGGCGTACGCGCCGAACGGTTCACCGCCGAGCATGACGGCGACTCGGTCGGCCTCGTTCAACGGCTGTGGGACCTGGAAGGTCTGGGCCGCAGTTATCAGCGCTGGCTGGCCGAAGCCGAGGTTCTGACGGCGCAAGCCGGCATGGAGCCGGGTGACGAGACTGCGTTCGCGGTCCGCAGCAGGCTGTTGCACGAGTGGCGGAAGTTCCTCTTCCGTGACCCGGGGCTTCCCCGGATCCTGCTGCCGAGCGACTGGCCGGGCGACAAGGCCGCTGCGTTCTTCGACAGCGAGGCGCGGCGCCTCCTTCCCGGGGCGGTCACGTTCGTCGACTGGTGCCTAGCGGAGAGCCGATCCAGTCACCTCACCTGAGCATCCCGAGGCTCTTGTACGGTTCGGGAGATCAGCGATCCGCGGCAGGGCCTGGTGAGCGGCCGGAGTGCGGGCGAGCAAGCCCACGGTGGCAAGGAGGAACACGTGACGGATGTCCTGCTCTACGACGTTGCGGGCGACGTCGCCACCATCACGCTCAACCGACCAGACGCGATGAACTCGCTCAACCTCGAACTGAAGAACGCCCTGCGGGATGCGGTCGCGGCGGTCGCGGCCGACCAATCGGTGCGTGCGGTCGTCCTCACCGGCAGTGGACGGGCCTTCTGTGCCGGCCAGGACCTCAAGGAGCACGCGGAGGCACTCCAGAGCGTCCCACTCGACCAGATCTGGCAAACGGTGGGAGAGCATTACACCCCCATCGCCACTGCCCTCGCCACAATGCCCAAGCCCGTGATCGCCGCGGTCAACGGCATCGCCGCCGGAGCCGGCGCCTCGCTCGCATTCGCCTGTGACTTCCGGCTCGCGGCAGACACAGCCGGCTTCAACGTCGGCTTCTCCGCGATCGGTCTGTCGGCCGATACTGGGTCGACGTGGACCTTGCCCAGGTTGGTGGGGCGTGCGAAGGCGGTCGAGATCCTGATGATGCCGTCGACGATCCCCGCGCCCGCAGCACTGGACCTCGGTCTGGTCAACCAGATCGTTCCGGCCGCGGAACTCCCCGCGGCCGCCGCTGAACTGGCCGCGCGGCTGGCTACCGGACCGACCGTTGCCTATGGCGCCATCAAGCGTGCGCTCGCCTACTCCGCCGCCCATCCACTGGAGGCATCGCTCGGGTTCGAAGGCGAGATGATGGCGGTGACCGGCGCCACCGAAGACCACCGGAATGCCGTGGCGTCCTTCGTCGCTAAGGAGCCACCGACATTTCGCGGACGCTGACTCACTGGCGCAGACGGCGGGCGATGCAGCCTGCGAGGTGATCGTCGACCATCCCGGTGGCTTGCATGGTGGCGTACACCGTTGTGGGTCCGACGAAGGCAAAGCCGCGGCGCTTGAGGTCCTTGGCGAGCGCCGTCGATTCGTCGGTGACCGGCGCTAGGTCAGCCAATGTCTGGGGAGCGGGCCTGCTCGCCGGATCCGGAGCATAGGACCAGAGCAGCGCATCGAGTCCCTCGGCGACATCGAGCGCTGCGCGTGCATTAGTTATCGCTGCCGTCACCTTCGCGCGGTTGCGCACGATGCCAGGATCGGCGAGCAGCCGGTCAACATCCGGGGTGCCGTAGGCCGCAACCTTTTCGAGACTGAAGCCGTCGAACGCCGCTCGGAACGCCTCCCGCTTGCGCAGGATTGTCAGCCAGGACAGCCCCGACTGAAACGCCTCCAGCGTCAGCCGTTCGAAGAGCACGTCGTCGCCGTGGACGGGCCGCCCCCACTCGTCGTCGTGGTAGGCGAGGTACTCGGGGGCCGAGAGTGCCCACGGACACCGCAGCCTGCCGTCGGCTGCGGCGATCGGGCCGCCGGCGCTCACCGCCTGGTCCGCGATTGGTCGGTTTCATGCTGGGGCGCATCCTCTGCCCCAGCCGGTGTTGATCTCTGTCCGGGAGCCGGCAGAGTCCAGGAATCCGGCTCCTCGCCGGCGGCCCCCGCAGCCTCGGCCGCCTGGCCGACAGGGAAGGTGCGCGCCGGGTGATCCGTGCGATCGGTCTCTCGTAGTCTGGCCAGGTCGCCACGCAGGCGCTGGATATACGCGTCGCGGGCGGCGATCTCGACGCCTAGCCGGTCGAGCAGATCGTCAACCTCCTCCATCCGGTAACCACGGAAGGCCAAGGCGAGCCGCAGGGAATCCAGGTCCTCCGCGGTGAGCGAGCGGTCCTCCGGCAGCGAGAGGTAACGCCGGTCCGACCACGCCTGCGCCATCGCGTCTCCGCGTCCCGCGGCGATCAGTGCGATGGCGACCACGATGGCGGCGATCAGTGCGGTGAAGAACCAGTACATCTCGCGCCCGCTCCCTACCTGCGTCCACGCTCTCGATCACCCGTCTGACCTGCCAGTTTAGCGTTGGCTCCGGTGGGGTGACCGCTTGCGGGATCAACCCATCCTGCCCCTGTGGAAGACCGGCCCTCGAGCGATGTCAGGCTCATCCTCGATGTTGACCTTGGCTGCGCCGGGGAACCGGATCCGGAACTTCCGTATACCTTTCTCGATCCCGTCGAGCGTGCCGCTTGCCAAGAGCGTGGCCAGCACCTCTCCGGGCATCGGTCGCGTACCATCCTGCTCCGTTGTGGGCGGCCCGCCGCGGTGGATCTGGACCGCGACACCTTCCTTCTCGAGCATTTGCGTGAGCGCGCGGGCGAGCGGACCGCTGCCCTGAAATGTGATTCGCCGGGTCTCCGTCACAGCCGGTCAGGCTAGCCTCCGACGCGTCGCGCCGTGGCGTCCTGGGCGAAACGGTCGGGCCGGAGTTCTACGAAACATGAAGCATCGCTGAAGCGTTTCGCGGGTGCGCACAGGCGTCCGGCAGGCGCCAAGAGACTCCTCAGCCGGTCGCTACTCCGGGGAGATCTGCAATGGCTCGGCTCGCTCGCCCGGGCGTGCGGGCCGCCGCGCGGTGGACGCGGCGAGGTCCTGAACCGAGTCCTCCCCATGCTCTCGTCGGGAGATCTCGGACTCTTGGATGATCGACATGACCTCGGCTGGGTCGTCAGTCATGTGATAGAGATCAAGGTCCGTAGGAGAGATCTTCTTGGTGGGCTCGAGAGTGTTTACGATCCAGTCGACCAGGCCGGCCCAGAATTTGCTGCCGACCAGGATCACCGGGAATTGGGTGACCTTTTGTGTTTGGACCAGGACGAGGGACTCGAAGAGTTCGTCAAGGGTGCCGAATCCGCCTGGCATCACAACGAAGCCCTGCGCATACTTCACGAACATCATTTTCCGGGCGAAGAAGTATCGGAAGTTGATACCGATATCGACCCATTCGTTCAGGCCCTGTTCGAACGGCAGCTCGATGCCG
>DASYTV010000116.1:0-5661 GCA_036001885.1 Actinomycetes bacterium
TGGTCGCTGCTCGCCGCGAGCGCACACAAGTGGGGCGGCCCGCCGGGGGTTGGCGTGCTAGCCATCCGCAGACGCGTCCGCTGGCGCTCGCCGCTGCCGGAGGATGAGCGTGAGGGCGGTCGATCGCCCGGTTTCGAGAACATCCCTGCCATCGTGGCCGCGGCCGCGGCCTTGAGGATGCGGCTGGACGGCATCGGCGCGGAGGCAGCGCGGCTGTCCGCATTGGTGGATCGGATCCGCGCAACGGTGCCCGCACTGGTCCCGGACGTCGAGGTGGTCGGCGATCCGGCCCACAGGCTGCCGCACCTGGTCACGTTCTCCTGCCTCTATGTGGACGGCGAGGCGCTGGTGACCGAGCTCGACCGGCTGGGTTTCGCGGTCAACTCGGGTTCGTCGTGTACGTCCAGCACGTTGCGGCCCAGTCATGTGCTCGAGGCGATGGGTGTGCTCTCGCACGGCAACGTGCGGGTGTCACTACCGGTCGGCACGAGCGACGCCGACGTCGACAGCTTCCTGAGTGCGGTTCCAGAAGTCGTTCGCCGGCTTCGGGCCGTGGCCGGTGCGGAGGGTCTGTGAGTACGCATCCTGCGCCGGCGGCGGTGGTGTACTCCCTGGGCAAGCTCTGCCCGATTCCGGTCATCGAGCTCGCGAAGCACATCGGCGACGTACCGGTGGGAGCGATCATCGGCGTCCTCAGTGATGACGAGGCGGCCGCCCTCGATATCCCCGCCTGGTGCCGGATGCGTGAGCAGGACTACATCGGCGAGGCATCTGCCGGGGAGGTGGGAAGCGATCGAGGCCGCCTCTACCTCGTCCGCCGCCGCCGATGAGGGCGGCTCAGGCCTCCGCGCGCGGGAGGTCGTCCTCGCGGTACTCTCCGGCTGGCCGCACGTCAGGTACGGCACGGGCGGCCAGCTCACCCGCCCTCAGCTCCACCCGGCGGATCTTGCCGGAGATCGTCTTCGGCAGGTCGGCGAACTCGAGCCGCCGGATGCGCTTGTACGGCGCCAGGTGATCGCGACAGTAACCGAAGATCGCCTGTGCGGTCTGCGCGGTCGGCTCCCAGCCGGGTGCGAGCACGATGAAGGCCTTGGGCACGGCCAGCCGGACTGGATCAGGTGACGGCACCACCGCGGCCTCGGCGACCGCTTCGTGCTCGATGAGGACGCTCTCCAGCTCGAACGGCGAGATCCGGTAGTCCGAGGCCTTGAAGACATCGTCCGTGCGTCCGACGTAGGTGATGTAGCCGTCGGCGTCGAGCATGCCGATGTCGCCGGTGTGGTAGAAGCCGCCGGCCATCGCGAGCTCTGTCCGTTCCTTGTCGTCCCGGTAGCCGACCATGAGCCCGAGCGGGCGGGCAGACAGGTCGAGGCATATCTCGCCCTCGTCCGCCGGCTCGCCGGTCAACGGGTCGATGAGCGTCACCACGTAGCCGGGAGCGGGGCGGCCCATGGAGCCGGGCTTGAGCATCTGGCCAGGCGTGTTGGCGATCTGTACGGTCGTCTCCGTCTGACCGAAGCCGTCCCTGATCGTGACCCCCCAGCCGCGGCGAACCCGCTCGATGACTTCCGGGTTCAGCGGTTCACCGGCACCGACGATCTCGCGCGGCGGTGTCCTCAGCTGCCGCAGGTCGGCCTGGATGAGCATCCGCCACACGGTCGGCGGGGCGCAGAACGTTGTCACCCCGCAACGATCCATCTCCGCCATCAACCTGGCCGGGTCGAATCGGCTGTAGTTGTAGAGGAATACGCAGGCGCCCGCGTTCCACGGGGCGAAGACGTTGCTCCACGCGTGCTTGGCCCAGCCGGGCGAGGAGATATTGAGGTGGACGTCACCCGGCTGCAGGCCGATCCAGTACATCGTGGACAGGTGCCCGACGGGATACGAGACATGGGAGTGCTCGACCAGCTTGGGCTGAGCGGTCGTCCCCGACGTGAAGTAGAGCAACAGCGGATCGTCTGCCCGAGTGGTGCCTTCCCGGTCGAACCGCACGCCGCTGCCGTACGCCTGGTCGTAGGACAGCCAGCCGTCGACCGCCTCGCCCACGGCGATGCGGGTGTAGTTCCCGGCCACGCCGGCGAACTTGGCGGTGTCGCCGGATCCAACCACGACGTGGCGGGCCTGCCCACGCTCGATCCGGTCGCGCAGATCGTCCGGCTGCAACAACGGGGTCGCCGGGATCATGACAGCACCCAGCTTGATCGCGGCGAGGATCGTCTCCCACAGTTCGACCTGGTTGCCGAGCATCAGGATGAGCCGGTCGCCGCGGCGGACACCCTGCGCGCGGAGCCAGTTCGCCACCTGGTTGGATCGCCGCGACATTTCCGCGTACGAGAGGCGGTGTTCCGATCCGTCCTGCTCGACGATCCAAAGAGCAGCCTGATCGGCGTCGCCCGCGAGCTGGTCGAACCAGTCAAGTGCCCAGTTGAACTCGGTTAGCTGCGGCCATCGGAACGTGTCATATGCGGTCGCGTAGTCCTCGCGATGAGCCAGCAGGAAGGAACGTGCCGCTTGGAACGCCTCTGCGTCTGCGGAGCCAGCCATCTGCCCTCCAGGTGGGGAGCTGCTCGGCCAGTGCTAACTAAACGCCTGCGGCAGGGGGAGGTCCAGGGTGGCCGCGAGACGGTCGAGGTAGTCGTCGCGAGGCAGGTCGACGGCGCCCAGGGTGCGCAGGTGTGGCGTTGTCCATTGAACGTCGAGGAGCCGGCCCACCACCCCGTCGGAGTGCAGCGCCGCGACCAGCGCCGCGATGGCGACCTTGGACGCGTCCCGCTCTCGATAGAACATCGACTCGCCGGCGAAGAAGCCGCCGATCGCCACTCCGTACAGCCCACCGCCCAGACGCCCGTCGCGAGTCCAAGTCTCGATCGAATGAGCCCAGCCGAGGTCGTGCAGCCGCAAATATGCGGTCCGCATCTCGGCTGTGATCCAGCCGTGCGGGCGTTGCGGGTCGGCACAGCCCTCAAGCACGTCCGCGAAGGCCGTATCAATGCGAATCTCGTAGCGGCGCAGTGACGCACGCAGGGACCGGCTGATGTGCAGGCGGCTGAGCGGGATCACCCCGCGGGGGTCCGGCGACCACCAGCCGACGGGGCCGCGGCGCGCCAGCGGCATCGGGAAGAGGCCGGACCGATAGGCGGCGAGCAGCGTGCCGGGCTCGAGGTCGGCACCAACGCCGACCAGGCCGTCCTCATCTGCGGAGGCAGCCGGAGGCAGCAGCCAGCGGGTGGCGGGCGGCTCGACAGGGACAGTCCGGCTAACGGTCACGACGTACTACTCATACTGGAGGAAGCGGGCTGCTGTGCGTTTCTCCCGACGACCTGGGTCCACCCCAGCCGAGCCCACAGGTCGTTCATCGTGGCTCTGCCCGGCCATCGGGCTGTCCATGCACAGCCCGATGGTTGGCTCGTGGATCACGGCCGCGGGCATCGTAGGTAAGGCTCAACGTCGCCCGCAGCCTCCATGCCATACGCCTTGGCCAGGCGTTCGAGAAAGTGCGCCTGGCCGAGCTCGTACTCCTGGGTACCGACGGTCTCGATGACATACGTAGCGAGCAAGGCACCGACCTGAGCGGCGCGCTCGAGCGGCAGCCCCCAGCCGACTCCGGCCAGGAAACCGGCCCGGAATGCGTCACCGACCCCGGTGGGATCTGCCTTGCAGAGCTCCTCAGCGCAACCGACGACGATTGGGGCTTCGCCCTTTCGGTCGATCCGTACCCCCTCCGGTCCGAGGGTGGTCACCCGCACATCGACACGGTCGAGGATCTCCGCCGGGCTCCAGCCCGTCTTCTGCTCGGTCAGTGCGGCCTCGTACTCGTTGGTCATGAGGTACGTCGCACCGTCGATGAGCAGCCTGATGCCCTCGCCGTCCATCCAGGCGAGTTGCTGCGAAGGGTCCGCGGCGAAGTGGTAGCCGCGGGCCCGGCACTCATCGGTGTGCCGCAACATCGCGTCGGGATCGTTCGCGCCGACGACGACGAGATCCAGGCCGCCCAGCCGCTCCGCGATCGGGGTGAGTTCGATGTCGCGTGCCTCGCTCATCGCGCCCGCATAGAAGGAAGCGATCTGCGCGTTGTCGGAGTCCGTTGTGCAGATGAACCGGGCGGTGTGCCGCAGGTCCGAGACATGGACCGATTCGGTGTCGACGTTGTGGCGTTGTAGCCATGAGCGGTAGTCCACGAAATCGTCGCCGACCGCGCCGACCAAGATGGGCCGCAGCCCCAGGCAGCCCATGCCGAAGCAGATGTTGGCAGCCACTCCGCCGCGCCGCACCTCGAGCTCCTCGACGAGGAAGGACAGCGAGATCTTGTCCAGTTGGTCCACCACGAGCGAGTCGCGGAAGCGGCCGTCGAAACGCATGAGGTGATCAGTGGCGATCGAGCCCGTGACGGCGATGTTCATGGCAGTCGCGGCCTCCGTTTCCTGGTCGCGGCGTAGGCACGGCGCATAACCCTACTGACTCCCGCGCACTGCGGAGTCCATGCTGCCCTACACCGGCCTAGCGTCCAGGTGGCCCGGACATGACGAAGTCGCGCCTCCGGGGCGCGACTTCGATCTTCATATGGTCGCCGGTTCGACCTCGTGTCCTACTCAAGGTCTCGCCGCTGGCCGACAGCCGAATCGGGCGAGCGTCCGACCGGGCCAGGTCAGTGGAACGAGTCGCCGCAGGCGCAGGAGCCGGTGGCGTTGGGGTTGTCGATCGTGAAGCCCTGTTGGTCGATGGTGTCCATGAAGTCGATCGTGGCGCCGGTGAGGTAAGGAGCGCTCATCCGGTCTGTCACGACCTCGACCCCGCCGAACGCCCGGGTCACGTCACCTTCGAGCTCCCGCTCGTCGAAGAAGAGTTGGTAGCGCAGGCCGGAGCAGCCTCCGGGCTGGACAGCCACGCGAAGCCTGAGATCGTCTCGCCCCTCCTGCTCGAGCAGGCCCTTCACCTTGGCCGCCGCGGTGTCGGTCAGGACGATGCCGCTCTGAGTGGTCGTCTCGGGCTGGACAGTCATGTGATTCGCTCCTGGGTGCTGGACAATCGCTCCGCCGAGACGGGTCAACGCTCGGTCGGTTCCCGGCATTCCACTGCCCATCGTCGCACGCGGCTCGCGGTCGCGCTAATCACGGCTCCCCTCAGCGGGTCGCGGCGTCTGAGCAGACGACACGGTGTACCCAGACAATGAGGCCCTAGACAGGATGAGCGGCCGACCCCTAGCGGGCGAAGGATCAAGGACGGCGCGACCAGGTGCGAGCGGCTCGCTCCGCAGCCGCCGCGAGCGAGGCCGCCGGGGAGGCCAACGCGGCCTCAGCCGAACCGACGACGTCCGCGGCCGAGTACGCGGCATCGACGCCCATCGCACTCAGCTCGCGGCGGCCGACCCTTACCTGCCCGGCGACGACCACACATGGCCGAGCTGCCTCCTGGGCTACTCGTGCCACGCCCGCGACGACCTTGCCACGCAGCGACTGCCAGTCAAGGCTGCCCTCCCCGGTCAGAACGAGATCGGCTCGCCTGGCCCGATCGAGCGCGCCGACCGCGTCCATGACGAGCTGCGCGCCTGGCATCCGCCGGCCGCCAAGCAGCAGCAAGGCGTAGCCGATTCCGCCTGCAGCCCCGGCACCCGGCTGGTTCGCCGGCCGCCAGTCGAGAAGCTTGGCGAAGTGCCGCAGGGCC
>DASYTV010000117.1:0-1528 GCA_036001885.1 Actinomycetes bacterium
CACTATCGTCAACAACCTGACGCTCGACGGCGTGATGCAGGCGCCTGGGCGACCCGACGAGGACACACGCGGCGGCTTCGAGCATGGCGGCTGGGCCGTGCCGTACAGCGACTCCGTCATGGCCGGCGAGATGGCCAAGGGGATGGGCCGTACCGAGCTGCTCCTGGGCCGTCGAACCTATGAGGACTTCTTCTCCTTTTGGCCCAGCCAGGAGGACAACCCGTTCACCGACGTGCTCGACAACACCCAGAAGTACGTGGCGTCAACGACGCTGAGCGAGCCGCTGCCGTGGCGCAACTCCACCCTGCTGGAGGGCGACGCCGCCCGAGCCGTGGCAAGGCTCAAAGAGCAGCCGGGCCAGGACATCGTCGTGCTGGGCAGCGGCGGGCTGATCCAGTCGTTGATGCAGCACAACCTGGTCGACGAGTTCGTCCTCCTGATCCACCCGCTGGTGTTGGGATCGGGACGGCAGCTGTTTCGAGATGGCGTCCCTGCGACACCGCTCAGGCTGGTCGGCCCCGTGATGACGACCACCGGCGTCATCATCGCGACCTACCAGCCGGCATCAGCGGCATCGCGATAGCCAACCATGCTGCGCGCTAGGCCCGCCTGATGGGCAAATCACTCCGCCGGCCCATGGAATTGACCCGAACGGCGCCGCCGCTGAGCACGGCCGCGGCGGCTCCGGCGAGCGGCTACCAGCTTGGTTGGCAAGCTTTCCTCTCGACATTGCGTCGGATGCTCGAGCTCGGCGACGGCTGGCGCAAGATCGAGCAGCTCACTTAGCGGCGCGCGCCGTCAACACCTGCTGGAGCCTCCTCCGATGCCTCGGCGGCCACGGACTTGCGCAGGTCCGGCGCGGATGGCGGTGGCTTGTCGTGGCTAGTCGGCGTCGTTGGGCAGCCGGTCGATCTCATAGGGATGCGGCCCGGCCGTGCTCATAAGTCGACGTGACGCGAGACAACGGTGATGCACACGCCACAATAGGTCGGGTGACTGCAGATGTGCGGATTGGCGTGCAGCTCCAACCTCAGCACGCCGACTACAGCGATATCAGACGAGCCGTAGCCGAAGCCGAGGAGGCCGGCGCCGACATCATCTTCAACTGGGATCACTTCTTCCCGCTCTACGGCCCATCGAATGGGAAGCACCTCGAGTGCTGGACGATGCTCGGCGCCTGGGCAGAGGCCACTAGCCGGGCTGAAATCGGGGCGCTCGTCACCTGCAACAGCTACCGGAATCCAGACCTGCTCGCCGACATGGCAAGAACCGTCGACAACATCAGCGGTGGCCGACTGATCCTCGGGATCGGCGCGGGCTGGTTCGAGAAGGACTATCGCGAGTACGGCTATGAGTTCGGTACCGCTGGCAGCCGCCTCGCTGCCCTCAGCGAAGCGCTTCCACGGATCAAGCGCAGATGGAGCAAGCTGAATCCACCTCCGACCAGGCAGATTCCGATCCTGGTCGGCGGTGGCGGTGAACGGAAGACGCTCCGCTACACCGCCGAGCACGCCGACATCTGGCACGG
>DASYTV010000118.1:0-2998 GCA_036001885.1 Actinomycetes bacterium
GCGCGGACGCCGCATCATGCTGGGACCACCGCGCGCGGACGCCGCATCATGCTGGGACCCCCGCGCGCGGACGCCGCATCATGCTGGGACCACCGCGTGCAGACGCCGCATCATGCCAGCGTCGCCCGATCCCCGGGTCGCTCCGTGCGACCCACCGGCGGCCCGGACGGCGGACAAACGAAGCAACCGGTAACCGCCGCCGCACCGGTCGTGTTGAGTCGGAAATTACGGCGCGCCGACACCCCGTTTAGCTTGCGTCCGAGTGCGCGGCGGCATAACGTCAACCCCAACATCTAGTAGTTACAATGGTGTAAGTCATCCATAGGTTGGGGTTAGAGCCCCGGGTCAGAGCTCTCAATAACGTGCTCGGAGACCGCTGTGGTGATCCACATCTTGGCGATAGGAGGACTGCCGTGCGGTGCCCGTACTGCCGGCACGCCGACTCGCGCGTGGTCGACTCGCGCGAGGCCGACGACGGCCAGCTGATCCGTCGTCGTCGCTCGTGTCCGGAGTGCGGCAAGCGGTTCACCACCGTCGAGGAGGCGGTGCTCGCCGTCGTCAAGCGCAGCGGCGTCACCGAGCCGTTCAGCCGTACGAAGATCATGAGCGGCGTCCGCAAGGCCTGCCAGGGCCGGCCCGTCGACGAGGACTCGATCGCGCTGCTCGCGCAGAAGGTCGAGGAGACCGTCCGGGCCAAGGGTGCGGCCGAGATTCCCAGCCATGAGGTCGGCCTGGCCATCCTCGGGCCACTGCGCGAGCTCGACCAGGTCGCCTACCTGCGCTTCGCGAGCGTCTACAAGTCGTTCGACTCGCTGGACGAGTTTGAGAAGGAGATCGCCGCGCTCCGCGAGGCCACGGTGGTGCGGGAGGCCTCGGTGCGACACGCCGTCGCGACCCGGCCGGGCGCCCGCGGACCCAAGATCAATACGACCGGGAACTAGTACACGCAACAACTGAGCGGCAACAACGAGGGGAGCACCATGGCCGGGGACGGCACCACAGCAGGTAGGCAGCGCGGCCGCGCGAGCGGCGCGAGCGCGCCGGTCGGGGGGCTGCGTGTCGGACGGGTCTGGACGACCGAGGGCGTCCACCCGTACGACGAGGTGGAGTGGGAGCGTCGTGACATCGTCATGACCAACTGGCGCGACGGCTCGATCAACTTCGAGCAACGGGGCGTCGAGTTCCCGACCTCGTGGAGTGTCAACGCCGCGAACATCGTCACCACGAAGTACTTCCGCGGCGCCGTCGGGACGCCGCAGCGCGAGTGGTCGCTCAAGCAGCTCATCGACCGGGTGGTCGGCACCTATCGCCGGGCGGGCGAGGAGAACGGCTACTTCGCCGGACCGGCCGATGCCGAGATCTTCGACCACGAGCTGACCTGGATGCTGCTGCACCAGGTGTTCAGCTTCAACTCGCCGGTCTGGTTCAACGTCGGCACCTCGTCACCGCAGCAGGTCAGCGCCTGTTTCATCCTCTCGGTCGACGACTCGATGGACTCCATCCTGGACTGGTACAAGGAGGAGGGGCTGATCTTCAAGGGCGGCTCCGGCTCCGGCGTCAACCTGTCGCGGATCCGCTCAAGCAAGGAACTGCTCTCCTCCGGCGGCACCGCCAGTGGCCCGGTCAGCTTCATGCGCGGCGCGGACGCCAGCGCGGGCACGATCAAGTCCGGCGGTGCCACGCGTCGCGCGGCGAAGATGGTCATCCTCGACGTCGACCACCCGGACATCGAGGAGTTCGTCTTCACCAAGGCGCGCGAGGAGAACAAGATCCGCGCGCTGCGCGACGCCGGGTTCGACATGGACCTCGGCGGCTCAGACATCGTCAGCGTGCAATACCAGAACGCCAACAACTCGGTCCGCGTCAGCGACGAATTCATGCGCGCGGTCGAGGAAGGCGGCTCGTTCGACCTGCGGGGCCGGCTGCACGGCGAGGTCATCGAGACCGTCGACGCGAAGCAGCTGTTCCGCGACATCGCCCAGGCCGCGTGGGAGTGCGCGGATCCAGGCTTGCAGTACGACGACACGATAAACGACTGGCACACCAACCCCGAGACGGGCCGGATCACCGCCTCGAACCCGTGCTCGGAGTACATGTCGCTGGACGACTCGTCCTGCAACCTCGCGTCGCTCAACCTGCTGAAGTTCCTCCGGGCCGACGGCGGCTTCGAGGTGGAGAAGTTCGTCAAGAGCGTCGAGTACATCATCACCGCGATGGACATCTCGATCTGCTTCGCGGACTTCCCGACCGTGAAGATCGGCGAGACCACCCGCGCGTACCGCCAGCTGGGCATCGGGTACGCGAACCTGGGCGCGCTGCTGATGGCGTCCGGCCTGCCGTACGACTCGGAGGGCGGCCGCGGCCTCGCCGCCGCCATCACGTCGCTGATGACGGGTACGGCGTACCGTCGCTCCGCCGAGCTGGCCGGCGCCGTGGGCGCCTATGACGGCTACGCCCGCAACGCGGAGGCGCACAAGCGGGTGATGCGCAAGCACGCCGCCGCGAACGACGCGATCCGCCCGCAGGGCGCGGTCGCGACCGAGATCGTCCGTGAGGCCACCAAGCAGTGGCAGAGCGGCAACAAGATCGGCGAGACGAACGGCTGGCGCAATGCCCAGGCCGCGGTGCTCGCTCCCACCGGGACCATAGGCTTGATGATGGATTGCGACACCACCGGTATCGAGCCCGACCTGGCCCTGGTCAAGTTCAAGAAGCTCGTCGGCGGCGGCTCGATGCAGATCGTCAACCAGACCGTGCCCCGCGCGCTGCGCAGCCTCGGCTACCCCGAGGAGCAGGTCGAGGCGATCATCGAGTACATCTCCGAGCACGGCCACATCATGGACGCGCCGGGCCTCAAGCCCGAGCACTACAGCGTCTTCGACTGCGCGATGGGGGAGCGGTCCATCGCCCCGATGGGCCACGTACGGATGATGGCGGCAGTCCAGCCGTTCATCTCCGGCGCCATCTCCAAGACCGTCAACATGCCGGAGTCGGCGAC
>DASYTV010000119.1:0-4865 GCA_036001885.1 Actinomycetes bacterium
CCGACCTGATCACTCCGTTCGCCACTACGGACGGTGGCTCCAGCGAAGGGTGATGCCGGGTAGCCGGCGCAAGCTGCGCCAACCCCAGTAGCCGCAGCCGAGAATCGTCAGCGCGGTGAGCACACCGCTGAAGACACCACGCGAGAGCAGCCCGGCGTCAATGCCCCAGCGCAGGAAGACCACGGTCATCCCGGCGTCCAGCAGGCGCGACCCACCCCAAACGACGGCGACCTGCGCGAACATCCGCCGCACCCCGCGCCGCTGAAACAGCTGGGCGGGGAGCTCGATGAAGTCCCGGGCGAGGCGGACGGTAACCGGTCGGCCGACGGCCGCGCTGCCCAGGAAGAGCAGGGCCATGAGGACCGAGCCGACGACGGGCTGCATGAGATAAACGACCGCGCTGGTCAGCAAGAGTGCGACACACGCTCGCCCGCAGAGGACGCCGGCGCAGACGAGCAAGGTCCCCGGCAGCCGGTGCCCCAGGATCCAGCGGCCGCCGACGACGAAGATGGACCAGCCGATGACGCCTGCCAGAGCGGCGACCAAGCCGGCCGTGTGGAGAAGGACATAGAAGAGCCCGGTCGGCACGAGCACCGTTTCGACGAAGAGCCGCCCGGCGCGCAGCAGGATCGGCCGCCAGTTGCCGACCTCGATGACGACATCGGGCTCGGCCTGTTCTGCTGCCGTTCCGGTCACCGTGCGGGCTCCTCCGCGTACGCGGGAGCCGCCGGGGACTCCGCTGGTTGTTGTCGCTGTTGACACTGCGCCAGTCCGATGACACCGAGGCATATCAACGCGCCGGCTCCGGCAAGAGCAGCAAGTGCACCAGGACTCGTCGGAAGCACCACGTGAAAGGCCAGGACGCCAACTGTATAGCTAACGAGAGTGTTGGTGATGGTCATCGCCGCCACTGCGGTGGCCAGCGATCCGGTGGCGAATGCGCCTTGCTCGAGCACCAGGCCGGTGAACGTTGACGCCGCCAACACATAGCCGGGCCAGTCCAGCGCAGTGGCCACGACGCCACGGTCAACCAGGTCGGTGGCGGTCAGTTTGATCATAACCGCAGTGATCGCGAAGCACACGCCCGCGGCTGTGGCGATCAGAAACGCATGCTGGAAGGGAGGTCGTCCGGCGGCCGCCGCGACTAGCAAGCAGACCAGCCCCGCCGCAGACACGACGGCGAGGAATGCCCGCCATCGATCGGGATCGGCATCGAGCGGTGCAATGCCACGCACCGCGAGGAAGACGGCCAGACCGCCGCAGACCGCGGTGGCCGCGAGCCAGTCCCATCGCGTGAGCCGCCGGTGATTCCAGGCCGCGGCCAGCGGGAGCGCGAAGAGTAGCTGCGTCACGAGCAGCACCTGTACCACCGCAACTGACCCAAGGTGCAGGGCAACGGCCTGGGCCATGAAGCCGACGAGGTTGACGGCCCAGCCGGCGAGCCAGAGTGGGGAACGAACCAGCCGGCGGGTAAGGCGGATCAGCGGCGGAAAGACGATCAGGAGCCGTGGGCTACCCCGCGACGCTGAGTACGGCCGCGAGTTCTGCTGAGCCGCACGCTGCTGGACCGCTGCCGACAAAGCGAAGAGAAAGGCCGCCAGCACGCTGAGGAATACGACGAAGAGCATCCGTCCCTCCACCCTCAGCCCTCTGTGCCAGGTGATCGATCAGGGACCGAATCATCTGCCGCCAGCTTGGGAGTCTCGCCGAACCGGGCGGCCAGACGCCGGTAGGAGCCGGGCACCGCCGCCCGCACCACGACCGGGAGCCGCAGCCAGCGCGGTGCGTATCGCTCGGAACGATCAGTTGCGATCATCTGTACCAGCGCATCGGCAACCTGCGCCACCGGTCGCGGGCGTGGCCTGCTCCGCTGATAGGGGAGCCCACGCCGCTGGAAGAACGGGGTGTCCACGACGCCAGGCACGAACACACCCACACCCACTCCCGTGCCGTAGAGCTCGAGGCTCAGGCTCTCGGCGAACAGGTCGAGGCCCGCCTTGGTCGCGGCGTAGACGGCCTCGCCGGCGACAGCAGTCCGGCCGGCAATCGACGTCACGAAAATGATGCGGCCGCGATCCGCGGCAAGCATGCCAGGAAGCAACGCCTTGGTAAGGGCTATGGGCGCGGTCAGGTTGACGGCGACCAGGTCGGCCACCGCCGGGTCAGGCATCGCAGCGAACCGCCCGGCCCACCCGAGGCCGGCATTGTTGACGAGGATGTCGACCCGTCCGGCGGCCTCGAGTGCCGCCTTGGCCAGCCGCTGGACGGCCTCCGGCTCGGCAAGATCTGCTGCGAGTGGCGTGGCTTTGAGGCTGTGTGCCAACTCCGCGAGCCGCACTTCGTCCCGGCCGTGGACCAGCACCTGGGCACCGGCGGCCGACAGTCGCTCGGCCGTGGCAGCACCCAGACCGGAGGAGGCTCCGGTCACGAGGGCTACCGCGTCCATGATCTGCATTTAGGGTGTGTGGTCCCTTCCCGCAGCCCCGCGCTCCGAGGCGTGGCCGCGCCGCCGGATCGAGGTGCCGCAACTTCGCGTCCCGGTGTCACACCCTCCTTATTCTCCCCGACTCTGAGCCGGCGACACGAGACGCACCTTGACCTGCGGCTGGGGAGGCTGGTTGGGCACTATTTGGTCCATACTGCGTCGCGTGGACGGGCCAGCGGTGCATTCCTTCGAGCTCGGTACCGACGGGCCAAAAGTGATTCTGGTCGGTGTGGACGGGTCGGAGACGTCCATGCGGGCAGGAGCGTACGCCGGTGGCCTGGCACGCAGGCAGGGAGCCAGGCTGGTTGTGCTCTTCGTCGTCTCACTAAGTCGGTTCGCCAGCATGTCCCCGGCTGCTCTCGCGATGCTCTACCAGACCAGCGAGGAGATGGCCAAGGACCTGCGGGAGATGGCCGAGAGCCGGGCAGAGGAACTTGGCATCGCCCTGACCTTCGTCACCAGGCGAGGCGACCCGTTCGCGGAGATGTGCCGGATGGCGACCGAGATCAAGGCCGACGCGATCGTTGTCGGTGCGTCGACGTGGGCCGGGCACCGGTTCGCGGGATCGCTCGCCGTTCGGCTGGTCAAATCCGGCCGCTGGCCGGTCACGGTCGTGCCCTGACCTCACACTAAGGTGATCGTCATGAGGCTGATCAAGTACACGCACGCGTGCGTACGACTGGAACGCAACGGCAATGTGCTGGTGATCGATCCCGGTATCTGGGCCGAGCCCGAAGCACTCGACGGCGCGCACGGCGTGCTTGTGACCCACGAGCACTTCGACCACGTCGACCCCGACGGCCTGCGCGCCGCCGTGGACGCGAACCCGGCGCTGCACGTCTGGACCAACGCGGATGTCGCGAAGCAACTGGCCGACCTTGGCGAAGCCGTTACCGCCGTCGGATCGGGGGAGGAGTTCGAGGCGGCTGGGTTCACCGTACGGACCTGCGGAGACCGGCACGCGATCACCTTTGCGGGATTGCCCGACGCGGCGAACCTTGGCTTCGTCGTAGACGGCATCTACCACCCGGGCGACGCCTTCGCCACGCCAGAGGCAGAGGTCGAGACCCTGCTCGTGCCCACCGCTGGACCATGGCTGAAGGTCGGCGAGGCGATCGACTTCGTCCGCCGGGTGGGACCGCGCCGGGCGTACTCGATCCATGACGCGATCCTCACCGAGGCCGGACTCCAGCTCACCGATCGCTGGATGAGCGACCACAGCAACACCGACTACCAGCGGATCCCCGTCGGAGGGGCCGTCGAGCTCTGACTCGGGCGGCAATGCGCGGATCAGCCGCGGACTGCGGTGTACGCGCTCGCCATCTCACGGAGACGCTGATGGATGCCTCCGTACACGGCCACCCCGGGGAGGTACTGCTTTTGCACCTTGGTCACGACGGTGTAGTTGGGATCGCAAACATTGGCTACGGGCGTCTCAGCGATCTGCGTGACGAGCTGATATGCGTCCAGCGGATCGAAGCCGAAGCTCGCGGCCATCCAGGTCACGAGGTCGACCTGGCTGATGCGGAACGCGTCTTCGAGCGGTCTCGCCGAGCCGGTACTCATCACGTATCCGTCGCTTTCCAAGCGCGGCCACGGCGTGATCGCATTCTTGATCAGATCGACGATGACCACAGTGTCCATCGCGGACTCGACAGCGACACCGCAGGATTCGCCCTCCCCCTGCCGGCAGTGCCCGTCGCCGAGGGAGAACAGGGCACCGTCGACGTTGACGCCGAGATAGCAGGTCGTCCCGGCGCGCATCTCCGGTGTATCCATGTTTCCGCCGTGCGCGTCGGGCACCAGCGAGGACCGCGCCTCGAAGGCGGCCGGCGCCACGCCGACCGTGCCGTGCATCGGGTCCATCGGCAGGGTGACGGTGAAGTCACCGCGGCCGGCGCGGTAGGTGACCGTCCACGCCTTCGTGTCGACCTCGTAGATCCAGACTCGCTCGTCCAATGGCTCTTGCAGAGTTGCGGTATGGAGCGGGCCGGTGCCCGTCAGCGCGCCGAAGAACGGGATCGTCGAGGACGCCGCGAAACCACGAGACGGCATGATCGAGACGAAATGCACGGCGAGCGTGTCGCCCGGCTGTGCGCCCTCGACGTAGAACGGACCGGTCTGCGGGTTCACGAACGGGAACTCGATGACGCGACTCACGAGGTCGTCCGGACCGCGTACCTTCCCGCCGAACGCGTCCTCGGTCCAGACCTCGAGCACTGTGCCGGGCCGGATCGACCGCACCGGCCTGACCCCGCCGAACGTCCACGCGAAATCGACCGGCTCCGGCCGGTAGGACACCACCTCGAGGTCAGGCATCGACGACTGCCTCCGGCTCTGGAGTTGCGGCCGCTCCCCCCTCGACCGGCTCCGGAGACAG
>DASYTV010000120.1:0-2919 GCA_036001885.1 Actinomycetes bacterium
CCGCATCGTCGGTGCATCTAAAGGGAACGGTCGCCACCTCGGACAGCGGCACCGCCGTCGACCTCCGATACAACCGCGATGCCGGCACCGTCGGCACCGTGACACAGAACGGGCAGGCGATTCAGCTCGTCTTCCAGGGCCAGGACCTCTTCTTCAAGGCGTCCAGCGACACCTGGACCGGGCTCACCGGGGACAGCCGGGCGGGCGAGCTGCTCGGCGACAGGTGGGTAAAGATCCCGCCGCAGGCCGCCGGCTTCGAGTCGGTCAGCACCCTCGCCACCTTCAACCGCTTCATCGACAAGGCTCTCACTCCCGAGGGCGGCCTCACCAAAACCGAGACCAAGACAGTCCGGGGCCTGAACGTCGTCGGTGTCGTCGAGAAGGCCAACAACGAAACGCTCTACGTGGCCACCGAGGGCGAGCCGTACCCGGTGCAGGCCCAAAGCGACACCGGCCAAGGTGCACTCGACTTCCTCGAGTGGAACGAGCCGGTCGACGTGCAGGCACCGCCGCCCGACCAGGTGGTCGATCTGTCCAAGTTCGCCGGAAAGTAGGTCGGTCGGTACCCCGGCATCAGCGGCGACTGAGACGACCCACACCCGCACAAGGACGAGCCAACCCGTACAAGGGCAAGCGCTCGGATTGACAGCGGAGGACGCCTCTCCGCTGTCATCGGATCGCGTGTCTTGGCGCGGGGTGGTTGGCCGTTGGTGGGGTCTCGGTTGTGGGGGGTCGGCGCAGAGTGGAGCCCCCGCCCAGGCTCGGGCCGCAGCGGAGGGAACCACGGTCACCGCTGTCATCCTCGCTGCACTCGAGCGGTACGCGGGCAAGCGGACGGGCACGAGCAGGACGGGCCACTAGGGCAGTCCGGGTAGCCGCCTTGCCACGGGGAGGGGCCGGTCAGCCGTGGCGAACCGTCGGGCCTGGCCCGCGGTTGGTTAGATTCTCCGCTGTGGAGCCCGAGCAGGCGTCTCTTGGAGATCGGCTGTTACTCATCGTCCTTGGCGCGCTCTTCGCATTCGTGTTCAGCATGGCCATCCAGTTGTGGATCGTGCCGCGTGTCGAGCGTAGAAAGCGTCGAGAGGAGAGGTGGGAACGTGACGTTCTAGCACTCGGGGAACTGTTGACCGCGGAGATCCCAGCCCTCGCAACCGCCGCACAACGGGACGCTTATGTGATGCAGCGGCTCCACAAGGACTATGCCGACTCCGACTCGCCCGAGGACATATTGCGGAAGACGCAAGAGGACGCGAGTGAGTCGATCGCCAGATATAAGGCGGCAGCCCGTGTGCGCGCAGGGTGGCTAGTGGATCGCATCGTCAGCCTTGACCAGGTCGCCATCGAGCTGACAGACCTGCAACGCCGCTGGACGCGCTTCGATCACCAGGCAGCGATGTGCACCTTTTGGAATCTCCCGCAGCGCGACTTCACCGAAGACCAGTTCGACCGCGACTGGAAGCGTCAGGACAATGCCCTGTCTGAGCTGACAGCCGAGGTAACGACGCTTGCTCGGCGCTCACACCCACCCCGCAGGTCAGCGCGGAGGCGCATCGGCGAGTCGTTGGTGCGATGGCGGGATCGTGTCCGGCGACGATTGCCAGGCGCCGACTCGTTATCGGCCGATCAGAGAGTGCAGGCAGATCCCGGTGCCCCACCTCACCGTTGAGCGGGATCGCGTTCCAGGCCGCCGCCGCAACGGGCAGCGTCATCAGGGCGTGTCTTGGTGCGGGGCTGGCGTGTCTTGGTTGAGCTGAATCCTTAGACCTCCTCGTGCGCAGCCTTCTCGCGGTCGGTCTGCTCCCGGTCGGTCTGCTCCCGGTCGGTCTGCTCGCGGTCGGTCTGCTCCCGCCCACGCTCGGCCCGCTCCTCGGCGGCACGCTGGGCACGCTGAGACCGGCGTAGCTGACGTAGCTCCCGCCGGCGGGAGTAGGCGCCCCGGCTGCCACCGCGTATCAGCCAAAGCCCTACGACCGCGGCCACACCGGCTGCGGCGCCGACCAGGAAGGCTTGCGCACCCGTCGACTCGATCGTGTTGTTGAGTACATCGAAGTTGATCGTGCCGCTGCCGCCGCCGATTGCTGCCACCCCGAGAGCCACAACGGCCAGGAGCAACAGGACGCCGAGGATCAGCATCGTCTTCTCCTCAATATAGGAGTAGGCCTGCTTGTTACCCCGAACCGGCCGACCCAAGCGGTCGGCGATGGGGGTGTCTGGAACCAACCGGCCGAGCCACGTGTACGCCGAGCATGCGGATGCTCGCGATTCTTATCACGGGTGTGCCGCCACACCGCAGCGTGCTGGGCCTAGAGGCCGGGCTCGATGTCAAGGTCGTGTCCGACCGGCTCGGCGCTCGACCACGCGCATCACCCAGGACCTGTACACGCACGTCCGGTACGAGGTCCACGCCGCCGCGGCAGCCCAGATCGTCGAGCTGCTCCGGCCGCAAGGCTCTGCCGAGGGGGCGGGGCGGTGACCCGTGTTCAGCCCGCGTTCAACACCGGGGCTTCCACGGGTCCCGCGCTGCTCTCGCCGCTGCTGTAGCGGCACGGGCAGCAAAAAACACGGCCACGGTGCTCAATACAAGTGCCACGCCTCCGATGAGCGCGCTCGCCCAGGTCGCCCAGTCCCCTGGGTCAAGACAACGGTCAATCAGCCCCGAGCACCACTTGTCCTGAGCCGCAGCCACGGCGCAGCAGGCTATGCGAATCGCTCAGTCTCCGCGATAGCCCGCATCGGTGCAGATCCGCAGCACCCGGTCCGCGGCGTAGCCGGTCAGGTCGACGATCTCGTCCTGGGTCATGCCGGACATGGCCGCGCCTGCGATCGCTCGGGCGAGCCGGTTCCGTGCTTCGGCGAGATCGTCCTGCGCTTGGGTGAGTTGTCGAGCGCCTCCCGTAGACCTTCCCCAGCCTGCCCCGC
>DASYTV010000121.1:0-10853 GCA_036001885.1 Actinomycetes bacterium
TCGAACGGAGCTTTCCACGTCGCGGCCGGGACCATTCTTAACGCTTAGCACGGGTGGCGGCAGCGGGTGATCGAGTATCGAGCATCCTGTGGGGCGATCCCTCGGCTTAACGGTGGACCATGGACCGTACATATCTGCCCCGACCCGGACATTAACCAACCGCCACCGAGCACGCGTCTCGCCGCCGCCCACATCAATGGCCCCGCCACCGAGGACGAATCGGTCGCTTTGTTTGGCCCACTGTCCACCGATCTTGCAGGAGAGCGGCTCGGCCGGGCCGAGGGTCCATCGATCGAGTCCGAGGTGACGCGAGATCATGATGCTGAGCGAGGACGACGGACCTCGCGGGGGCGGCATCGGGCCCGCGCAGGGCGAGGAGCGGTCGTGGATACCAAAGATCTGGCGGCGATGCGGCGGACCTACCGGCGGGTCGGCATCGCCGAGGCGGACCTCGAGCCGGATCCGTTCAGCCAGTTCACCGGCTGGCTCGCAGCCGCCGTCGCGGCCGAGCTGCCCGAGCCGAACGCCATGGTCCTTGCCACCGCTGACGAGCACGGGCGGCCCAGCCTGCGGACCGTACTGCTCAAGGGTTACGACGCGACCGGCTTCGTCTTCTATACGAACTACAGCTCGCGCAAGGCGCGGGATCTGGCCGTGAACCCCGAAGCCTCGCTGCTCTTCCCCTGGCACGCACTGGACCGCCAGGTGATCGTGTACGGCTCGGCGTCCAGGATCAGCGCAGAGCAGAGCGCGGCGTACTTCCGTATCCGCCCGCGAGACTCCCAACTCGGTGCCTGGGCTTCCCGCCAGTCGTCCGTGGTTGCTTCGAGGACTGAACTTGACCGCCGCTTCGCGATGCTGGCCGCACACTGGCCGGACGGCGTAGAGGTACCGGTCCCCGACTTCTGGGGTGGCTTCCGGGTACGGCCCGAGGCGATCGAGTTCTGGCAGGGACGGGAGAGCAGGCTGCACGACCGGTTGCGCTATCGGAGAATCAGCGGACCAGTCGGGCCGGACGGGAGCGGTGCAGGCACAGGCACCGACGGGTGGATCGTGGAGCGGCTCGCGCCGTGATCCTCGCGGACAAACCGCTAGTTCCTGCAGGTGGCTGGACCGCCGGCACGTACACCTCTATGGCCGCTTAGCCGGGGCTGGTTAGGGGAGAGCCTCGGCGGCGACCCGGAGGTCGGCGAGGAAGGCCGCGTAGGCGGTGTCCGGGTCGTCGGCCCGCAGGACTGCCGATGGATGGACGGTCGGGACCATGAAGCCGCCCTTACGAGCGAAGTCCTCATCGTCGCGACTCGGCATTGGGATCAAGGTCCCGCGCTGTTTCGTCACCCGGAAACTCGGCCCGAGCAGTGCCCGACCGGCAATGGCACCGAGGATGACCACGACCTCCGGGTCGAGAATCGCGAGTTCGGCCTCGAGCCATGGTTTACAGGCATTGATGTGGGCGACATCAGGCGTCTGGTGCAGCCGCCGCTTGCCTGGTCCTGACCGGCTGAAGCGGAAGTGTTTCACCGCGTTCGTCACGTAGGCGTCGGACCGGTCGATCCCGGCCTCCACCAGCCCGCGGTCCAGCAGCCGCCCGGCCGGACCGACGAACGGAACGCCCTGCCGGTCCTCCTGATCACCTGGCTGTTCGCCGACGAGCACGACCCGGGCGGTCGGGTCTCCCTGACTGAAGACGGTCTGGGTGGCGTCCTTGTACAGTTCGCAGCCGCGGCAGTCCCGCGCGGCCGACCGCAGCTGGTCGATATCGGCGCCCGCTGGCACCCAGTCCTGCGCGCCCGGGCGTTCAATGTCGTTCATCGGGCCACCTCGGTTGCCGAGCTTGCCTCGCCGGGCGTTGGGGTTGATCGTTTGCGCTCGCTCACCTGACTCAGGCTAACCTTCCCTGATCTTCTCGGACATCGGCACGCGGCGTACCTGCACACGTTGTGGCTGCTGTGAGTAACAATGAAAATCCCCCTGCAGGAGCGGCCCCGGCTCGACGCCGGCCAATCGACCCTGAGCGAGCGAAGCCCGTGAGTGAACTGATCGACACCACCGAGATGTACCTCCGGACGATCTACGAGCTGGAGGAGGAAGGCGTTGTGCCGATGCGGGCCCGCATCGCCGAACGGCTCCAGCAAAGCGGCCCGACGGTGAGCCAGACGGTGGCCAGGATGGAGCGCGACGGGCTGGTCGGCCTGGCGGGCGACCGCCATCTTGAGCTGACCGACGTGGGACGAGCACACGCAACGAGGGTTATGCGTAAGCATCGGCTGGCCGAATGCCTGCTAGTGGACGTGATCGGCCTCGAGTGGGAGCAGGTGCACGCCGAGGCCTGCCGCTGGGAACACGTCATGTCCGAGGCCGTCGAGCGCCGGCTGCTCGAGCTGCTCGGCCATCCCAAGGAGTCGCCTTATGGCACGCCGATCCCCGGGCTCGATGAGCTCGGGGAGTCAGGTGCTGCCAGCCTGTTCTTGGACGGTGTGGCGCCCTTGTCCGACGTTGCCGATGCGAGCGGGGTCAAGGTAACCGTGCGCCGTCTCGGCGAGCCGATCCAGACCGACGAACATGTCATGGCCGGGTTGCGGCGAGCCGGGGCGATGCCAGGTGAACGAGTCACGGCGACACTCTCGCCTGGTGGGATCTTGGTGGGAAGCGGCGGCGAGACCGCCGAGCTGGCCAGCAGCATGGCAGCCCATATCTTCGTCAAGGTCGCCTAGCCACCGCCGTGCCCCCGTCGTGGCGGTTCGTTGGCCGACCCGGTTTCCCGCCGTGGTGGCGACAGGGTTAGTGTCCAGACCGGAGCGCCGCCGTTGCGACCTGCCGTTTGGTCTCTTCGCTGCGGCCGGATGACGGTCTCTCACGTACGAGGACGAAGCCCGTGGATCTGTTCGAATACCAGGCAAGAGAGATCTTCGCCAAGCATGGCGTGCCAGTCCTCGACGGGGACGTCGCCGCCAGCCCGGAGGAGGCGCGGCAGGCCGCGGAGCGGCTCGGCCGGAGTGTCGTCGTGAAGGCGCAGGTGAAAACCGGCGGACGCGGGAAGGCCGGCGGAATCAAGGTGGCCACCAGCCCCGACGACGCCGCGGCGAAGGCCGGAGAGATCCTCGGCCTTGATATCAAGGGTCACGTTGTCCGCAAGGTCATGCTTGCCGAGACCGCCGACATCGCCGACGAGTACTACGTCTCCTACCTGCTCGACCGTGCGAACCGCACCTTCCTGGCCATGGCCTCGGTCGAGGGCGGCATGGACATCGAGGAGGTGGCGGCCACCAAGCCGGAGGCGCTCGCCAAGATCGCGGTCGACCCGCTGACCGGCGTCGATCTGGCCAAGGCACGGGAGATCGTGGACGCGGCGAACTTCCCCGCTGACATCAGGGAGCAGGTGGCTGAGGTCCTGGTCACTCTCTGGCGGGTATTCACGGCCGAGGATGCGACGCTCGTGGAGGTGAACCCGCTGGTCAAGACCGGCGACGGCCGGATCCTCGCCCTGGACGCAAAGGTGACGCTGGACGACAACGCGAGCTTCAGGCACGCGGAGCTATTCCAGGCCTACGCCGACACGCACGCAGTAGACCCACTCGAGGAACGCGCCAACGAGAAGGACCTCAACTACGTCAAGCTCGACGGCGAAGTTGGCATCATCGGAAACGGTGCGGGCCTCGTCATGAGCACGCTTGACGTGGTCGCTTACGCGGGGGAGGAGTACGGCGGGGTGAAGCCCGCCAACTTCCTCGATATCGGCGGCGGCGCCTCCGCTGAGGTCATGGCTAACGGCCTGGACATCGTCCTATCCGACGATTCGGTGCGCAGTGTCTTCGTCAACGTCTTCGGTGGCATCACCGCCTGCGACGAGGTCGCGAACGGCATCGTCCAGGCGATCGACATGCTCACGTCGCAAGGCGAGGAGATAACCAAACCGCTGGTCGTACGGCTCGACGGCAACAACGCGGCGGTCGGCCGCCGGATCCTCGACGAGGCGGAGCACGACATCGTCGAGATGGTGGACACGATGGACGGTGCCGCGCACCGCGCGGCCGAGCTCGCGAGCAACGCAGCGGCGCGATAAGGGCGGGAACACAGTGGCGGTCTTCCTCACCGAGAGCAGCAAAGTCCTCGTCCAGGGCATCACCGGCGCTGAGGGCCGCAGGCATACCCAGCGGATGCTCAATGCCGGCACCCGAATCGTCGGCGGCACCAACCCGCGCAAGGCCGGCCAGCACCTCGACTTCGGCGGTACGTCTCTTCCCGTTTTCGGCACCGTCAAGGAGGCCGTCGCGGAGACCGGCGCGGACGTCTCTGTCATCTTTGTCCCGCCGCCGTTCGCGAAGGGCGCCGTGGTCGAGGCGGCCGACGCCGGGCTGCCTCTTGTCGTGGTGATCACTGAGGGCATTCCGGTCCACGACACCGCCGAGTTCTTCGCGTACGCCCAAAAGGCGGGCACCACCCGGATCGTCGGTCCCAACTGTCCTGGAGTCATCACGCCTGGTCAGTCGAACGCGGGCATCATCCCAGCCGACATCACCAAACCCGGGCGGGTCGGGCTGGTGAGCAAATCGGGCACGCTGACCTACCAGATGATGTACGAGCTGCGCGACATCGGTTTCTCGACCTGCGTCGGTATCGGTGGAGACCCGGTGATCGGCACCACGCACATCGACTGTCTGGCGGCCTTCCAGGACGACCAGGACACGGACGCGATCGTGCTGATCGGCGAGATCGGCGGCGACGCGGAGGAGCGGGCCGCAGACTTCATCAAGGCCAACGTCACCAAGCCGGTCGTCGGCTACGTGGCCGGCTTCACCGCGCCGGAAGGCAAGACCATGGGCCACGCCGGTGCGATCGTGTCCGGCTCGGCCGGCACCGCGCAGGCCAAGAAGGAGGCGCTGGAGGCGGTGGGGGTAAAGGTCGGAAAGACGCCATCCGAGACGGCCCGTCTCATGCGTTCGATCATGACCGAGTAGGTCAAGGGAAGTACACCTCTTCGATCTTGGTGACCTCACCAGTCGTCTTGTTGTAGCGGAGATAGACCGGCAGCGGCGGCTCACGATGGCTGCCGACGTAGTCGAAGACCTGCTGTGGGTCGATCGTGGTCGGGGCGGGTTGCCCGGTCAGGATTTGGCTCCCTGTCGCTGTCGCCTTCGCGGCGACGACGCGATCGCGCAGGCGCTTGTTGTCGTTGGTGATGAGGTAGTCGTTCGTGAGCTCGATCCCCTGCTTCTCCGCTTCCGCCTTGGCGGCGTCTCCGGTGAGCAGGATGGCGCGGTCAAAGACGAGCACCGTATGGCCGCTCTCGTTCTTGACGTCGCGGAGGAAGCCGAAGTCGTTGTCCGGGTAGTCGGCCGGGTTGACGGTGGGCACGGTGGACGCCGTCGGGGTAGCAGTCTTTGGCGTGGCCGGCTCTGACGAAGGTTGCTGGCTCTGCTCGGCGGCTTGGCCGGTCGAGTCGCCACCGCTGCCGCCGAAGACGCCGAGCAGCATGCCGAAGACGAGCCCAGCCGCTGCCGCGGCGCCGAGCGCGAAGAAGATCCTGCGGTCCCGCCAGTCCATCGGCCCGGTCTCCTTACCCTCCGGTCCCCGCAGTCATCGCTGCGGGGGCCAACGGTCCCGGCGCCTGTATCGCTGTCCGGCCGGTGCGGGCCGGCTGTGACCACGGGCCGGTCGTCGAACTGCTCAACCGCCCCGGCGCCGAGAACCAGCGGCCGACCGTTGATCAGCGTGCGGTGCTCGCCGGGGGCGAGCGCCGTGGTCTGAACGGCCGGCGCTGGTGCGCTCGTCGGTACCGTACTGGTCCGGGGAGTCAGGACGGTAGCGGGCGCGGGGACGACGGATGTCCTGGCCGCGCCACGGTTTGGCCTCGCCCGACGGCTGCACCCGGCGCCCGGCTCCACGCGGCTTTGGCACGCCCGGACTCGACCGCGGGCGTCAGTTTGCTCGGCCGGGTCGGCTCACTTCGACGACCTCCCGTTCCCGCGCGTGCAAAGCTCAGACTCCGGCGGCTAGGTGTCGTCGGTCGTCATCCAGTCGGGGAGTTTGTCCTTGACGCAATCCTCGCGCTGCTGCGAGGTCGAAAACCGGTCCAGACAGTCGTCGACCCTCGGCCAGTACGTCACGGCGAAACCGACGAGGAGGGCACCTAACACGAGCCCGACCGCCGACAGCACAACGCCCGCGATGGCCATTCCGTTGTTGGTGGCCTCGCCTTTAGAGACCAGCCGGATGCCGAGGATGCCGAAGATGATGCCGAGCAGTCCGAGGATGATCCCTAGCCCAGGAAAGAGAACGATCGAGACGATCCCAAGGACCAGCGCAGCGATGCCAAAGCCGTTGCGCGGGCCGGGGCGCCAGCCGCCGCCGTCGCGGGTCAGCGGCTCGCCGGGGCCGCCAGGGCTCTGGCCCTGGCCGTACGGTGGCGGTTGCCGCGGTGGCGCATCGTACGGCGGTGCCGTATACGGATCCCCGGGCATGGTCGGCGGTTCATTGTCCGGCGCGGGGGTGGCGCCTGGACCGCCAGCTGTGCCGCCGGTTGCGTCGTCGTTCGGCTCGGAGCTCGAGGTGGTCATCTTGCCCCCTTCATGACGGCGGAGCCCTAAAGCAGAGGCAATCCGCTTACACCGCTGCTCGATCCCTCAGAATATGATCATCTCACCAGCCCGGAGGCTGGAACTCAAATCGTGGCAAGGACGTCACTCGGGCCAACGCAAAGAGACTTGACACGGGAAACTGGGAACTGCCGGTATGGGATGGACGAGGAGTAGGGCTGACTCTTGGCCGGATCGATCAAACTGCCGGCACGACTGGTCGTCCTTGCGTCAGGGGTGGGTTCGCTCCTCCAAGCACTGATCGAGGCGATGGCCGAGCCCGCGTACCCGGCCCGAGTGGTCGCCGTCGGCTCAGACCGCGAGGGTGTCCCGGCCCTCGACCGGGCCGCCAAGTCGGCCATACCAACCTTTGTGGTGCGCCTCGCGGATTATCCGGGCCGGCCGGCGTGGGACGCGGCCCTCACCGAGGCCGTGGCCGCGCACGACCCGGACTTGGTTGTGCTCGCTGGCTTCATGCGTCTGGTCGGGCCGATGTTCCTGCAGCGCTTCGGTGGCCGGACGATCAATACTCATCCCGCACTGCTGCCGGCATTTCCCGGCGCACACGCGGTCAAGGACACGCTCGATCATGGGGTCAAGGTCACCGGCGCCACCGTGATCCTGATCGACGCGGGCATCGATACCGGGCCGATCGTCGCCCAAGCACCGGTGGAGGTCAGGCCCGACGACGATGAGGCCCGCTTGCATGAACGCATCAAAGAGGTCGAGCGCCTGCTCCTCGTCGACACGGTGCGCAGGTTGGTGACCGACGGCTGGACCGTGAACGGAAGGATGGTGTCCGTCCCGTGAGTGCACCGCCGAGCCGACCCGATCGCAGCCTCGACCAATCCGGACGGCGCCCAATCAGCCGCGCGCTGCTCAGCGTGTACGACAAGACCGGACTTCCCGAGCTGGCCCGCGGCCTGCACACGAACGGGGTCCGGCTGGTGTCGACCGGGTCGACCGCGGAGGCGGTCGAGGCGGCCGGCGTGCCGGTCACCCGGGTCGAGGAGCTGACGGGTTACCCGGAAGCCCTGGGCGGCCGGGTGAAAACGCTGCATCCGGCGATCCACGCTGGCCTGCTCGCCGATGCCGCCAACCGAGACCACCGGCGCCAGCTGGCCGAGCTCGGCATCGAGGCGTTCGACCTGCTCGTCAGCAACCTGTATCCGTTCAGCGAAGCGGTCGGGTCAGGTGCCGACCCGGCCGAGTGTGTCGAGCAGATCGACGTCGGTGGACCGGCGATGATCAGGGCGGCGGCTAAGAACTACGGCACGGTCGCCGTTGTGGTGACACCGCAGCGATACGCGGACGTGCTCGCTGCGGTTGCGGCCGGTGGTTTCGACGAGAACGCGAGGCGCACCATGGCGGCCGATGCGTTCGCGCATACGGCCGCCTACGACGTCGCGGTGGCCTCCTGGTTCGCGGAACGGGACGAGTCGCCTGGTTCGCCGTGGCCGAGATTTCTTGGCAGGACCTACCGGCTTGAAGGCCCCCTGCGGTACGGCGAGAACCCGCACCAGCCGGCGGCTCTCTACACCGACAACAGCGCGCAGGCCGAACTCAGCCAGGCCGCGCTGTTGAGCGGCACGTCGATGTCCTTCAACAACTATCTCGACACGGACGCCGCACGGCGTGCCGTTGCGGACTTTGCCGAGCCATGCGTCGCCATCATGAAGCACGCTAATCCGTGCGGGATCGCGGTCGGATCCGATGTCGCCGACGCCCACCGCAAGGCGCACGCTAGCGACCCGCTGTCGGCCTTCGGCGGAGTGATCGCCACCAACCGGTCGGTCACCGCGGCCCTTGCCGAGCAGATCGCTGCGGTCTTCACCGAAGTGGTCTGCGCCCCCGATTTCGACCCCGCTGCGCTGGAGCGGTTGAGGGCGAAGAAGCGTCTGCGGCTGCTTCGCTGCCCGGTCCCCGACCCCCGTTCAGCCGGGGTCGAGGTGCGGCCGATCGGTGGTGGTCTTCTGGTGCAGCAGCGGGACGTGTTGGACGCGGCCGGCGATGATCCCGCGACCTGGGTGCTGGCGGCAGGAGCCGCTGCCGATGACGACACGATGCGAGACCTCGACTTCGCCTGGCGGGCGGTCCGGTCGGTGAAGTCCAACGCGATCCTGCTCGCGGCCGGCGGTGCGTCGGTCGGCATCGGAATGGGTCAGGTCAATCGAGTTGATGCGGTACGGCTCGCGCTTGCCAGGGCCGGCGATCGCGCGGAAGGTTCGGTCGCCGCATCCGACGCCTTCTTTCCCTTCGCGGACGGCCTTCAGGCGTTGATCGATGGCGGGGTACGGGCCGTCGTACAGCCAGGCGGCTCGGTTCGTGACGCGGAGGTGATCGAAGCCGCCCAAGCGGCCGGCCTCACCATGTACGTCACCGGAACGCGGCACTTCCTCCACTAGTGCGGCGTGCAGGAGAGTTCCCGTGCAGCCTGCGCGAGGACAGAATGCAGCTCATCGGAATCCCTTCGTCCACTTCGCTCCGCCAGGCCCGACTTCGCTCCCTGGCCCATCGGGAAAGCGGATATTTCGGGCGGCATGTGATGCAGGGGGGAGCGGAGTTCGGCCAACGGTGGAGAGAGACACGACGTACCGTCGGGGCTGGGCCGCTGAGGCGATCGACGGCCTCCCGCCGCCTGCATGGAAGACTGGGTAGCTGTGGGAGCCCGAGTTCTCGACGGTCGTTCGACCGCCGCCGCCATCCGCAGCGAGCTGAAGGATCGGATCTCCCTTTTGACGGCGATCGGCGCCACCCCCGGCCTGGGGACGATCCTGGTCGGTGATGATCCGGGCAGCCGTATCTACGTCGCCGGCAAGCATCGCGACAGTGCCGAGGTCGGCATCGCGAGCATCAGTCGCGAACTCCCCGGTGACGCGAGCCAGGCCGAGGTCGAAGCGGTGGTACGCGAGCTCAACGCCGATCCGGCATGCACGGGCTTCATCGTCCAGCTGCCCCTTCCCGATCATCTCGACGCCAACCGGATCCTCGAGCTGATCGATCCGGCCAAGGATGTCGACGGATTGCATCCGGTCAACCTCGGCCGGCTCGTCCTGGGCGTGCCGGCGCCGCTGCCTGGCACGCCGCGCGGCATCATCGAGTTGCTGCGCCGTTTCGATGTCACGATCGCCGGCGCGGATGTGGTCATCGTCGGGCGTGGCATCACGGTCGGCCGATCACTTGGTCTCTTGCTCACCCGGCGCAGCGAGAACGCGACGGTCACGGCCTGCCATACCGGGACAAAGGATCTTGCGGCTCACACCCGCCGCGCAGACATCCTCGTCGCCGCCACCGGCTCGCCCGGACTCATTACGGCCGACATGGTCAAACCGGGCGCCGCCGTGGTCGACGTCGGCATCACCAGGACCACGGGTGGGCTTGTCGGGGATGTGGCACCCGCCGTGGCCGAGATCGCGGGATGGCTGTCCCCGGTACCCGGTGGCGTCGGACCGATGACCCGCGCGATGCTTCTCACGAGCGTCGTCGAAGCTGGAGAAAAGCACGCCGACGGGCGCGGGTAGCTGTCTCTCACCGCCAGGAGGAACACCAATGGCCGACAAGCCGACTCGGGGTCTCGCCGATGTCGTGGCGGCGTCGACCGCTCTGTCAGACATCGACGGTGCGGCCGGTCGCCTGTCCTACCGCGGTTACGACATCCACGACCTCGCCGGGCGCATCTCCTTCGAGGAATGCATCCATCTTCTCGTCCGTGGCAGCCTCCCCACTCGCGAGCAGCTGGACGAACTCGTCGCCGAGTTGGCGGCGGCCAGGCAAATCGGCCCGACGCCGGAGGCGGTGCTGCCCTATGTCGTCAAGTCGGGCACGCCCATGGAGGCGCTGCGAACGCTGGTGTCCTCGCTCTCCACTGACGATCCGGATGCCGCGGACTCCTCGCCCGACGCGAATCAGCGTAAGGCGGTACGCCTGATCGCCCAGATGCCGATCCTCGTAGCCAAGTACCACGCGACCAGGACAAGCGGCGACGCGGCCAACCTTCCTGAGCCAGACCCATCCCTCGGTATCGCCGGCAACTTCCTGCTTCAGATCACCGGGAGCCCACCCGAACCGCGGACGGCAGAGATCTTCGACGAATGCCTGGTCCTGCACGCCGATCACACGATGAACGCGTCGACCTTCACCGCACGCGTGGTCGCGGCCACTCTCTCGGACATGCACTCGGCGATTACAGCCGCGATGGGGGCCCTCCGTGGACCGCTTCACGGCGGTGCCAACGAGGCGGTGATGAACACGCTGCTTGCGATACAGGGCGGCGTCGAC
>DASYTV010000122.1:0-5853 GCA_036001885.1 Actinomycetes bacterium
GAGGCCGGAACCGCACTTGCTGCCAGAGCGATCTCCCGGCTCGGCGCCCGTCCGATCCGTTGAGACAACCTGTTCCACAGGGCCGCCGCGTCGTGCCAGGATCCGGTCGGCAGTCCGGGCTAATGTGGGCGCGACCAGTACGAATGCCTGGAGTGTCAGTCATGGCCCGTCGCACGACGACCCCGCCTCCTGAGGACTTCGAGGAGCGGATTCTCGAAACCGACGTCGCGTCGGAGATGCAGGGATCGTTCCTCGAGTACGCCTACTCGGTCATCTACTCGCGGGCTTTGCCCGACGCACGGGACGGGCTCAAGCCGGTCCATCGCCGGATCCTCTACCAGATGAACGAGATGGGTGTGCGACCCGACCGCGGCCACGTCAAGTCGGCCAGGGTCGTCGGCGAGGTTATGGGCAAGCTGCATCCACATGGTGACGGTGCGATCTACGACGCCCTCGTCCGCATGGCCCAGCCGTTCTCGATGCGGTTGCCGCTGGTCGACGGCCACGGCAACTTCGGCAACTTGGACGACGGCCCGGCCGCCATGCGCTATTGCGTCACCGGGGACACCCGCGTCCCGCTTCCTGACGGTCGTAGTGCCCGGATCGCGGATCTCGTCGATCTGCCGCCCAACAACGAAGCAGCGGCGGACTTCCACGTACTCGACAAGGACGGCAAGCCAGTTCGGGTCAGCAAGGTCTTCAACTCCGGCATCCATCCCACGAAGCGTCTGATTGCAAAGAGCGGTCACACCCTCCGCGGCAGCACCAACCATCCGGTCCTGTGTCTCGTCCCCGCCATGGGCGTTCCTGTCTTCCAATGGCTCCGCCTAGATGAGATCACGCCGGGAACCATCGTCTGCCTGGTCGCCGAGCAGCCCAGCGGCGACCACGCGCCTTATGTCGCGGACTATGTGCGGTCTGCGCTGCCTGGCATTCGTGGCAGCGGCCGGTCCTGGCTGCTTCGCAACAACTTCGATCGGTTCGAGAGGTGGAACACCGATCGCAGCCTGATCGTGAGCCATTTCAAGGATCTCGAGGTTCTGCGGACGATCCTGCCAATCATGGATTCTGGCTACCGCTTCGTACCCGTACTTCGGGTGGAGGACGCAGGCCAGGCTAACGTCTACTCTCTTCGAGTCGAGAGCGAAGATCATTCATTCCTCGCGGGCGGTTTCGTCAACCACAACACCGAGTGCCGGATGGCGCCGCCGGCGGCGGCGATGGTGGAGAACATCGATGAGGAGGTCATCGACTTCGGGCCCAACTACGACGGCAGGGAAGTCGAGCCGCAGGTCTTGCCAGCGGCGTTCCCCAACCTGCTCGTCAACGGCGCCGCGGGCATTGCAGTGGGGATGGCGACCAACATGCCGCCCCATAACCTCGGCGAGGTTGTCACCGCCTGTCGGCACCTCATCGACAATCCGCAGGCGAGCCTCGATGACCTGATGCGCTTCGTCCCTGGACCCGACCTGCCCAGCGGCGGGAAGATCGTCGGCCTGGACGGGATCAGAGAGGCGTACGAGAGCGGACGCGGCTCATTCCGCACCCGCGCGACCGCCCGGATCGAGAATGTCACGGCCAGGCGCAAGGGCATCGTCGTGACCGAGCTGCCATATGGCGTTGGCCCGGAGCGGGTGATGGCCCGTATCCAGGAGCTGGCGCAGGCCAAGAAGATCGGCGGCATCTCCGCCCTCACCGATCTGACCGACAGGGAAAAGGGGCTTCGCCTGGTCATCGAAGTCAAGAACGGCTTCAACGCGGAGGCGATCCTCGAGCAGCTCTATCGGCTGACTCCGCTGGAGGACTCCTTCGGCATCAACAACGTCGCACTGGTCGACGGGCAGCCGCTCACTCTCGGATTGAAGGAGATGCTCCAGGTCTATCTCGATCACCGGTTCGAGGTTGTGCGGCGCCGCTGCGTCTACCGCAAGCGGCGGGCCGAAGAGCGCAGGCACATCGTTCAGGGCCTCTTGATCGCCCTGGACAGCATCGACGAGGTGGTCCAGGTCATTCGTTCCAGCCGCGACACGACGCAGGCACGAGGCCGGCTCATGCAGATCTTCGATCTGACTGAGATCCAGGCCCAGCACATCCTGGACATGCCGCTGCGCCGGCTCACCTCGCTGGAGGTGTCCAGGCTGCGAGAGGAGCTGACCGAGCTGGAGCGCACGATCGTTGAGCTCACCGCGATCCTCGAGTCCGAGGATCTCCTGCGCGAGGTCGTTTCGACGGAGCTGGCAGACATCGCGGCACGTTTCGCTACGCCGCGGCGCACGATCCTGCTCGAGGCCGTCGGCGTCCCGGCCGCCGCCCTCGCCTCCATGCCGCTCGAGGTACCTGACGACCCATGTTGGGTGTTGCTCTCCTCGACCGGCCTGCTGGCGAGAACCACCTCAGACGAACGGCTTCCGGCCGGTGGGCGGCGGGCAAAGCACGACGTGATCGTGTCGGTCGTACGTGCGACGGCTAGGGGCGAGGTGGGAGCAGTGACGTCGGCCGGCCGGATGCTTCGGCTGCCAGTGCTCGACCTGCCGGTGCTGCCGCCGACGGCGGACACGCCAAACCTTGCCGGCGGGGCGCCGCTCGGCGAGTTTCTTGCGCAGGATAAGAGTGAGCGGGTGCTATGCCTCGCGTCACTGTCCGCCGATTCACCAGGGATCGTGCTCGGGACGGCCGCCGGCGTGGTCAAGCGGTTGGTGCCCGATTCTCCGCAAAACAAGGATTCGTGGGAAGTCGTGGGTCTGCACGACGGCGACCAGGTCATCGGAGCCGCCGAGCTGAGCACCGGCCGCGAGGACCTGGTCTTCGTGACCAGCGACGCACAGCTCCTGCGGTACCCGGCTGAGCAGGTACGCCCGCAGGGGCGGGCCGCGGGCGGCATGGCCGGCATCCGCATCGACCGCGGACAGCGGGTGGTCTACTTCGGCGCCGTCGATCCCGATGCACCGGCGAGTGTCGTAACGGTCGCTGGTGCCAGCGGCGCCCTGCCGGGCGCGCTCGGCGGCTCGCTCAAAGTCGCGCCGTACGAGGATTATCCGCCCAAGGGCCGTGGGACCGGTGGTGTCCGCTGCCACCGCTTCCTTAAGGGCGAGGACATTCTCATCCTGGCCTGGGCCGGCCGTGCTCCAGCCCGCGGCGCGGCGGCGACCGGAGTACCGATCGATCTGCCCGAGCCAACCGGGAGGCGCGACGGGTCCGGATCCCCGCTCTCGCATCCCCTCGCAGCGGTCGCCGGGCCCCCGGCGACCAGCTAGTGTCGCGTGTTCGCTCAGCGCAGTCGGGCCGGATCGAAGAGCGCAATGGGATGCTGAGTTCCGCCATGGACGGCCAGGTCGGCGGCGATCTCGCCGAGGACTGGTGCGAACTTGAAGCCGTGCCCTGAGCACGCAGACACAACGGTGACGTTGTCGAAGCCAGGTGCTGCTCCGATGACGAAGTGGCCGTCCGGCGCGTTGGTGTACATGCAGACGGTCGCCCGATCCGCGGCCTGCTCAACCTCGCGAAGCAGCTGATGGACAAGGGTGGTCAGCATCGCGGTGTCAGCCTGGCTGACCGACCGGTCGACAGTCCTTGGGCTTGTCGGCACTCCCTCGTGGTGGATGCCGACCTTGAGAGCGTGCCCGTTCGGCGACGGTATGCCGTAGAGGAAGTGCCCGCTACTTTCGCGGATGAAGACCGGAAACCGCTCGGGGGCGTACATCAATCGATCTCGCACGGGGAACCACGCCTGCACCTGCCGCTCCACCTGCAGCGCGGCCCGCAGCGGCGGCAGCAGCTCGCCGACCCATGCGCCGGCACATATGACGACGTGCCTGGCCATGAGCGCGCCACTGTCCAGTAGGACCCGCGCGCCACCAGGTGCGGCCTCGACGCCGCGGGCTGGGGTGGCGGTGATCAGTGTTGCACCGGCGGCCACCGCTGCTGCCGCCATGGTCCTGATTGCGAGCTCAGGCCGCAGAAACCCGGCGTCCGGCTCGACCACCGCGACCTCAGTCATGCCGAGGACGTGCTGTGGGAACCTGTCGCGGCAGGCTGCTTGGTCTAGCTGCTCGTAGGGCAGGTCGTGCATACGCACGGCGGCGAGCACCCCCGTGATCACCTCTCCGTCCGCCGGGCCGATCATGACCGCGCCGGTACGAGTGAGAAGGCTGGTGCCGGTCGCCGCCTCGAGTGATCGCCATAGCTGCCAGGCAGATCGGACAAGCGGGACGTACGCCGGATGCTCGTGATAGGCGGTGCGGATGATCCGGGACTCTCCGTGCCCGGAGCCTTGGCTGTGTCCGGGCTCGAATTGCTCGACACCGATTGCGTGGACTCCACGCTGTGCGAGTCGCCACAGGGTTGCGCTGCCGGCCGTACCGGCTCCGACAACGACGACGTCAGCGTCCACGGCCGGTTCCTACCACGCTCATCGTTCCAGGCACACGGCGGCCGCCCGTGTGAAGTCACGTCCGTGCCCGCTGACTACATGGCGCGGTCGGCAGCCGCTGAATGCAGCGTGCGTGCGGCGATGGGCTTCGGCGGGCATGCTGGCGATATGAGGCAGCAGGGCGAAGGCGAGCACCTGCAGGTCCATACGACAACGGATTCTCGGGAGCTCGCCCAGAAGATCGCGAGATCCACGGTCGATGCAAGGCTCGCCGCCTGTGCACAGGTCGTGGGCCCGATCGCGAGCACATACCGGTGGCAGGGTTTTGTCGAGCAGGCAGACGAGTGGCTCGTCCTTCTCAAAACAACGCGCGAGCGGTTTGACGGGCTGGCCGAACACATCCGTGGTGAGCACACGTACGAGACACCCGAGATCCTCGCCTTTCCCGTCGCAGCCGGAAGCGAGGACTATTTGCGGTGGATCTCAGCCGAGACGACCGATGTGTCCTAGCGTCCTGTGTCCGAGGTCCTTGTGACGGTGGCCGCAGGACGGCTGGATGACCGGCAAGGCCGCAGGGTGGGTCACGCGTCGATCCTGGTGCGGTCGACGAGCGCCGCGGCATCGGTGATGAACTCCTTGCGCGGAGCGACCTCGTTGCCCATGAGCAACTCGAAGATCCTTTCGGCGTCCTCGGCGTTGCCCATCGTTACTCGGCGCAAGGTGCGGCTGCGCGGGTCCATGGTGGTCTCCGCGAGCTGGTCGGCGTTCATCTCACCGAGGCCCTTGTAACGCTGGATCGGATCTTTGATCTTCTTGCCCCGACGGCTCAGCTCGGCGACGGTACGACGCATCTCCGCCTCGGTGTAGGTGTAGATCACGTCGTTCTTCTTCGAGCCAGAACTCACCACTTCGATCCGGTGCAGGGGTGGCATGCCGGCATAGACACGGCCGGCCTCGACGAGGGGTCGCATGTGCCGGAAGAACAGGGTCAGCAGCAGGGTACGGATGTGCGCGCCGTCGACATCTGCATCGACCAAGATCACGACCTTGTCATAGCGGGCGGTAGCCAGGTCGAAGGACCGGCCGGAGCCCGCGCCAACCACCTGGATGATCGCGGCGCACTCCGCGTTCTTGAGCATGTCGCCGACTGAGGACTTCTGCACGTTGAGGATCTTGCCGCGAATGGGAAGCAGGGCCTGGAACTCGGAATTCCTGGCAAGTTTGGCAGTGCCGAGCGCTGAATCGCCTTCCACGATGAACAGCTCGCTGCGAGACACGTCGTCGGTGCGGCAGTCGGCCAGCTTTGCAGGCAGGGACGACGTCTCGAGCGCATTCTTGCGGCGCTGGGCTTCCTTGTGGGCACGAGCCGCGATCCGGGTCCTGGCCGCCGAGACGACCTTCTCGAGGACCAGCCGCGCCTGAGCCCGATCGCCACGCTTGGTCGAGGTCAGCCAGTTCTTGAGCTCGCTCTGCACGACCGACGC
>DASYTV010000123.1:0-2608 GCA_036001885.1 Actinomycetes bacterium
TGACCGGGTACGGTCCGCTGTGGCCGATGACGCCGGGAGCGCTGGCCAGTTCCTCGAGGCCGGACAGCTTGGCCGGCTGGTCGATGACGAGGTCGGTTGGGTCGGCGGTGAGCGTACTGGGATGCGGCGAGACGCTGCCGACCACGTCGGGTCCGTTGGTCGCCTCCCGGGTGCTCTGATAGGGGTCGCTGGCCGCGTCGCGCAGGACGAGCCCGAGCGTCAACGTCGTGGTCGCCGCCATGATGGCCAGCAGCAGAAGCGCGGCCTCGATGCGGCGCCGCCGCAGGTCACGCACGGCCAGGCGGCCCACGAGCAGGATGCGGCCCATCGCCCTCAGTCCTCCAGCCCGACGAGGGCGCCGAGCTGCCCGGTGGTGCCACCGGTCAACCTGGTCTCGTCGACGAACGCGCCGTCGCGCATCGAGATCATCCGGTCTGCGGTGGCCGCGATCCGCGCGTCGTGGGTGACGACGACCAGCGTCTGCCCGGACTCGTGCAGGCTCTCGAAGAGCTTGAGGACGTCCAAGGTGGCGGCGCTGTCCAGATTTCCGGTCGGCTCGTCGGCGAGGACGAGCAGCGGTTCGTTGCTCAACGCCCGGGCGATCGCGACCCGCTGCCGCTGGCCACCCGACCGCGCGGAGGGCAGGAAACGCGCCCGGTCGGCGAGCCCGACCTGCTCCAGCAGCTCCTCCGCACGCCGTCTGGCCGCCCGCGGCGAGCGTCCGGCCAGCAGCGCCGACAGCTCGACGTTCTCGATGGCGGTGAGCTCCTCCATCAGGTGGAAGGCCTGGAAGACGAAGCCGACGGCAGTCCGCCGCATCCGGGCCAGGGCCTTCTCACCGAGGTCGTCGATGCGACGGCCGTTCAGCGACACCTCTCCACCCGAGGGCCGGTCCAGCCCCCCGAGCAGGTGCAGCAGCGTGGACTTCCCGCAACCGCTGGGCCCCATCACCGCCACCGTCTCTCCCCCGCCGATGTCGAGATCGACCCCGTCGACGGCGCGCACCAATCCTTCCCCCTTGCCGTACTCCTTTCGCAACCCGCGAGCGCGAAGCACGGACGTGTCGGCGGCGTCGCTCACGATCCACTCCTTCGGGAGGTCCAGTTCCTCTCACATGCCTCCAGCCAGCGCAGGTCCGCCTGCAGCCGGAGCACGATGCCCTCCAACAACAGCGCCGCGTCCGAGCGGTCCGGCTCGGCCATGGCGGCGCGCTGGGCGTCACGCAACCGGCGCAGCAGCTCGCGGCGCTGGGTGTCGACGATGGTGAGCGGGTCGGCCAGCCCGGCCGCCGCGGCCGCGATCAGCTTGAGATGGAATTCCGCGAGGTCGGGTTTTGGCCAACTCACCTTGGCGATCCACTCGGCGACTCGCTGTTGGCCGTCGGGGGTGAGCGCGTACACCTTGCGATCCGACCGGTCGGCGCCATCGGCAGACCTCTCGACCGCGACCAGGCCGGCCCTTTCCAGCCGGGTCAGCGTGACGTAGACGTGCCCATCGTTCATCGCGTCGCCGAGCGGGCCGAGCGCCTCGCGCAGCCGCGCGCGCAGCTGGTACCCGTGCGAGGGCTCCTTGGCCAGCATCGCCAGCACCACTTCCTGCTGCATGATCCTCCTCGACAACCGTTAACCGTTAGCTGAGTATAACGGTTATCCCCTAGCGGGTGTCAACCCAGCCAACAGGTCCCGCCCGGCGCTTCTCCATCGTGGTCGCCAAACCGACGGCCCCTGCCACGTCCGGTGGCCGGCGCTGCGTGGGCGAGCAGGTTGCGGAGGGATGTCGGAGGACGCCCGGTAAGGCGGAAGACCTCCTCCGAGACCGAGGCCCAGCGCTGCTCCCGCACCGAGTCGAACATGGTCGAGAAGGCGTACAGCCACCAGGCCGACTCACCTGCGCGTGCCATCTCTGCGCGGTGTGCCGCCGGCGTGAGGTCGACGTACTCGACCGGGATCTCCCACTCGTGCTCGGTTTGCGCCGCGATCATGGCAAGGTCAAGCGACTCGGGGCCGGTGATGTCGTGGTGTCGACCGGTCGGTGCAGCCACGGCAAGCGCCGCAAGGCACCGGCCGACGTCGGTACGCGATACCAGCGAAACACGCCCGTCGGCTGCCGGCACGCGGATCTGGCCGCTGGTGCGGGCTTGGGTCAGCCATCGCATGAAGAACTCGGTGAAGATGGATGCCCTGGCGATTGAGACCGAGCAGCCGCTGTCGTGGAGGACCTGTTCGGTGTGGCCGTTGGTGACCGCGTAGCAGAATGGCGACCCGAGGTCGGCATCGAGGCCGCTCAGCGCGACGATGTGGGCAACGCCGCTCGCTGTTGCGGCCCGCATCACGTTCTGGTGGTGCAGGATGACCTTTGCCGCCTCACCGTCGCTGGAGACGAACACCAGCGTGTCGACGCCGCGCATTGCGACGCGAAGCGCCTCCGGGTCCGTGTAGTCCGCGGCCACCGTGCTGACGTGCGTCAACGGTCGCTCGGACGGCATTTCCCGTCGGGACAGGGCCACAACCTGGTGAGCTTCCTCGGCGGCCAGCAGTTCGACAACCTGGCCGCCGAGCCGACCGCCGGCTCCGGTCACCGCGATGCGCAAGGTTCCCTCCGGTGACGA
>DASYTV010000124.1:0-18849 GCA_036001885.1 Actinomycetes bacterium
AGCGTGCTCCGGGGTCGGTGAAATTCCGAACCGGCGGTGACAGTCCGCGACCCGGCCGAATCCATCGGCCGGTGGACCCGGTGGAAATCCGGGACCGACGGTGAGAGTCCGGATGGGAGGCAGCACGCGGGCGTGTGAGCACGCTCGTCTGATCGGCAGGCCCGACCTGCGACGAGGAGCTGAGTGTGCTGGCGCGGACCCGCCAGCCCCGGAGTCCGTTCACCGGACGGTGAGGGCGAGATGGGCAGGGCGGGCAAGACATCCCACCGAGCAGCCGCGTGGCACGACGGTGCCGACCGCACAGCGGTCGGACCGAGCGCCGAGTCAGCTGCCTCGACGGCGGAGGTCGCGGGCATGCGCCGAGCGCTTCAGCTCGCCGCCCGCGGACTCGGCACCACTAGTCCCAACCCCGTCGTCGGCTGTGTCATCCTCGATCCCGCTGGAGAGATCGTCGGCGGAGGCTTCCATGAGTACCGCGGCGGACCGCATGCTGAGGTACGCGCGCTCGCCGAAGCCGGCACGCTTGCCCGTGGCGGCACCGCCCTGGTCACTCTCGAGCCCTGCGCACACACCGGTCTGACCGGTCCATGCACCGAGGCGCTCATCGCGTCTGGGGTACGCCGTGTGGTCGCCGCAGTGAGCGATCCCTACCAACCCGCGAGCGGGGGCGCCGACGTTCTGCGCCGCGTCGGGATCGACGTCGAGATCGGCCTCCTCGCCGGTGAGGCGGCTCGCCTCAACGAGGCCTGGCTGACGTCGGTGCGGCTCCGCCGGCCGCACGTCACCTGGAAGTACGCGGCGAGCCTGGACGGACGCGTGGCGGCCGCCGACGGGTCGAGCCGCTGGATCACCAGCGCAGGGGCGCGCGCCGATGTACACCGGTTGCGCGCCGAGGCCGACGCCGTCGTCGTCGGCTCGGGGACGTTGATCGCTGACAACCCGCATCTCGCCGCACGGAACTCATTCCCGCACAACGGGCAACCTCCGGCTGAGGCCCGGCGAGCCACCGATGTGCCAGACCAGCGGAGCTGGCCAGTCCGCCAGCCCCTGCGAGTTGTGGTCGACACCGAGGCGCGGATCCGGCCCGAAGCGCGAGTGCTCGACGCCAGCGCGCCGACGCTTGTGGCGGTCGCGGCCGATGCTGACACCGGGCACCTGCCGCCCGGTGTCGACGTGGTCCGCCTCCCGAGAGCGGCCGGCCGCGGAATCGATCTGCGCGCGTTGCTCGCCGAGCTCTACCGCCGGGACGTCATTGCCGTCCTCCTCGAAGGCGGGCCGACCCTGGCCGGCTCATTCCTCGCGGCCTCCCTGATCGACAAGGTAGTGGGCTACCTCGCGCCGGTGGTCGTCGGCGGCGACGGCCTGCCGGCGCTCACCGGTCCTGGCGCGCCGACCATCGCCGATGTCCTCCGCCTGCATATCGATGAGGTGATCCGCATCGGTCCCGACCTGCGCGTCACCGCTCGGATGCGAAACGAGGAGGAACTCGAATCGCCCGCATCGGGCGAACGAGAGGAGTGAGAGCAGACATGTTCACCGGCATCGTGGAGGAGCTCGGCGAGGTCGTCGCGCTGGATCGGCTCGTCGACGGCGCGAGGTTGCGCGTTCGCGGCAAAACCGTCGCGGAGGATGCCAACCACGGTGATTCCATCGCGGTCAACGGCGTCTGCCTGACCGTGGTCGACGTCGTCGGCGACGAGTTCACCACGGACGTCATGAAGGAAAGCCTCGACCGCTCCAATCTCGGCGGCTTGGTCGCTGGCGAGCCGGTTAACCTCGAGCGCTCGGTGCGGGCAGGCGGTCGGCTCGGCGGCCACCTCGTACAAGGCCACGTCGACGGTCTCGGCACACTGCTGGACCGCACGCCGTCCGAACACTGGGAGGTTGTTCGCGTAGGCCTGCCCGATCGGCTGGCGCGGTACGTGGCAGAGAAAGGCTCGATCGCCGTGGACGGCGTGAGCCTGACTGTAGTCCAGGTCGGCGAGGCGGACTTCAGCGTCGCTTTGATCCCGACAACACTCGAGCTGACCACGCTCGGCCGCAAGTCCGTTGGCGACGCGCTGAACCTGGAGGTCGACGTGATCGCGAAATACGTGGCGCGACTGCTTGGCGTGCCGGTGCTGGCCACTCAGATGCCTCGACTCGGCACGACAGAACCCGGAGGGTTGTCATGACGGCTCAGTCTCCGACCGCCCAGCTGCCCTGGAGCTACCCGCTCGACTCGATCGAGCGGGCGATCGCCGAGATTCGGGCCGGCCGCCCGGTCGTGGTGGTCGACGACGAGCACCGGGAGAACGAGGGCGACCTGTTCTTCGCCGCGTCACAGGCAACCGCGGAACTGGTCGGCTTCACTATCAGGCACACCAGTGGAGTGATCTGCGTCCCGATGGAGAGCGGGGCTCTCGACCGGCTCGCCCTCCCGCCGATGACCACGGTGAACGAGGACCGCAAGCAGACCGCCTACACGGTTACTGTCGACGCGCGTGAGGGGATCACCACTGGGATCTCCGCGGCAGACCGGGCCCGCACCATCGCGCTGCTGGCGGCGACGGACACCCAGGCCGGCGATCTGACCCGTCCCGGTCATGTGTTCCCGCTCCGCGCCGTTCCCGGTGGGGTGCTCAACCGGCCGGGCCATACCGAAGCAGCGGTTGACCTGGCCCGGCTCGCGGGTCTGCCCCCTGCCGGGGCGATCTGCGAGCTGATCAATGACGACGGCACGATGATGCGCAAGCCCCAGCTCATCGCCTTCGCCCGCAAGCACCGGCTGGCCATCGTCTCGATTGCCGATCTCATCGACTTCCGCCGCCGTACCGACGAGCCTCCCCACGTCGTCGTGAGCCAGCGTGCAGCACCGGATTTGGGTCAGCTGGGCGCAGTCAAGGTGGAGCGGGTGGCCCAGACCAGGCTGCCGACGATGCACGGCGAGTTCATCGCCGTGGGCTACCGGGACGGCGCCGATGTTGAGCACATCGCGCTCGTTGCGGGTGACCTCGGCGAGGGCCGGGACGTTCTCGTCCGCGTGCACTCCGAATGCCTGACCGGGGATGTCTTCGGCTCCCGGCGATGCGACTGCGGCTCCCAGCTGGCGGCTGCCCTCGGCCAGGTAGCCGCCGCGGGACGTGGGGTCGTCCTGTATATGCGTGGGCACGAGGGTCGCGGCATCGGCCTGCTGCCGAAGCTGCGGGCCTACTCGCTGCAGGACCTCGGCCGCGACACTGTCGACGCCAACCTCGAACTCGGTCTCCCTGCAGATGCCAGGGACTACCGCGTGGCCGCGCGGATCCTTGCCGACCTCGGAGTCCATACGGTCAGACTCCTGACCAACAATCCGGCGAAGACCGTCGCCCTCGAACGGCATGGCGTGTCGATCTCGAGCCGGGTTCCGCTCGAGGTGCCGCCGACCCCGGACAACCTCCGCTACCTCCGCACCAAGCGTGACCGGATGGGTCACCTGCTCGACCTCGACGGCATACACGCCCGCGAGGATGACGAAGGGTCTGCGCCGGCGTCCGCAGCGCGGCCCGTAGAGGCGTCGGCGGAGGGAGGCCAGCCGTGAGCAAGTTCGGAGCACCGCGGATCGCCGTGGGGGATGGCGCCGACCTGCGGGTCGGCGTGGTGGCGGCGCGCTGGCACGAGCGGATCACCGATGCGCTGCTCGACGGTGCGCTGCGTGCGCTCAAGGAGGCCGGCGTCGATGAGCCGACCGTCGTGCGGGTCCCTGGCACCTTCGAGCTTCCCGTTGGCACGGCCACACTTGCCGGGCAGGGCTACGACGCAGTCGTGGCGCTGGGGGTGGTGGTGCGCGGCGACACTCCCCACTTCGAGTACGTCTGCCAGGGCGCGACCGTCGGGCTGACCGAGGTGTCTGTGCGTACCGGCATTCCGGTCGGATTCGGTGTTCTCACCTGTGATGATGATGAGCAGGCCTATGCCCGCAGCGGCCTGCCGGGCTCCGTGGAGGACAAGGGCTACGAGGCGGCACAAGCGGCGGTGGCGACAGCGCTGGCGCTGCGATCGCTCCGCCAAGACTGACCGCCTGTGCCGGCGGTGCCGGTCTCGCGCGGTTCAGGCGCGCCGACCTGCTGCGGTGGTCCCGTACGCTCGCTCGGGTGGATGAGCGAGGATCTTCACCAAGGGAGTACCTGAGCTTCGAGGCGCTCTTCGCCCGGCTGAGCGACCGGGCGGCCACCCGGCCGCCCGGCTCACGCACGGCCGAGCTCCTCGAGGCGGGTCCGCATGCGATCGGCAAGAAGCTCGTCGAGGAGGCGGCCGAGGCGTGGATGGCCGCTGAGCATGAGGGCCGCGACCGCACCGCGGAAGAGCTGGCGCAGCTCCTCTACCACGCGCAGGTGCTGATGATCGCCTGCGGCCTCACCCTCGAAGACATATACGCTCATCTCTAGCATCCCGTTACCGACGTCTTTGACCGATGCCCCGATGGCCGCCGGATGCATGGCAAGGTCGCAGCGAGCCCTCGTAGGGCGCTACGTGGGCGAGCGGCGAACGTGGCCAGCGCCGGCGGGACCGGGCCAACGAAAAGAGACTTTGGACACACGACACTAGGAGCACCTGGTCCCGTGGGGATGAGGTCCTCCGTTGAAGCCCTGCGAATTCGCCCGTCAGGGGAGGACGCATGCTGCTGCGCGTCGCGGTGCCGAACAAGGGTGCGCTTGCTGAGCCGGCTGCCCAGATGCTGCGCGAGGCCGGCTATCGCCAGCGCGCGGACGAGCGCGAGCTCGTCGTGCACGACACGGACAATGCGGTCGACTTCTTCTACCTCCGGCCACGGGACATTGCCATCTATGTCGGGCGGGGCCAGCTCGATGTTGGAATCACCGGCCGAGACATGCTGCGGGACTCAGGTGCCGCGGCTGAGGAGGTGTTCGGTCTCGACTTCGGCGCGTCCACTTTCAGGTACGCCGCGGCGCCCGGCACCGCGACCGATGTGAGGGACCTGGCCGGGCGCCGTATCGCGACCGCGTACTCGGGGCTCGTCGCGAAGCATCTCGCCGATGCAGGCGTCGCAGCGGAGGTGATCAAGCTCGATGGTGCCGTGGAGAATGCTGTTCGCCTCGGCGTCGCCGACGTAGTGGCGGATGTCGTCTCCACTGGAACGACGCTTGCGGCGGCGGGGCTGGAGGTCGTCGGTGAGCCGATCCTCGTCTCCGAGGCAGTACTGGTACGTCGGGTCGCGGCCCCGGAGGTGCGCGGCCTCGAACAGTTCATCCGCCGTCTGTCCGGGGTGCTGACCGCGCGGCGGTACGTGATGATGGACTACGACATCAAGATCGAGCGGGTCGACGAGGCGTGCGCGATTACTCCAGGGATCGAATCACCCACTGTGTCGCCGTTGCACGATGCCGGTTGGGTGGCTGTACGCGCCATGGTCCCGCGCAGGAATGCCCACCGCATCATGGACGACTTGTGGGAACTCGGTGCACGCGGGATCCTCGTTACCGACATCCACGCCTGCCGCATCTAGTGGGTCACTGACACCTCGGTGCCCTGCCGGCCCGCTAGGAACCGTTCGTCGCCGGTGCGATCATGGTTAGCCTGCCTGAGTTGCCGATCACCTACCGCCCGCGTTGGGGTCGGATTGTCCCGTACTCGCTCGCGGTCGTGGTGCTCGCGCTCTGTACCGTCCTGGCGATCGCGTTGCCAGGCGGCTCGCATGGCTTCCGTCCGCTAGACCGCCTTGGCGTTTTCGGTATCGGTGTGCTGTCGTCCGCATTCCTCTGCATACTCGCCAGGCCCCACGTGATCGTGCTGCCAAGCGGACTGCGAGTGGTGAACCTTTTCCGAGCAAGGACGCTCGAGTGGGCAGAGGTCATCGAGGTGAACCTGCGCAGCGGGGACCCCTGGGTGCTGCTCGACCTCTCCGATGGGGACACGCTCGCCGCGATGGGGATTCAGGCCAACGACGGGCTGCGTGCACAACGGGCTGCCCAGGAGTTGCGGCTCCTGGTCGCGGCCAACTCGCTGACTGAACGCGACGACTAGTGAACGGTGACCCGGAGAGCGGTCAAAGCGGTTGTCCAGGGCAACGTGGCGGTGATCCGCCGAGGAGCCTCGCGCGTCCGGAATGCGAGATTCTGCAGATAGGCTCGCTGCATGGAGGAGACCCGCAGGTCGGCTCTTGCCGAGGCGCTATCGGCGGATGATGTTCGCCGTGCCCTCGCCGAGCAGGACTACCTCGCAGATCAGGGGCTGGCGACCGCGGTCTTCCTCGCGCTGCGGATGGGCCGGCCGCTGTTCTGCGAGGGCGATGCCGGTGTCGGCAAGACGAGCGTGGCCGCCGCCATCGCGGATGCCCTCAACGCTCCGCTCATCAGGTTGCAGTGCTACGAGGGGATCGACGCCGCTCAAGCGCTCTACGACTGGGACTTCCCCCGTCAGCTCCTGCACCTTCGCGCCGCCGAGGCGGCCGGACTCCACGATGCGGAGGCCCTGGAGGCCGGTCTCTACGACCGGCGCTTTCTGCTTGCTCGCCCGCTGCTCGCCGCGCTCGAGGCCGATCCCTGCGTGCTTCTCGTCGACGAGGTCGACCGCGCCGATGACGAGTTCGAAGCGTTCCTGCTAGAGGTCCTCTCCGAGTTCACCGTGACAGTGCCTGAGCTGGGCACGATTCGAGCCGACCGGCCACCGGTGGTGGTGCTGACCAGCAACCGGACCCGCGAGGTCCACGATGCGCTCAAGCGCCGCTGCCTCTATCACTGGCTCGACCATCCGACGGTGGAGCGCGAAGTCGCGATCATCAAGCGCCGCCTGCCCGGCGTCAGCGACCGCCTCGCGGCCGACGTCGCCGCCGCTGTCGCCGTCCTCCGGGGCGGCGATCTGCTCAAACCGCCGGGCGTTGCCGAGTCGATCGACTGGGCGAGTGCGCTGCGAACGCTAGGAGCTGACCATCTCGATTCGCTCGCCGCGGAGGCGACGCTCGGCGTCGTACTCAAGTATCGCGAGGACCTCGACCGGGTCCGGGCGAACGGGCTCGAGGTCCTCGCGGGTGTCACATCGGAGTCGGGGTGACCGACCCGGTCGAGGACCTGGTGGCGTTCGGGCGCAGGTTGCGCGCCGCGGGCGTGCCGGCATCTCCCGACCGCATCCAGGCCTTCGCGAGCGCAGTTGCCATGCTCGATCCTCTGGTCACAGAGGACGTCTATTGGGCCGGGCGGCTCACACTGTGCGCCGATCCCGACGACATCGCCCGCTTCGATCTGGTCTTCACCTCGTGGGTGTACGGCCACGATCCGCGCTATCGGCTCGTCGGGGAGGTCGCTGGAACGACCCGGCGAGACCGGGTGCTGGCCGACGTCGGCGAGACCGACGACCAGTCGGATGAGGCAGGTAGCGACGACGACCGACCCATAGGGCTTGCTGCAAGCGATGTCGAACTGCTCAGGCACCGGGACTATCCGCAACTGTCCTCGGCCGAGCGGGCCGAAGTACGCCGATTGATCGCGCTACTCGACCCGGTGGGGCCGCCGCGAGCATCCCGGCGTTACCACCCGGCGAGGCGCGGCCTGCTCGATGCTCACCGCACGGTGCGCGCGATGCTTGCTCGCGGGGGCGAACCGGCGGGTCTGCGCCGGCGGGCCCGCGGCATCAAACCGCGGCGCCTGGTGTTCCTGGTGGATGTGAGCGGCTCGATGACCGCGTACTCCGATGCCCTGCTGCGGGTCGCCCACGCCGCGGTACGCCGCCGGCCGTCGACGGAGGTCTTCACGATGGGTACCAGGCTCACCAGGGTCACTCGGGAGCTGCGCTACCGCGATCCGGACCATGCGCTGGTCGCGGCCGGCCGAGCGATACCTGACTGGAGCGGCGGCACGAGGCTGGGCGAGCAGCTCAAAGCATTCTGCGACCGCTGGGGCCAGCGCGGTACGGCACGGGGCGCGCTCGTGGTGCTCGCCAGTGACGGCTGGGAGCGGGGAGACGCTGGGGTGCTCGGTGCGCAGATGGCTCGGTTGCGACGGCTCGCGCATCGTGTTGTGTGGGTGAACCCACACGTGGCGAAGCCCGGCTTCGCGCCTGCGACGGCCGGCCTGAGGGCGGCGTTGCCCCATGTGGACGACTTCCTGGCCGGCCACGACCTTGCGGCCTACGAGCAGCTCGCCAAGGTGTTGTCGGGCACGGTGCCGCAAGCTACCCGCAAGCCGCTGGACAGTCCCGTCGCTCAAGGAGCAGATCGGGTCGCAGGTGCGAGCGGCAGTGGAGCGGGGGGAGGCAACGATGCGTGACGTTCTCCGGGAGGTACGGGCCTGGTATGACGAAGGTCTTGGGCTCGCGACGGTGGTCGGGACCTGGCAGAGTGCGCCACGCCAGCCAGGTGCCGCCATGGCGGTCTCGGCAGCCGGCGAGGCGGCGGGAAGCGTCTCCGGTGGGTGCGTTGAGGGCGCCGTCTATGAGGTCGCCCAGTCAGTAATGGCGAGCGGCGAACCGTCGCTCCAGCGCTACGGCGTGAGCGACGACGACGCCATGGCCGTCGGCCTGACCTGCGGCGGCATCATCGATGTGTTCGTCCAGCCGGTGTCGCCCCAGACGTTTCCCGAGCTGCCGGTCATCGCCTCCGCGATCGAGGACCACCGGCCGGTCGCAGTGGCCACGGTCGTGTCGGTGTCCTCTGGCAGTCGGCCGGTGGTCGGTGCACGGGTGCTGGTGTGGCCGGACGGGGCGGAGGGCTCGCTCGGGGTCGAAGGCCTCGATGTCGCGGTCGTGGACGACGCTCGCGGGATGCTGAGCACAGGCGTGACCGGACTGCGTCATTACGGCCCGCATGGTGAACGACGCAGGGACGAGGTCGGCGTTTTCGTGGAGTCATACGCGCCGCCGCCGCGCATGCTGGTCTTCGGCGCGATCGACTATGCCGCTGCGGTGGCCAAGATCGGTAAGTTCCTTGGCTACCGCGTTACCGTCTGCGATGCGCGACCGATCTTCGCCACGAAGGCTCGCTTCCCCGACGCGGACGAGGTGGTCGTGGAGTGGCCCCACCGGTATCTATCCCGGACGCCCGTCGATGCACGCTCCGTCATCTGCGTGCTCACCCACGACCCGAAGTTCGACGTGCCATTGCTTGAGGTCGCGCTGCGCACCCCTGCTGCGTATATCGGCGCGATGGGCTCCCGGCGCACCCACGACGACCGGCTCGCCCGGCTGGGTGCCGCCGGGCTCTCCGAGGCCGAGCTCGAGCGGTTGGCCTCGCCGATCGGCCTCGACATCGGTGCGCGGACCCCGGAGGAGACCGCAGTCTCGGTCGCGGCTGAGATCGTCGCGCTGCGGTGGGGGGCGACCGGGCGCCGGCTGTCCGACACCGAAGGCAGGATCCACGGGCCGGGCCTGTGACTCAACCTCCCACGGCGGCCGGTCGAACCGCTCATCCGGTCGCCGGCGTCGTGCTGGCCGCCGGTGCAGGGCGGCGTTTCGGTCGGCCGAAGGCGCTGGTCGAGCTCGACGGCGAGCGTCTTGTCGACCGCGCGGTCAGATTGCTGCAGACCGGTGGATGCGATCCCGTCGTCGTCGTCTCCGGCGCGGTGTCGCTTGTCGTCGACGGTGCCCTCGTGGTGGAGAACGCCGACTGGCAAACCGGGATGGGTTCCTCGCTGCGCCGAGGATTGGCCGCCGTTCCGCAGGGATGTGAGGCAGCTGTTATCGCGCTGGTGGACCAGCCGTATGTCGGCTCGGAGGCGGTGCGGCGTCTCATCTCCGCTTACCAGGCCGGCGCCACTGCCGCTGTCGTGACCTACAGCGGGCGCCGGCGTAACCCGGTCCTGCTCGCGCGAAGTACGTGGGAAGACGTCCGCGCGCTCGCCTACGGCGACGTCGGCGCCCGTCGCTACCTTGAGGCCCATCGCGGCGACGTCCTCGAGGTGCCGGGAGACGGCACGGGTGACCCCCGCGACATCGACACCCCGGCCGACCTGCCTCGGACATAGACCACGGCCGCGGCCGGAGCGGCAGTCGGAGCGCGGCAGGGCAGCCGCGCACATGTCTGATCGCGAGCGGCGGTTGGAGCCTGCCAGCTTGCGCCAGCTCCTTGATGCCGGGGGATTCCGTGTATCGCGGGCGTATCGAAAATCGCATACGCCACCGCAACAGTCTTCCGTCTTCCGTGGAGGCATGAACCACAGCGCATCACTGTCAGCGCCAGCCCGTCGTACGCGCAGGATCGTGCTCGTCAGTCTGGCGATCCTCGGTGTAGCGATCGCTGCCTTCGTCGTGCAGCCGTCGCTCGTGGCGTCCGCTCCGTCGGGTTCGTCGGCCGAAGTTGGTCAGTCGACCAGTAGGCAGACCGCGCTGGACGAGGCTGACGGTGTCATTCCCGACGGGGTGGCGGTCTCGGTGTTCGACGAGGAGATACCGGCGGTGGGCAAGCTCGACCCGGATCTCCTCGATGCCTTACGTCGGGCGGCGACGGACGCAGAAGCCGACGGCGTCGGGCTTCGGGTCAACAGTGGTTGGCGGTCGCCCGAGTATCAGCAGCGGTTGTTGCAGGACGCTGTCGTCGAGTATGGCTCGCAGGAAGAGGCCGCGCGGTGGGTGGCCACTGCGGAGACGTCTGCTCATGTGTCGGGTGAGGCGGTCGACATCGGCCCGTTCGATGCCGCCGCTTGGCTGTCTGAGCACGGTGCCGCGTACGGGCTGTGTCAGATCTATGGCAATGAGTCCTGGCATTACGAACTGCGTCCCGATGCTGTCGACGACGGTTGCCCGCCGATGTATGCGGATCCGACTGAGGACCCGAGGATGCAGCCGTGAATCGGGTCCCGGTCGCGTTGAGCGCCGATCAGGTAGCCTCGACCGCCGACCTTGCAGACGCGGCCTGTGGCGGTGACTGCGAACGTGGTCAAGATTCGTGCGCGTACTCGGAGCACGATCATGGCCGTGGTCAAAGCCGACGGTTACGGCCACGGCGCCGTCATGGTCGGAGCTGCCGTTGCCGCCGGTGCCGGTCGGCTCGGGACGACGAGTGTCGCGGAGGCTTCTGCGTTGCGCGCCGAGTGGCGGCGGCAGAGATCGCCGAGATCGAGTTCGAGACGGATGTGGTGTCGCTGCCACCGTGCCCGGGATCCACGAGCCCGGGATCTGAGTGTGTGAAGCCATGACCCGGCCGGCCCGAGAAGGCTGGCAGACGTCGCGAAAGGCGAGGAGATCACGGTCACCGTGCCGGGGGCGTGTCCGGTTCGGATATGTCGGCGATATGCCGTGCTGCTTAGGGTTCAGGTATGCGCGTGCTGATCGTGGAGGACGAGCCCTACCTGGCCGATGCCGTCCGTGACGGTCTCCGGCTGGAAGCGATCGCCGCCGACATCGCCGGCGACGGCAACACCGCCCTGGAACTGCTCAGCATCAACTCCTACGACCTCGCGGTCCTCGATCGCGACATCCCCGGCCCCTCCGGCGACGAGATCGCCCGACGAATCGTCGCCTCCGGCAGCGGCACCCCGATCCTCATGCTCACCGCTGCCGACCGGATCGACGACAAAGCTTCCGGGTTCGAGCTCGGCGCCGACGACTACCTCACCAAACCGTTCGAGCTTCGGGAGCTCGTCATGCGGCTGCGGGCGCTGGACCGCAGACGCGCGCACGCCCGACCCCCAGTGCGCGAGATCGCGGGCCTCCGGCTGGACCCCTTCCGCCGGGAGGTCTTCCGCGACGGACGCTACGTCGCGCTCACCCGGAAACAGTTCGCCGTGCTCGAAGTCCTCGTCGCTGCCGAAGGCGGTGTCGTCAGCGCCGAAGAGCTCCTGGAACGGGCCTGGGACGAGAACGCCGACCCCTTCACCAACGCCGTCCGCATCACCGTCTCCGCCCTACGCAAACGACTCGGCGAACCATGGCTCATCGCCACGGTGCCCGGCGTTGGCTACCGAATCGACGCAGATATGGACAGCAGCACTCATGCATAGGCGCCCCGGGCTCAGCGCCCGCCTGAAACTCACCATCAGCTACGCCGGCTTCCTCCTCCTCGCCGGCGCTCTCCTGCTGGCCGTGGTATGGGTGTTCCTGCTGCGCTACGTACCCGACCGCGCCGGCGCCCCCGGGGCCAACCGCTCCGACCTGCTGCGCGCCTTCGCCCCCGCCGCGGCCACAGCACTGGCCTTCCTCCTTATGTTCGGCCTCCTGGGAGGATGGATCCTCGCCGGCCGGATGCTCTCACCACTCACACGGATCGCCGACGCGGCACGGATGGCCGCGAACGGATCACTGTCCCACCGAATCCGCATGGAAGGCCCCAACGACGAATTCCGCGAACTCGCCGACGTGTTCGACACCATGCTCGAACAACTCGAATCCCACGTCACCGAACAGCAACGATTCACCGCGAACGCCTCCCACGAACTGCGCACCCCGCTGGCAATCTCGCAGACACTCCTCGACGTCGCCCGCAACGACCCCACGCGGGACCAGGGCGAACTCATCGAACGCCTCCACACTGTCAACACGCGGGCGATCGACCTTACCGAGGCCCTCCTGCTGCTCAGCCGCGGCGACCGCAGGAGCTTCACCCGCGAGCCCGTCGACCTTTCCCTCATCGCCGAAGAAGCCACCGAAACGCTGCTTCCCCTCGCCGAACAGCGCAGGATCACGCTCGACGTCACCGGCGAGACAACACAGACCGTCGGCTCCGCGGCGCTCATACTGCGGATGGTGACGAACCTCGTCCAGAACGCCATCGTCCACAACCTCCCCGCCGGCGGCACCGTAACGGTCCACACCGAATCGCAGCACGACGCGAGCGTGCTGCGGGTCGAGAACACAGGCCATCCGCTCCCATCTGAACTAGTACCGACCCTCACCGAACCCTTCCAACGCGGAACAGAACGCATACGCACCGACGAGCATGCCGGCGTCGGCCTCGGGCTGGCCATCGTGCACAGCATCGTCCGAGCACACGACGGGACCCTCGACCTCACACCCCGCCCCACCGGCGGTCTCCTCGTCACGATTCGACTTCCCGGCACGCCGCAGGCATCGCCCGGACCCATGAACGTTACGATCTCCGGCTGGAGTACTAGGCGCTAGAGACCCCCAGTTCGGGGGCGGCGGCGGCGAGGGCATCGATTGCCTGGATGAAGCACTCGATCGGTGGCCTGACGAGCCCGGCGCCCACTTGGCCCATACCGGCGATCTTGCCCGCGATCCCCGTGTTGATCTGGGGGAGGAGGCCGCTTCTGACGACTCTCGTGGTGTCGATGCCTACGGGCGTCCCCCTAAAGCCGAGCACCGGAACCTGGTAGAGCGGGTGCTCGCCGAGTGTGATCTCGTACATCTCCTGTGTGGTCCGGATCGCATCGGCGACCGTGCCGCCGACGAACCGCACGATCGCCGGCGCCGCCGCCATCGCGAAACCGCCCAGACCGGCGGTCTCCGTGATAGCCGAGTCGCCGATGTCAGGGTTGGCATCCTCTGCGCCGTATGCGCCGAGGTAGAGACCCTCGGGCACCGTTGCGGGAGCGGTGAACCAGGCGTCGCCGCAGCCCGCTACCTGGATGCCGAAGTCCGTCCCGTTGCGGGCCATCGCGACGACGAGCGTCGATCCGGGCAGATCACGGGCTGCATCGAGGGCGAGCTTGCACGCAGGCATGACGAGATTCAGAAAGAAATGGTCATTGCCGCCGATGAAACGAGCGACGGCGGCGACGTCTCTCGGCGGCGCGGTGGACTCGGCGAGGTGGGGGAGCATGTCGCGGAGGAACATCAACGTGCCTGCACGGTTGCGGTTGTGACCCTCGTCGCCCATCTGAACCATCTGTGCGATGGTCGAGCTGACGTCGTACGGGCCGTGCCTTCTGATCGCATCGCGGAGTAACGGGCCGAGCACCGACGACATCCAGTCGAGCCGCTCGATCACATCCGGTGAGTACGCCCCGTAGCGCAACACTTTGCCCAGCCCCTCATTGAGGGAGCAATACGAGCGTTGCCCGGTGCTGGGATCCTCCAGCACCAACATCCACATCGAGGGGCTGACGACACCGGCCATCGGGCCGACCGTGCTGCGCTCGTGGCACGGCACCAACGTGATCTCGTCGGCGAGCCGCTTCTCGGCTTCCGCCGACGTACCGGCGAGCCCCTCGAAGAGCGCAGCGCCGATGAGTGCGCCGCGCAGCGGACCCGAGGCCCGCTCCCAGTCGATGGGGGGTCCCGCGTGCAGCAGGACACCGGGTTCGAGGCGGAGCGCGTCCCTGGCGGGAGCGAGGTCGACCAGGTGGGCACGGCTGGCGAGAATCCGGCCAAGCGCCGCGGAGTTCGCCTCTCGCCGGCGCGGATCGGCCAGAACACGGGACAGGAGGTCGGCATCCACGACGGGAGGCCGCCAGTCGACCGTGCTGACAGCGGCAGCTTGGCTGCTGATCGCCTCGGCCAGGAATCTTGCGCCTACCGCGACCACCCGTGGTGGCTCGGCGAGGAAGCCCGCTGCGTTGGCTTCTTCGCCCGGCAGAGATCCGTGCGCGGTCATGGGCTCTGCCCGGTGAGCAGGTCGAGTGCCACGTGGACTGCCTCGGCGTGCGAGAGGAATACTCGTACGCCGGCATCGACGAGCAGCTGCGCCTGTGCCTCGAGGCCCTGTGGATCCGTTTCAGTCCCGATCAGCGCTGCCACCACCGGCGGCAGAATCTCGCCTATCGCGGCTACCTCGTGGACCACCTCGGCAATGGCCGTCGCCGGGGACGAGTGGGCTCCGTGGCCGAGCACGACGTCGACAAGCACCACACCGGTTGCCGGGTTTGCCAAGTCGCGGCCTAGCTGATCGGCGCGAAGGGTGGGATCGATCATCGGGTGAGCCCGGCCCATCGTGAACCGATCGTCGCCGAAGTCGACAAGAACGTGACCGAGCGCGCCCGGGTCGTCCACGGATATCCGGCCCAGCCGCTCCCTCGCGATGCTCAGCGCTTCGTCCCGCAAGGTGCCGCCGGCATAGAGGCCGCGAAGGGCTCCACTACGGCGGGGCAACGGGTTGGTTGGCGTCCAGCGTGGCCAGGCTGGAGACGGCTGACCGAGGGCGTCGAGGACGGCGGCCGCGACTGCGGTGAGGTCTGGGAAGGTGTCGCCGGGCAGCCCGATCACCACCGGCTTGCTCAGCGTGGATGCACGCCGGGAGACGAGCTCCGCAATAGCAGGATCCGGTGGCTTGGACAGAACGACCACGATCTCGGTTGCCGGATCAGCATCCAGCAGGTCGAGCGCCTGCAGCGTCGACCCGCCACCAACCGCAGCTGACAGGTCCCGGCCGCCGACCCCGAGGCAATGGCTGATGCCGATGTCGGCGGCATCGAGGAGGCACATCAGCTGCTGGGCGCCCGTGCCAGAGGCAGCGACGATGCCGACCGGCCCCGGGCGCACGACATTGGCGAAGCCGAGGCCGAGCCCAGCGACTAAGGCAGTGCCGCAGTCCGGACCCATCACAAGCAGGTCACGTTGCGCGGCCGCTGCCTTCAGCCAGACCTCCTGCTCCAGCGGCATGTTGTCACTGAAGATCATCACCGGCAGTCCTGCGTCAAGCGCGTCGACGGCCTCTGGGAAGGCGTACGGCCCAGGGACTGAGACCAGTGCGAGGGTCGCTCCGTCCAGCGCACCCGCCGTGATCCTGGAGACCGGCTGAGCAAACCCGTCCGCCATCGCAGGTGATCCGCCGGGGCGGCCGGCCAGCCCGCCAGCCCAGCCCTCCCGCTCGCCGCGTAGGGCCTTCTCGAGCACAATCCGCGCCTGCGCGAGCGCGTCATCGTCCTCAGCAGAGATGGCGACGACCATGTCGTTAGGGCCCGCCTTTGGCGGACGGTCGAACCCCATCGAGGCAAGCAGGTCAAGGTTGAGCTCGGTTGCCATTGCTACCAGGACCGCGGACACGCCGTCGAGATCGGCAAGATCACGGCTGACCTGCATCAGCGCCACCGAGTCGCGGTAGGCCCCAGGGCGCACCTCGACGAAGCTGATCACGAGGGTGCCCCGGCCGTCGCTATCCGCCGGGTGGCCATGTCACGTGCCTGGGTCGCGCTGGCCGAGCAAGACCCGCCCCGCAGCGAGGATGCCGCAGGCCATGTCATAGCCCGAAGTGTGGCCGACGGCAAGAAGCCGCATGAGCGCGGGGGAAAGCGGCCGACGGCCGCAGAGCGAGTTCAGGACCGCGGTGACCTCACCGGCGGCCTCGCCACGCGCGGCATGGCCAAGCAGCGCCGCCGAGAGCGTGGAGGTGCGAGTCGGTGCATCGACGAGCACTCGGGTCGCGATCGCGTCCCTGACCACAGAAATCGGCGGCTGGAGGCGACTGTTCGAGCGCGCTGAGTCCACTCCACGCGACCAGTCAAGGTGGTAGAGGCCGACAAGCAGACCGGCGAGGACGTCGTCTCCTGACGGGGTCAGGCCGGGTCCCAGGCCCAACAAGTTGAGGGTGGCGTCGGCGGCGATCCTGTTGTCCCGGGTACGGACGGCAGCCTCGAGGCGTCGCAGGCCATCGGCCACAACCCGGAGCAGCCTGTGCTGCTGCACCGATAGCCGGGCCGACAGTGCCGCCAGCCCGCGGGAGAGAACCGTGGAATCCGGAGGGGGCGCTGGCGGCATTGGCAGCCACCAGCGCGCCACCTCGACTCGGAGCTGCCCGACCGCGACCCCGCCGGTCCCCACCGACGCCCCGTGGGTCGTGTGCTGCGCTGCCACCTGCAAGAGATCGGGCAGCTCACTCCCGAGCACAACTGCACACGGCAGTCGTACGGCATTCGTCCCGACCAGAGCGACGACGACTCCATCCCCCGTTGTGAGGTAGATCGCGCTCGGGAACGCCGCAAGCACGGCAAGCTGACGTGGCTGGCCTAGCAATAGGGGCCGTATCGCCACACTCGCCGCGCCGGTCACACCGACCAGCCCAGCGCTTTCCTGCCGGGTGAGGACGGCCGTCACGGGCGCCTGCCATACGTCGACGAGTTCGGGATCCTCCTCCGGCAGGGTGCGTATCACCGGAGGCACTCGCAAGGCGCTGAACAACAATCGTGCCAAGCGTCGTTTCGCGACCTCGTAGGCAAGTTAACGAGGGGAGTACCGTGCCCACATGGGCAAAGTTGCCAATGCTGGCGCCGAAGCTTCGCCGGACTTGCCAGGTCTGACTCCAGGCTTGACCGTCGCTGAAGTATTAGAACTCTCGTCACTGGCCGGGTCGAAGGTCCTGGCGGGCGAGGCGGGCCTGGGCCGGGTGGTCGAGAAGCTCAACGTCATGGAGGTCCCTGACATCCTGCCATGGGTCAAGCCGCACGAACTCATGCTGACCACGGGCTACCCGCTTCGTAATACCCCCCAAGATCTCGCCGAGCTCGTCGCCGATCTCGATGCCCGCGGTCTGGCCGCCATCGCGATCAAGCTTGGGCGATACATCGACGAGCTACCGGACGGGATGCTCGCATCTGCTCAGCGGCTTGGCTTCCCCGTCATCCGGCTCCCGGATGCCGTCAGCTTCGACGATGTTTTGAACCAGGTTCTGACCGAGATCTTGAACCGCCAGGCGGCGTTGCTCGAACGATCCGAGCAGGTCCACCGGGCCCTGGTCCAGATCGTTCTGGAGGGCGGGGGATTGCAAGAGGTGACCGATGAGCTGATGCGACTGCTCAGCGGACCGGTGTGCATCACTGATCCCGGAGGACGGGTGCTGGCCGCATCAGGTGAGGTTCCGGCGCGGGACGACGTGTTGATGCACGGCGCCGCGGGGCTCCGGCCGTACGAGGACTCCTCGGCGGCGGTTGCACCCATCGTGGCAGGCTCGTTCGACCATGGCCGGCTGATCGCGATGCCTGGAGATCATGATCTAGGGCCGCAAGATGTTCACACTCTTGAACGAGCGGCAACGGTGGCCGCCCTCGTGATCACTAAACAACTTGCCGTGAGCGCGGTGGAGAGCAAGTACCACGGCGACTTCCTGCGCGACGTCCTCTCCGGCCGCGCCGGTGATGTGGACCGCATCGTTCATCATGCCGCCTCGCTCGGCTGGGACCTCGACCGTCCGCTCGCTGTGGTTGTCGCCGAGCTCGATGGAGATGGCGCCAGCCGGGGTGCCCAGGATCGTCTGTTCGGCGCCTGGGCGGCCGCCGTCCGCGCGCGCGACCCCCGCACTGCCGTGGTGGGATATGCCAGCGAGGTCGTGACGCTGCTGCCCGTGCCGGTCGACGCGCTGCAGAAGACCGTCGACCAGCTCACCACGACCGTGGCCGCGGACGTGGCCGGCGTCAAGCGCACATTCAGTACCGGCGCCGGACGGGTCACCGAGGCTCCCGACGGCCTGCCCGCTGCCTACGAGCAGGCTCGCCAAGCACTGCAGGTCGGCCGGCAGCTTCATGGCAATGGTGCGGTGGCGACCTTCGACGAGCTGGGCGTGTACCGCCTCCTTGCGCTTGTGCCGGATGGCGCGGAGCTGCGGGCCTTCGTCCGCGAGACGCTCGGACCCCTCGGGGAGCGAGACGACAGCGAGGCCCGCGACCTGCGCAGGACGCTCCAGGTCCTGCTCGACACCAACCTCAACGTCGCGGAGACAGCGCGCATACTCCACTTCCACTACAACACGCTGCGCTATCGCATCGGCAAGCTCGAGCGGATCCTCGGCCCGTTCACTCACGATCCGCATCTGCGGCTGGACCTCGCCCTGGCCCTACAGGTCATCCAAATGCGCGGCATCTAGTGTTCGCCGAGTCCCGCTGGCGCCTGGCTGCGTTCTCGGTCGCCCGCGTACCTCAGTACGCCGGGCTCCCTGCGGCCTTGCCATGCATCCAGCGGTCCTCCGGCCAACAGAGGACATGAGACAATTAGCGGCGACTGGCCGGTGGGGGTCGGCGTGCGACGCCGGGTGGCCGTGTATCGGTGGCTGCGGCGCTT
>DASYTV010000125.1:0-5469 GCA_036001885.1 Actinomycetes bacterium
CCGAGGACGCTGAAGGAAGCGGCGAACCCACGTAGCGCCGGACGAATTCCTGAGCGGAGGGGAAGCGCACCGTCTTGTTCCGCTCATCGACACTCACACTCACGAACCCGACCGCCGTCAGTTCCCTCTCCAGGCTCACCATGCGTCCATAGCCGAAGGGTCCATGACGATATCTGTTCGCCGCCTCCGCGCTCATGTGACGCTCGATCGCATCGGCCAAAGCGCGAAAGCCCGGGCTTCGCTCGATCGACGACCACACGGCGAGGACGACCCGACCGCCGTCCCGCAGCACTCTCCGCATCTCGCTCAGGGCAGCGGCGCGGTCAGGAAAGAACTGGAGTCCCTGTTGGCAAAGGACGACGTCGAAGTCGGAATCGGGGAAGGGGAGCGAGCAGGCATCGGCTTGGCGCCACTCGATGGCGAGGCCCGCGGATGCCGATCGGGCCACCCTGAGCGTGTCGGGGTTGATATCGCATCCCACAACGTCCGCACCGCTGCCGAGTGCTTCACGCGCTCCCCGCGCTACAACGCCGGTGCCACAGGCGACATCGAGGACGCGTTCGCCGCCTCCAAGCTTCGCCAACTTCAAGATGTCTTCGGCCCACGGACCAAAGATCGCCGGGACGAGATATCTCTGGTACAGGTCCCACACGCTGGAACCGAGGTCCGCCGCAGCGTGCTCTTCGGTCACAGTTGCGAAGGTACCGGATCGAATCCTCAAGATGATCGTGCAGTCACCTGCGAACATTCACGGTCACGAGCGCGTGCCAGAACACGACACGTAGGCTCCGCGCTGCGCGCACACTTGGCGTCATGCTGTGCCGGGGGCGCGACCGCGCACGATGCGTCGTCTGGCGCCACGGTCTTCCGGTTCTGGCTCCCCTCTGTGTCAAATGGCTGCGCGTTCCCGCCCGTGGAGGGTGCGCCGGTCCTCGCCGTCGTCAAGCAGATTGCGCTTGACGCCGGCTGCGATTCGGCGCTGGGACAGGGCGGCGGGAACGGGCCGGGGAAAGGCTCGGGAGGCCGGCGGTGGCGGGCGTAGTCTCGGGTCTGGCGGGTCCGGGAAGTGGCTTGTCCGAAGTGCTGGTGTGGGGATGTGAGCCGGCCGCGTTGGAGTCAGTAGTCGTTCCCCGTTGCCCTCCCGGGCTCGTCACCGCGCCGCTGATCGCGTCGTCGAGCATGCGTCGGTAGACGATGTCGGACAGCCGTCGTTTGAGGGCCCGCATGGCCTCCATCGAGGTCTTGCCGGCTGCTTTGCGCCGGTCGTAGTAGGCGCGTCCTTCGGTGGGGTTGCGCAGTTGGACGGTGGCCATGATGTGCAGCACGCGGTTGATCTGCCGGTTGCCGGCGCGGGAGAGCCGGTGTCGCACCTGGTCGCCGGAGGAGGCGTCGATGGGTGCGGTGCCGTTCCAGGACGCGAAGTGGTCGCGGTTGGGGAACCGGGCGATGTCGGCGACCTCGACCAGCAGCCGCGCGGCGCCGGACGGTCCGATGCCGTGCAGATCCATCAGCGTGCTGCCGGTGGCGGCGACCAGCTGCTTGAGTTCCTTGTTGGCGGCCTTCTTGCGCTGGTAGATCCGCTCGAGGTCGCTGATCAGCTCGGCGGCGACGCGTCGGCGTGCCTTGCCCGCGGTGTCACGAGGACGGACGGTGGCCAGCAAGGTCTTGGCCTGGGCGGCGGACAGGCTCTTCTTCGCGCCACCGGGGATGAGCTCCAACAGCAGCTGGTGCAGCTGGGACACCATCCTGGTGTGGTCCTCGCCCAGGCAGCGACGGCGGTCGGCCAGGACCCGCAGCACCGCGAGCTGCTCGTCGTCGACCACCGGCCGCAGGCCGGCCATCCGGGTCCCGACCAGGGCGACCGAGTGCGCGTCGGTGGCGTCGGTCTTGCGTCCCTGACCGGTCGCGAACACGCGAGCCCGCGCGGACAACTTCGGCGGCACGTCCACCACGTCCTCCCGGTCGGCGAGCAGCCGGTTGGCGACATGCCGACCGATGCCGTTGCAGCCCTCGATCGCCCAGGTGCGCTGCGGCCACCGACCGGCGAACCGGAGCATGGCGGCGGCGCCGTCGCGGTCGGTGGCGAAGCGGCCGCGGTCCAGCACGGTCTCGTCGGCGGCCATCACCTCGACCGTCACCGACCGCTTGTGCGGGTCCATCCCGATGACCACACGATCCGGTAGCTTGCTCATCCCGGTCCTCCGATGCTCGATCCTCCACCTGGTTGTCGAGCCGGGAGGGCACCGCTACTTCGAGCCGAGCAAACCCCTCTTGAGCCTCTCCCCGCTCTGCGGCGACACCCGGGACAGCGCAGGCCAAAAGAGAGCCACACGACCAACGTGGGCAGCCGATGTGAGAGCGACAACCCGGGCGCCTAGACCGAGCCTCGCCAGGCACCGGCCATGAGGCAATGAAACAAGTAGCCGATGAGAGCGCTCCTGTCCGACCATGTCGTCCAGGGCACGCACCCTTGCCAACCTCCCGCTGGCAAGAGGACGCTGGCGCGGGGTCGTGCTCGTTGGACTTGAGGGGCGGTCATGCGCAGTGCGGTGATGCTGGCCCTGGTGGGCGTGTTCCTCGTCGGGGCGTGCGGCGGTGGCGAGGACGGCGCGTCGGACACGAGCGCGGCGTCCACCACCGAGCAAGGCGGCGAGCCAGTGGTGATCCACACGAGCATGATCATCGCCGCGACGGAGGGCGCGGAGCCGATCGCCACCGGCGAGGTCCTTGAGGGGTCCACCCTCGGGGGTTCGCCGTTCTGCGTCGGCGGGACCATCCTGGATTCCCACGCGAGCCTCGATCCCGCCATGGAACCGTACGGCCTGGTGGACCGGACGATCACCTGCCCGGACGGCACGGTGAGGGTGGGCTTCACGCCGCCGACGGGTTCGTGGACGATCGTCAGCGGCACCGGTGCCTTCGAGGGGCTGCGCGGGAGCGGCGAGATGGAGGTCAAGGACGAGCCCGGTCACGAGACGTTCACCGGGACGGTCACGCGCTAGCCCAGCCACAGGCAGGCGCTCGCGGCAGTCCGTACTCGGAGGCCGACGAGGTCCGCACAGTCATCCGCAACACGATCGCCCGCATCGAGTACGCGCGTGCGCCACACGCACGCTCATCAGCTAAGTCGCTTTGCGTCAAGGGTTTGGTGGGTGCCTCGCCCGTCGTCTGTCCCTGCATAGCGGTTATGGGGCTTGGCCCAACAGCGTGTAATCGGGTTGAGGAGACGACGGGCGGGGCTGCCCGTGATGAGCGTCGAGATCACTGGGGTGTCTCAATGCCGCGGAGGGCTCGCCCCGACCGTCCGCTTTGACGCGGGCGCGACGAAACCGGTGGTTAGGCCGCGATCGGCGGCTGTCTGCGGGGATGGGTGCCGCGGACAGCGATGTCGGGATCCCATCGGCGGCCGGTGGTGATGACCGCGTGCAGCTGTCGCAGGATCGCCGCGGCGATTACGGTCTGCGCCTGCGTCGGGGTGAGCTTGTTCTGTTCTCGGGTGGTCAGGTACTGGTAGCGGGCGGCGTAGACGGGGTTGGCCTTCTGGGCTCCCCACACGGTGCGCCACGCGGCCAGCCGCAGCCTCGGTCGGCCCTGCCCGGTGAGCTTGGTGCGGCCGACGAAGCTGCCGGACAGCTTCTCCCGCGGTGCCAGCCCGGCGTGCTTGGTCATGGCCCGGGCGGTGGTGAACCGTCGCGGGTCGCCGGTCTCGGCCAGGATCGCCGCGGCCCCGACCAGAGAGATTCCGGGGATGGAGGTGACCAGTTCGGTCAGCTCGAGCTGGTCGAGCACCGCGGTCATCCGCTGCTCGGTGTCGGCCAGGCGCCGCCTAGTGTGCCGCCAGTCCTCAAGCAGCAGCTGCACCCGCTCCAACGCGCCGAGCCGGTGCGCGGTCACCCCGGTCGGATCGTCGAGCGCGACGAACAAACCGCGCACGATCCGCAGCGCCGGCTTCTGCCCGCCCTGCCTGATGAGCTCACGGCGCACCGCCCGCTCGAACCGCGCGAGCCCGAGACGGCGGGTGCGGGCCAGGTCGCCACCGTCACGGTCCAAGATGACCGCCATGGCCGCTGCCCACGTCTTGGACCGCAACGGCTGCCGCGCGGTGTCCAACGCGGCCGGCCACACGCACTCCAGCAGCGCCCGGATCTGCTGGATGTGGCTACCCGCCTCGGTGATCAGCTGCTCGCGGCGAGCACCCAGATGCCGCAGCCGACCCCAGGTCTGGTCGACCGGCTCCGGGACGTAGCAGCGCAGCTGTGCGGCCAGCCGGGCGATCAGCACCGCGTCCTTGTCGTCGGTCTTGTCGACCGTGAGGTCCTCGCTGCGCCGCGCCCACGACATCTGCAGCGGCTGCACACACACCAGCGGCATGTCACGGTCGCCCGCGAGTTGTCCCACTACCCGCCAGCGGTGCCCGGTCGGCTCGCACGCCACCGTGACCCCAGCCCAGCCCTTCGCCGTGGCGCGTTGTGCCGCCCAGTCCAACGCCACACCCAGATCCCACGCCCGGCAGCGGAACGTCCGCCGGGCCAGTACCTGCGAGTCGTGGTCACACACCACCACCATCTGCTTCTTGTCGGCCAGGTCGATCCCCACGATCGCGTTCTCCAGCGGCACGAGTACGCGCAGCCGGGCCAGTCGAGCGTTGCGGTTGCGGTCCCCACGAGACACGCCGCTAGCGTTGCCCATGAACGTCCTCCTCCTGCGATGGGACATCAAGCCCGACAAGCGCATCAGGAGGACGTTCCCACGCCCCTCAACGACACGCAGAACATCTATCTATGCCGCCGATGGTGAATGTTCCTCTTCGGGCGTAGTTAAGTCTGGAAGGTCGGCCGCTTGCATGGCGCTACGCTGCCGCTGTGGTTGAGCGACTTGGTAACCCGCCGCCCGCCTACGACGCGATCGCCGATTGGTATGCGGACTACGTCACCGGCGCTGCCGCAGCGTTCACTGCTCGTGCGGGAGAAGCATTGCGCCGGGTGCTTGGCCGTGGGCACGGCTTGTGCTGGGACATAGCGTGCGGCACTGGCGTCTATGCACAGGTGATCAACGAGCTCGGCTGGACCCCGATCGGGCACCGACCTCTCCATCGCCCAGCTACGGCACGCCGCCACCCGTATGCCGGTCGCGGCTGCCGACGTCACCAAGCTGGTCGTCCGGCCCGGTAGTGTCCCCGCGGTTGCCTCCAGTTCTCTGTCATACCGATGTCGATGACTATTCCGCGGTCTGCCAAACCGCAGCTGCGGCGTTGGGTGCGGGTGGTCGGTTCGCGCATGCTGGTGTGCATCCGTGCTTCTGCGGCGCGTTCGTTGACCGCTCAAACAGCGAACAACTGATCCTCACGCCTGGATACTGGCGCCGGGATCCCCAGTTCGAAACCTGGTCACGCCATGGTGTGCGAGCCCGGGTAGGCGCAACCCATCTCCCGCTCAGCGATCTGGTCACCGCTGTGACCACGGCCGGGCT
>DASYTV010000126.1:0-5991 GCA_036001885.1 Actinomycetes bacterium
CGACGACGATGCCGACAACCCTGACCTGGCCGGCCTGCCGGGAGGTAACGACGTCACCGGGCGCGACGCGCAGTGCGCTTGCTGCCTCGGTGGTCAGGGCGACCTCACCGAGCGCGCGGGGGAAGCGCCCCTCCCGCAACCGGAGCAGGCCGTCGGCCAGCGGCGACGAGGTGTCCAACTGCTGTAGCAAGGTCCGCAGGCTGCGCTCGTCGTGACTGAGCCGACCGAAATCGTCGCCGAGATTTGTCCCGATCCAGGTGCTGCCCGGCGGCAGCAATGCAGCCAGATCCACCTTGTCCGTGCGCTCCTGATCGCAGTACGAGTTGGCGAACGGACGGTGGTCATGATATTCGATCTCAGAGATCGGAGCGCAGGCGGCGATCTCCACGTAGGCATCCGCGGTGGACCCCATGTACCGGCGCACCGACTCTGCCGCGGGCAGTTCCCCGGTCCGCACCGCCACGTCAATGAACGCGCCAACCAGGACGGGCAGCGCTACCAGCGCCGCGATCAGCACCGTCCTCCCCCGATTCCGGCGCGCCTCCCGCCAGGCGATCCGTAACGCCGGGCGCCATCCGCTCATCGCGTACCTTCGAGCAGCGACTCGGCCTCAGCCTGACCGCCGGTGTCGTCGACGATCAGACCGTCCCGGAGAAACACCACCCGGTCGGCCCAGGCAGCGTGTCGTGCCTCGTGAGTGACGAGCACGCCGGCCGCGCCGGCGTCGCACCGGGCGCGAAGTAATCTGAGCACCGCCTCACCGGTCTCCGAATCCAGCGCCCCGGTCGGCTCGTCGGCGAGCACTAGCCGGCGCGGGCCGATCAACGCCCGCGCGATCGCGGCTCGCTGCTGCTGCCCACCGGACATGTCGTCCGGGAACCGGTCCGCCAGGTCGCCGAGGTCCAGCTCGGTCAGCGCGTCGATCGCCTCCCGGCGAGCCTGCCGGGCCGAGGCTCCGTCCAGCTCCCTCGGCAACGCGACGTTCTCCGCCGCGGTCAGCGCCGGAATGAGGTTGAGGTCCTGGAAGACGTAGCCGACGGAGCGCCGCCGGACCCGGGCCAGGTCCCGGCCGGACAGCGATCCGAGCGGCACACCCTCGACGAACGTCTCGCCACTGGTTGCAGTGTCCAGCCCGCCCGCGATCGTGAGCAGGGTGGACTTGCCCGAACCGCTCGGGCCCATCACCGCTACCAGCTCGCCGGGTAGTACGTGCAGGGAGACGCCACGCAGCGCGTGTACGGCGGCCTCGCCTCGGCCGTGAGTGCGGTGGATGTCGACCATGCGGAGGATGGGCTGTGCGCCGGGCCCGGTCATGAGCCGGCTCCTCGGGCTTGCTGGGCGATCGTGTGGCGCTCCGGTTGGGAGCTCACCGCTTCGTGCACGGCCGCTCCTGCCCTGGCCAGCCGAGACTCGCAGTGGTCGAGCCAGCGGATCTCGGCTTCGGCCTGGAAGATGAGGGAGTCAAGCACGAGCAACCAGGCGACGTCCCGGTCGGTGGCCCGGGCCTTGAGCCGGGTGTAGTCCTGCAACGCACGCAGCGTGTGGGTCCGCTGTGCCTGGGTGATCCGCAGGACATCGACACCGGGTGCCGTGATCGCCAGCGCGAGCTTGATAGCGAGCTCGTCCCGGGGCGGCGGCGCGCTACGTGCGACCGGCTCGGCGAACCACCGCGCTACCTCGGCCCGGCCGACGTCGGTGATGGCGTAGTAAGCGTGGCCCTCGCCGTCACCGCCCTGCGGCGTGACCAGACCGTCTCGCTCGAGCCGCGCAAGCGTCGTGTAGACCTGCCCGACATTGAGCGGCCAGGTGGCTCCGGTACGGGACTCGAACTCGGCCCGCAGTTGGTAGCCGTACCTCGGCTGCTCGGCCAGCAGGGCTAGCAAACCATGTCTGACTGACATAGATACTGAGTATGCATACGCGGTATGGCCTTGGCAAGCCCCGGTCAGCCCGTGGCCTCGTATGCTCGCCGTTACCAGCGGCGCGATGATGCAGGCCCGAGGTGTCATTTTCGAAGGCCGACGAGGGGAGCCGTCGTGGATGAGGTGGTGCGGCCCGACCTGCCAGAGGTGAGCTTCGACTGGGACCCGGAGAGGTGGGGCGAGGCGGCCCAGCGGGCGGTGGAGCTTGTCGTCGATGTTTCGACCGGCTGGGAACGGCGCCGACCCGGGCCGGCGGAAGATCCGGAGGGGGTCCTGAGCCGCTTCCAGGAGCCCGTCCCCCGCTCGCCAGTGCCCTTTGAGGCGATCGCCGACCGTCTCGAGGAGCTCGCATCCCTGTCCACGTTCATCGGGCACCCGCGGTGGTTCGCCTACATCACCTCCTCTCCGAACCCGGTCGGAGTGCTGGGGGACTTCGTAACGTCGGCGATCAACCCGAACATCGGGTTGTGGCGGGGTGGGCCGGCGGCGACTGCGGTCGAAGTCCAGTCGATCGAATGGCTGAAGCAGCTGCTCGGATTCCCGCCTGAGGCCGAGGGCGTCTATACCAGCGGAGGGCAGTTCGCCAATATCGTCGCGCATGCGGTGATCCGGGATCACGCTGCCGGGTGGGACGTGCGCCGCCAGGGCATGAATGCTGCCGGTAGCGCACCGAACCTGCGTGTTTACGCCAGCGAGGAGATTCACTATTGCCATCAGCAGGCAGCGGAGCTGCTGGGGCTGGGAACCGACGCCGTTCGGCTGGTTCCCGTGGATGAGGTCTACCGGATGCGGGTGGATGCGCTCGCCCGGATGATCGCGGAGGACCGAGAGCGCGGCGACCGTCCCATCGCGATCGTGGCGACAGCGGGGACGGTCGGTACCGGCACGGTCGACCCGATCCCGGAGCTGCTTCGTGTGGCGCGCTCCGAGCGGCTATGGCTGCATGTGGATGGGGCGTACGGCGCGTTCGCCGTCCTAGCGCCGAGCGCCCCTCAGGAACTTCGAGCCAGCGCAGATGCCGACTCGATCGCCTGCGATCCGCACAAATGGCTGTACGCACCCCTCGACGCCGGGGTAACGCTCATTCGAAAGCCCGGTCTGCTCGCCCGCTCGTTCGCGTTCCACGCGTTGTACCTCCATACTCGCGCGGCCTCGGACGGCCGAGTGGACCTTGCTGAGCTCGGCCCGGAGAACAGCCGGCGAGCTCGAGGGATCAAGGTCTGGATGGCGCTACAGGCCTACGGGCTCGACGGATACCGCGACATGATCGACCGGAACCTCCTGCTCGCGGCGTACATGGAACGGCTCGTGCAGGCCACGCCGGATCTGGTGTTGGCCGCGCCGCGGGAGCTCTCGATCGTGTGCTGGCGGGTGCAGCCTGACGGCGTTCCGGACGATCGGCTCGACGCCCTCCAGGTGGAGGTGATCGAGGAGCTGGAGCGACGAGGCGTCGCGATCGTATCGAACGCGCGGCTGCGCGACGGACGGACCGCGCTGAGGGCCTGCATCATCAACTTCCGCACAGGCCCGGCGGACGTCGAAGCCGTCGTGCAAGCAAGCGCGAAGCTCGGCCGAGAACTCGCAGGCACCTAAGTCTGGGGCAGCCGCACCATCACCTGTTCGGTACGGTCGGTGTCGTGCTCGTCAATCCGGTCGGCCTCTCGGACTCGTCGTGCCTGTTGCGCAACGAGTGGGTCTGCTGGGAGTACGTCCAGACTCGCAGCGACGAACTGCGGCAAATGATCAGCCAGCACATCTACATCACAGCCGTCGCTATCCTGCTTGCGTTTGTGGTGTCCCTCCCGTTGGCACTTCTCGTGCGGCGTTGGGCCCGGCTCGAGGGCCCCGTTTTGGGCACCTCCACGATGCTTTACACCATCCCGTCGCTCGCCCTGTTCGCGCTACTGCAGCCGCTGACCGGCCTCACCATCGAGACCGTGATCATCGGGATCACTGTCTATTCGCTCGTGATACTCGTCCGTACGAACCTCACCGCGCTGCGCTCAGTACCCGCCGACGCCGTGGAAGCCGCACGTGGGATGGGTTATGACGCCGGACGGATGCTGCTGCGCGTGGAGCTGCCGCTCGCGCTCCCGACGATCTTTGCTGGGTTGCGGGTGGCCACGGTATCTGCGGTCGCGCTGACGACGGTCGGCGCGATCATCGGTTTCGGCGGTCTCGGAAATGCCATTTACCGTGGCTATCGCAGCAACTTCAAGGCCGAGGTACTCACGGCGTCCGTGCTGTGTGTCGCCCTCGCGGTCGTCGCGGACCTGCTGCTCGTTGCGCTGCAGCGCAGGCTGACGCCCTGGCGCCGAAGGGCGGGGTGACATGAACTGGCTGACCGGCGCGTGGGACTGGCTCACCGACCCCGCAAACTGGAGTGGTCCGGAGGGCATCGCGAGCCGCCTTTGGCAGCATACGTACGTCTCGGGCATAGCCTTGCTCGTTGCCGGTCTCATCGCGCTCCCTATTGGGTTGTGGCTCGGGCACATCGGCCGAGGTGGCGGACTCGCTATCAACATTTCCAACATTGGTCGCGCGATCCCGACCTTTGCCGTCCTCGTGCTGCTTGTGCTGCCGCTCGGGCTCGAGCGGCGGACGCTCGCCACGATCCTGGCGCTCGTCCTGTTTGCTCTCCCGCCACTCCTGACCAACGCGTATGTCGGCATGCGCGAGGTCGACCGTGACATTGTCGAGGCCGCTCGCGGCATGGGCATGACCGGGCGCCAGCTCGTAATCGGAGTGGAGATCCCACTCGCGATCCCGGTGCTGATGAACGGCGTCCGCATCGCTGCCGTGCAGGTGGTTGCGACGGCGACCATCGCGGCGATAGTCGCAGGGCCCGGGCTTGGGCGGATTATCACAGCTGGCTTCGGGCTGCAGGACCAGGACGAGATCATCGCCGGTGCCATCCTCGTCGCTGCCTTCGCGCTCGTCGTGGAAGCGCTGTTCGCGCTCTTGCAGCGGGCGCTCGACCCGCGGGAACGGGCACGCAAGCGCAGCTATGGCAGGGGTTTCGACCCATCGGTAGGCGCTGTTACCGATTCGCGATCTTCCGGATAAGTGATTCTGTCGGATGGGGGGAGTTGACTGGACCCTGCGCGGGCGCCCCGAGGTGCCTGCCGGACACGCGTGACCGCAAACGGGGCGGGCACGGGACACAGAAGGCGGACCAGGAAGGCGGTGTGCCGCCGATGCGCAAGACCCAATCCTTTGTTGTCCTCATGTTGGGGCTGGTGCTCGCCCTTACCGCATGCGGCGGCGACGACGACTCGTCCAGCCAGGCGAGTAGCCCGACCGCGAGTGCGAAAGGTGAGCTCACGGTGGGTGGCGCCAACTTCACCGAGATGCTGATCATGCAGCAGATGTACAAGCAGCTCCTGGAGAAAGCCGGCTTCACCGTCAAGGTGCAGTCCGTCGACAACCGGGAGCTTTACGCCCCTGCCTTGCGTAGCGGCGAGATCGACGTCGTACCGGAATACCTCGCGACGATGACCGAATACCTCAATCACGCTAAGAACGGCCCCGACGCTCCGACCATCGCCACCAGCGACGCGGCCGAGACGGTGAATCTAGTGAAGCCACTCGCCCAGGAGAACGGCCTCGTCGTGCTCAACCCCGCCCAGGCGATTGACTCCAACGCCTGGGCGGTCACGAAGAAGTTCGCCGAGGAGAACAGCCTGAAGACCTTGTCCGACCTCGCCGCGCTTCACAAGCCGATCGTGCTCGCCGCGACCGAGGAGTGCCCGAAGCGGCCGTTCTGCCAGCCCGGGCTCGAGAAGACCTACGGGCTTGACATCACCAAGGTCGAGCCGCTCGGCTTCGGCAGCACCCAGACCAAGCAGGCAGTCAAGGACGGCACGGCACAGCTTGGACTGGTCGGCACGACGGACGGCACGCTCGATCAATTCGGCCTTGTCGTCCTCGAGGACGACAAGCACTTGCAGCTCGCCGACAACCTGGTGCCGTTCGTCAACGCGAAGAGCGCTGGAGACCCGGCGATCGCGAACGCGCTGAACCAGCTGTCCACCGTCCTGACAACGGATGACCTGGCGCAGCTCAACCT
>DASYTV010000127.1:0-6577 GCA_036001885.1 Actinomycetes bacterium
GCGACCCCTCCTGCCCGAGGGGGTTTTTTTATACCCGGCTGAGGGCGGCGTCGCGGCGTCGGCCGCCGGAAGCCCTTCGATCAGATCAATGACATCCACGATCAACGGCGACGAGGACTTTCTGATGAGCGACACCACCACGGAGCACGGCGCGGCCGCCGGCGATCCCGGCGGCGACCAGCAGGCCGAGCGGGTGCCTTATCGCTACACGGCCCGGATGGCCGGCGAGATCGAGGCGTTCTGGCAGGACCGCTGGGAGAAGGAAGGCACCTTCGAAGCGCCCAATCCGGCCGGCCCGATGGCCGAGCCGGAGAAGATCGGCCACCGGCCGAAGCTCTACGTCATGGACATGTTTCCCTACCCCTCTGGCGCGGGTCTGCATGTCGGGCACCCGCTGGGCTATGTCGCAACCGACTGCTATGCCCGTTACAAGTGGATGACCGGCCACAACGTCCTGCACACGATGGGTTTCGACGCGTTCGGGCTGCCGGCCGAGCAATATGCGGTGCAGACCGGCCGGCACCCGAGGATCACCACCGAGCAGAACATCGAGGGCTATAGAGCCCAGCTGCGCCGGCTGGGTCTGGGGCATGACCGCCGCCGGTCGATCGCGACCATCGACCCCGCGTATTACCGCTGGACACAGTGGATCTTCCTGCAGATCTTCAACTCCTGGTACGACGAGGACCGGGACAAGGCCAGGCCGATCGCCGAGCTGATCGCCGAGTACGAGAGCGGCCGACGGCCGACACCGGATGGGCGAGCATGGTCTGATCTGTCGGAGGTCGAGCGCCGCTCGATCATCGACAGCCAGCGGCTGGCCTACATGTCGGAGCAGCCGGTGAACTGGAGTCCCGGCCTGGGCACCGTGCTGTCCAACGAAGAGGTCACCGCCGAGGGGCGCAGCGAGCGCGGGAACTTCCCGGTCTTCAAGCGCAACCTGACGCAGTGGATGATGCGGATGACCGCCTATGCCGAGCGGCTGCTCGACGACCTGGATCTGCTGGACTGGCCTGAGCCGATCAAGCTTCAGCAGCGCAACTGGATCGGCCGGTCGGAGGGCGCGCGGATCGACTTCCCCGTTTCGACCGTCGACGGAGAGCAGCAAACGATCACGGTTTTCACCACTCGTCCCGACACCGTCTTCGGCGCGACGTACATGGTCCTGGCCCCAGAGCACCCGCTGGTCGACCGGCTGACCCCCGAACAGTGGCCGGCCGCGACGGACGGCGGACCGCTGCCGGCGGCGTGGACCGGGGGACAGCCGACGCCGGCCGAGGCCGTCGCTGAGTATCGCCGGCAGACCGAGACCAAGTCCGACGTCGAACGGCAAGTTGACCTGAAAGAGAAGACCGGCGTTTTCGTTGGTTCGTACGCCACAAACCCGGTCAACGACCAGAAGATCCCAGTCTTCGTGGCCGACTACGTACTGATGGGATATGGCACCGGCGCGATCATGGCGGTGCCCGGGCAGGACCAGCGCGACTGGGACTTCGCCGAGCAGTACGGCCTGCATATCATCCGCACGGTGCAGCCGCCGGAGGATTTCGACGGCGAGGCCTACCTGGGTGACGGACCGGCCACCAACTCGAGCAGCGAGAAGGTGAGCCTGGACGGGCTGGATGTGGTCGAGGCCATACGGGCGATCATCGCCTGGCTGGAGGCCAACAATGTCGGCCAGGGCACGGTCACCTACAGGCTGCGCGACTGGCTGTTCTCACGGCAGCGCTATTGGGGCGAGCCCTTCCCGATCGTCCACGACGAGCACGGTCCGATCGCGGTGCCGGAGTCGATGCTGCCCGTCGAACTGCCCGACGTCGACGACTATTCACCGAAGCTGTACGACCCCAACGACAAGGACTCACAACCGGAAGCCCCGCTGGCGCGTGCAACGGACTGGGTAGAGGTGACCCTGGACCTGGGCGACGGGCCCAAGCACTACCAGCGCGAGACCGACGTCATGCCCAACTGGGCCGGGTCGTGCTGGTACGAGCTGCGCTACCTGGACCCGACGAACGCGGAGCGGTTCTGCGATCCCGAGGTCGAGCGTTACTGGATGGGACCGGAGTGGCCGGGCGATTCCGGCGGCGTGGATCTGTACGTCGGCGGGGCCGAGCACGCAGTCCTGCACCTGCTGTACTCCCGCTTCTGGCACAAGATCCTGTACGACCTGGGCTACGTAAGCAGCAAGGAGCCGTTCCGCAAGCTGTTCAACCAGGGAATGATCCAGGCGTACGCCTTCACCGACCAGCGCGGCGCTTACGTTCCTGCGGCCGAGGTCGAAGAGACCGACAGCGGATGGGAATGGCGGGGCGAACCGGTCAACCGCCAGTACGGGCGGATGGGCAAGAGCCTGAAGAACGTTGTGACCCCCGACGAGGTCTGCGCGCAGTACGGTGCCGACACCTTCCGTCTGTACGAGATGTCGATGGGTCCGCTGGACCAGGGCCGGCCGTGGGAGACGAGGGCGGTGGTCGGCTCGTTCCGGTTCCTGCAACGGGTGTGGCGGAACATCGTGGACGAGGTGACGGGTGCCACAACCGTTGTGGACACACCCGCCGACGAGGAGACCCGTAAGGCGGTCCACCGGGCGATCGACGGCGTGCGCAACGACATGGAGGCGCTGCGCTTCAACACCGCGATCGCCAAGCTGATCGAGCTGAACAACCACCTGACCAAGCGAGACGCTCCTGTGCCGCGCGAGGTGGCGGAGCCGCTGGTCCAGCTGCTGTCACCGTTCGCTCCGCATATCGGCGAGGAGCTGTGGTCACGGCTGGGGCATGCCGAGTCGGTGACCTTCTCGTCGCTGCCCGAGGCCGATCCTGCGCTGCTGGCCGAGGAGACGGTGGTCTGTGTCGTTCAGGTGGCCGGCAAGCTGCGCGATCGCCTGGAAGTACCGGTGTCCATCAGCGAGGACGAGCTGCGTGAGCGAGCACTGGCAAGCCCTGGGGTTCGCCGCGCGCTGGGCGATCGCGCCGTCCGTAGGGTCGTCATCCGGGCTCCCCGCCTGGTCAACGTCGTCCCTGCCTAGCCCCCAACCCCACCGGCCCGCCACCCCATCGCATAAAGGGCACCTTCACCCCGTAAGTTCGGGTGAGGGTGCCCTTCATGCGTGGCGAGACGGGGTGAGGGTGCCCCTCATGCCTAGCGGCGCACTCACGTGGCTAAGGCGGAAGTGGCCTGCGGTCGATCGCTCGGCGTGGCGCGTTCGGGTAAAGGTGCGTTCATTCCTCGGGCGAAAACTGTCGCTCGTCCGCATGCGGGCGTTTCTGCAGCCGCAGGGATGTGCCTTACGCTGCACGTCATGTCTGGTGCGGATGTCTACGAGGACGGCGGCATGCCGTCCGCGCAGACCTCGCGCGTTGCCGTGGTCACCGACTCGACCGCCTATCTGCCGAGCGAGCTCGTCGCGAAGCACGGGATCGAGGTGGTCCCGCTCGACGTCGTGATCGCCGGGCGGGCGTTTGACGAAATGACCGAGGCGGATACCGGCAAGCTCGCCGAGGCGCTGCGCCGATACGTACCGGTGACGACCTCCCGCCCCGCGCCCGACGCGTTCGCCCGCGTGTACGGCGCGGCGGCCGCGCGCGGCTGCACCGCCGTAGTCTCCGTACACCTATCCGGGGAGATGTCGGGCACGGTCGAGTCGGCCCGGCTGGCCGCGCGCGCGGCCGAGATCCCCGTTCATGTTGTCGACTCGGGGGTGCTCGGGCTGGCCCTAGGATTCGCGGTCATCTCCGCTGCGGAGGCCGCTCAGCGTGGCGGCGGGCCTGCCGAGGTGGCGGCGGCGGCGAAGGCCCGGGCTGATGCCACGTCGTCCTTCTTCTATGTGAACACTCTCGAGTACCTCCGCCGGGGCGGCCGGATCGGCACCGCCAGGGCGCTGCTGGGATCCGCGCTCGCCGTGAAGCCGCTGCTGCACATCCAGGACGGGAAGATCGGACTGCTCGAGCGGGTGCGGACATCGAGCCGGGCGATCCTGCGGCTGGAAGAGCTGGGCGCAGCGGCTGCCGGTCGAGCACCGGTCGACCTGGCCGTGCATCACCTGGCATCCGCGGGACGCGCCGAAGCGCTCGCATCCCGGTTGCAGCGCCGGCTGCCAGGCCTGCGGGATCTGTACGTCCGCGAGGTCGGCGCCGTCGTGGGTGCGCATGTCGGCCCGGGGATGCTCGCCGTAATCGTCGGGCCCTACTCGGACACCGGCGTCGAATAGAGCCCTCGGCCGTTTTCCACGCAGTCGAGATTTCTGCTACTTCTGTCCACAGATCCGCCGCGACCCATGGCCTGCAACGGACCGGGCGCGGTGCAGTGGTGCGGTGGACGACCGATCAACCACCGCTGTGCTTCGGTCGGCGATCGCCGACCGTATGCCGCTCGGCCTGCGTGCCGGGCGGTTCGGGATGGACATCCGCTCCGTCGTTGTCATCGCACTTGCGAGTCTCCTTGGCGCGACTCTCGGCGTCGTCTACCTCGTACGGTCCCGGCCGGCACAGATCGACGTTCCGCCGGCGGTCGCCGTATCACCAGCGCTTGGCTCGCCGAACCAGAGCCCTCCCGGTGACCAACCCTCAGGCGGGGCAGCGGCGGGCGGTGTTACGGCCGGGCCACTTGCCTCCGGAGGAGAGCTGATCGTCGACATAGAGGGCAAGGTCCGGCACCCCGGCATCGTGCGAGTTCCGAAGGGATCTCGCGTCATCGACGCACTCGAGGCTGCTGGTGGCGCGCTACCCGGCGCCCAAACGGCCGGGCTCAACCTGGCGCGTGTCCTCACCGATGGGGAACAGATTCTCGTCGGCGTGCCTCCACCTGCAGGATCGCCCCAGAGGACGGCGGCTGCGGGCAGTGTGCCGACTGGTCCGCTCGACTTGAATGCGGCGACGTTGGATCAACTGGAGGAGCTTCCCGGCGTCGGGCCGGTCTTGGCGCAGCGCATCCTGGACTATCGACTCAAGCAGGGGCGGTTCACGTCGGTCGACGAGCTACGCCAGGTCAGCGGCATCGGCGATCAGCGCTTTGCAGAGCTCAAAGACCTGGTCCGGGTGTGATGCCGGCCGCCGGCGGCGACGAAGCGACGGAGGTTGCTGATCCGCCGGGCAACCCCGCAGATCTTGTAGCACGGTCGCCAAGCTTTCCTGTTGATCTGCGTCTACTCGGTCCAGCGGCCTCGGCGTGGGGGACAGCCTGGCTGGTGCCGGCCGTCGGTGTCGCCGCAGGCGCGGCGGTTGCCTGTGCCCTGGCCAGTGCCGCTGTCTTATGCCTCTTGGCCGCGGCGAAGACGATCACATCAGCGCCCGACGAGGCAGTAGTGAACGCCACGGCGAGGCAGGCGAGCATGCCGCAAGCCCGCGATATCCAACCCGGCAGCGGGATGACGGGAGGGTCAGGGCGGGATCGGCCGCGGTGGGCACGTCCACTCGCCGCCGTTCTGGTGATCGGTGCGGCAGCCGGCGGTGCGTCGGCTGCGCGCCTCGCGGCGGTCAGCGGTGGGCCGGTCGCATCCATGGCCCGCGGCGGCGAGGCGGCCTGGCTGGAGATGGTGGTGACCGGCGACCCGCAACCGATCCCGTCCAGGACCGACCGAGTGGATCGCGTCAAGCTCCAAGCGCGGCTGGAACGAGTCCGCAACCTCCGGGTACGCCTGCCGGTCATCGTGCTTGCCGATGCCGCGTCTTGGCGCGATCTCGCGCCAAGTTCGCGCGTACGCGCGTTCGGTCGTCTGTCGCAGCCGCAGCGAATCGATGGCACCGCCACCGTCATCTCGGCCCGTGGTCGACCGATCCTGCAGCACGGTCCGTCGGCAATCCAACGGGAGGCGACCGGGCTGCGCGCCGGCCTTCGCGATGCCGTGTCAGCACTCCGGCCGGCCGAGCGAGGGCTCGTACCCGGCATTGTCGTCGGAGACACATCCCAAATGCCGGAAGAGCTCAGCGAGCAGTTCAAACGGGCGGGGCTGACCCACCTCCTCGCGGTCAGCGGCGCGAATCTCATGATTCTGGTGGGGTTCCTGCTGGGTCTGGCTCGAGTGCTCGGTATCCGGGGTCGGCTGCCACCGCTGTTGGCGCTCGGGTCGATCGTCGGATTCGTCCTCCTCGCCCGGCCGCAGCCGAGTGTGCTGAGAGCTGCCGTCATGGCGGTCATCGTGATCGCTGCCACCTTGACCGGTCGTCAGCGCGCGGGCCTCAGCTCGTTGTGCGTCGCCGTGTGTGTGCTCCTGCTGATCGACCCGTGGCTGGCGAGATCGTACGGCTTCGCACTGTCGGCGCTGGCGACCGGCGGTATTCTGGTTCTGGCGCCCCGCTGGGCCGATCGGATGTGCGACCGGAGTGCCCAGTCCGGGGGTTCGCGGTCCGGGACTGCCGGACGACTGCGCAGGCTCCTTGCCGAGTCGCTGGCGGTGCCCGCGGCCGCTCAGGTCGCATGCCTGCCGGTGCTCGTGATGCTCGCCGGTCAGGTAAGCCTGATCGCAGTCTTCGCCAACCTGCTCGCCGCGCCCGCCGTCGCCCCGACGACCATCCTCGGATTGCTGGCAGCGATGTGCGCACCTGCCTCACAGTCCGTTGCCGCATTCCTAGGCCAC
>DASYTV010000128.1:0-7559 GCA_036001885.1 Actinomycetes bacterium
CATCTTCTTCAGGTCGCCCAGGATGCCAGCGCGCTGCTCCTCCGTCACCGGGCCGCTGGCGCAGCCCGCGATGCTCTGCGACTTCTGGTTACAGAGGAAGATCGACACCTCGACCTTGTCGTACCAGTAATCCTTCATCGTCGAAACCTGGGCGCGCACGAGCAGGGCCACGCCGAAGAGGCTGAGCGAGACCGCCACGCTGATGACGACGGCGAGGGTCATGGTGAGATTGCGGCGAAGGCCGATGCCGATTTCCTGGAAGACGAACCGGAGTCGCATGGCGGTGGCAGTCCTGTGTGTTGGTCTGGGGTCGGGGTCGCGTGGTTAGTGGCGGTAGCCGTAGACGCCGCTGGCCTGGTCACGAACCAGCTCGCCGGACTCAAGCTCAACGACGCGGCGGCGCATCTGATCGACGATGCTCGAGTCGTGAGTGGCCATCACGACAGTCGTACCGGTGCGGTTGATCCGGTCGAGTAGCTTCATGATTCCGACGCTGGTAGCCGGGTCGAGGTTTCCAGTCGGCTCGTCGGCGATGAGCAGGACAGGTCGGTTGACGAACGCGCGCGCCACTGCGACGCGCTGCTGCTCGCCGCCTGACAGCTCGTTCGGCATCCGGTCCTCCTTGCCGGCCAGGCCGACGAGATCGAGCACCTCGGGAACAACTCGGCGGATGACGCCGCGCTGCTTTCCGATCACCTCGAGCGCGAAGGCGACGTTCTGGTAGACGGTCTTGTTCGGTAGGAGCCGGAAGTCCTGGAACACGGTTCCGATCTGGCGGCGCCAATGCGGAATCTTCCAGTTGGAGAGGCGACCGAGATCCTTCCCAGCGACGTGGATCGTGCCGTGGGTGGGCCTCTCCTCTTTGAGGATCAGCCGCAGGCAGGTCGACTTCCCTGAGCCGGAGGCACCGATGAGAAAGACGAACTCGCCGCGCTCGATCTCGAGATCGACGCTACGCAACGCCGGCCGCTGCTGCTGCTGATATAGCTTGGTGACGTTTTCGAACCTGATCACAACGGCATCTCGTGGCCACGGTCGGGGGCAGGTCTAGCCGCTTCCAGGTGCCTCGGTCAGGTGACCGTCGACGGCCCGCTGGGCGGCCGTGCCCGTGGTTCTGGCACAGCTCGGGGTTGGCCAAGGCATGAGTGTACGAGGGTCCGGCAGCAGATGAACCCACCTTGACGTGCTGTGTCGTAATGACAGCAATCAGTGATAGGTCTCCCCCGAGGCCGATTGCCAGGCGTTCTCAGGTACCTGAGCGTAACGGCCGCCCGGTTCGGTGTTACGCCGAACCGGGCGGCTTGGCCGGAGTGGTGCTGTTGGCCCCGTCAGTGCTTGCGACGGTAAGGCAGCTTAATGACACCGGTGGTGGCCATCAGCAGACCGCCGGTGGCGAGCAGGAACACCGCGATCAGGGCGGCGATTCCGATCGGGAAGCCGGCTCCGGTATGCGGCAACTCACCGGCAGCAGGCGTGGTCCCGCCGACGGTCGGAGACGACTCGCCCGCGGACGGAGTCTCGCTCGGGGTTACTGACCCACTCGGGGTTTCTGACCCACTCGGCGTTTCAGAGGGCGTCTCTGAGGGCGTCTCGGATGGTGTCTCTGAGGGCGTCTCGGACGGCGTCTCGGAGGGCGTCTCGCTCGAGGGGGTGCCAGGGCAGGTGTGCGAAAGCACGAAGAAGTCTTGCTTGATGTCCTCGGCGACGGTGGCGCTCCCACTGGTAAGCGTCGCCCCCGCCGGCGTGAACACAAATGCGTGGCTCGCGTCCGGCGGCCCGAAGTCGGCAGGATCGTCCAGGGTAGTTGTCTGCGTGCCACCGCCAGGGAGATCGAAGGTCACTGTAAGAGTGACGAAGTTCGCGTTGGCCGGTGCGACGAAGTGCCAGCCGTCTTGGTCTGCTGCGTTGCCGCAATCGTCGTCATGACTGGGGAATCCGCTGGCCGTGGACCCGATCTGCGACTCCTGAAGCATTAGATCGGTGTCGGCGGCCGCCGGGCTGGCCCCGACGAACGCGGCAGCAGCGAGGCCCAACACCGTGCCCCCGAGCGCCGCTAAGAACCTCTTGTGGGTGAACACTACGTCCCCCTCTTTGAGCGCGGATGGTTGTGATGCTCCTGTCGGAGAACCGTGCGCGAGGCCGTCCGCGTTACTGCAGACCGGCCCCGTGCAAGCGGCAGCGTAGAGACAACAGTGGGCCGAAGCCATCATCCGAACGATTGCCAGATTGTTGCTGCGGGCACCGCGCCAGTCAGGGTGCGAATTCACGCAGGTGAGAGCCCATTGCCAGCATGCGTATCGGTTTGATCACGAGTTCCTCAAACCGGACGAATCGAGCAGCAGTTGCGGCGTCTCGCATGGGCGCATCGCAAACGCCGCCAGGTTCGATGGGCACCGGCGCTGACGCGGGTCTCCTATGAGGCTGCGGCAGCGGCACGCTGCTGCTGGCGGCGCCAGCGAATACCGGCCTCGATGAAATCGTCGATCTCGCCGTCCAGAACCGCGGCGGTGTTGCCGGTCTCGTACTCCGTACGCAGGTCTTTCACCATCTGGTATGGATGCAGGACATAGGACCGCATCTGGGTTCCCCACGAGCCGGCGGAGTCGGCCTTGAGGGCGTCCATTTTCGCCTGCTCCTCCTGACGGCGCCGCTCGAGTAGCTTCGCCCGCAGGACATCCATCGCTCTCGCCTTGTTCTGCAGCTGGGAGCGCTCGTTCTGGCAGGAAACGACGATGCCCGTCGGCAGGTGGGTGATGCGTACGGCGGAGTCCGTGGTGTTCACACCTTGTCCGCCGGGACCACTGGCTCGGAAGACGTCGATGCGGAGTTCGTCTTCAGGGATGTCGACATGGTCGCTCTGCTCGACGACGGGGAGCACTTCGACGCCGGCGAACGACGTCTGCCGGCGACCCTGGTTGTCGTACGCGGAGATGCGGACCATTCGGTGTGTGCCCTGCTCGACCGAGAGCGTCCCGTACGCGTACGGCGCCTTCACCGCGAACGTGGCTGACTTGATGCCGGCTTCCTCGGCATAGGAGACGTCATAGACCTCGGTGGGATAGCCGTGGCGCTCCGCCCAGCGGAGATACATCCGCATGAGGTTCTCGGCAAAGTCGGCCGCGTCGACCCCGCCCGCCTCCGCTCGAATCGTGACAAGCGCCTCGCGGGAGTCGTACTCGCCTGAAAGCAGGGTGCGCACCTCGAGCTCGCTGATCGCCTTGCGCAAGGACGTGAGCTCGCTCGACGCCTCGGCGCGCGCGGAGGCATCGTCCTCGGCCTCGGCAAGCTCCGTGAGTACCCCCAGGTCGTCGAGCCTGCTGCGCAAGCTCGAGACCCGGGCGACTTCGCCCTGCAGATAAGACAGCCTGCTCGTCACCCGCTGCGCACGATCTTGGTCGTTCCACAAATCGGGCGCCGCAGCCTGGCTCTCGAGGTCGGCAATCTCACGCCGGATCGAATCCAGGTCAAGCACGGATTCGATCGACGTCATTGTCGACTCGAGATCTCTGATCTCCTCGGTGGGAACTACGGCAGCCACGCTTCTCTAGCCTAGATGACAGCAGACCGCACGGCTGGCTCACGAGTAACCGGCGTGGCGATCTAGATGGACTTACTCAACGGCAGCCCGGGCAGTCGATGCGACGACGATCCGCGCTTCGCTTACAGAACGCAATGGAACGATGCCCGGGAACAACACTTCCACACGTGCCGAGAGCGTCACTGTGATCGCCGTACCGTCTGGGCTCAGGCCGACCGACTGAATAGTGAACGCGTCGAATTGCGAGGTGATTCCCGCATTCTGGACATAGCGCTGGACCGCGGCCCGCGCGGCGGAAGCGTCGAGCGGCAGCGCCCCGCGGCGGAACACGCCTGGATCACGATAGACCGCCGCTTCGTCCAGCGCCTGGACCGCTGCGGTCGCAGCACCGTCGGCCGCGCTGACAAGGGCTCGTCGGTAGAGGAACAGGCGCGATGCGTCCGCCACGACAGCAATCAGCGCGATGAGTATCGCTGCGAGACCGATGAGCAGAATCAGTGCCTGGCCCCGATCCTCGCTCGCCCGCACTTGCCACAGAGCAAGCGTCCGCTGGCGTCTTGCCCCCGCTTTCGATCCGATCGTTGCCTCGTTCAGCGGCGGGGGACACCGAGCGTGGTTAACAGACATCGCAGGCAGCCAGACGGACCGTCCGGTACAGGTCGACCACCTCGGTGTGGCGAGCGTGCAGCGCGATTGAGGCCGGCGCGCGGCCTGCGAAGACCGTTGGCAGGAATGGAAGCCGCACCGTGGTTTCGATCCTGACCACGACACGGCTGTCCGGGGTCAGGCAGGGCTGGGTACTACACGAGATCGTAACCGCTCCCGGCGCCAGCGTCAGGCCTTGGTCGGCTGCCACGAGCGCGGCGGCCGCTCTGGCACGGCGCTCGGCGAGCTCTGGATCGCTGGCGGTGACGAAGGCCCGTCCTGCCTCCCTGGCAGCCGCCGTGATCCCGTAGGCGCCGGCCTGTACCCGAAATATGGCCAGAACCACGTAAACAAGGGGCACCATCAGGAGGAGAGCGAGGGAGCAGAACTCCACCATGGCGCTCCCACGCTCGCCGTTTGGCCGCCGCCGGATCGGTGGCCGCCAGCCCCGCAAGGCCATGCTCAGCCGTCCTCGTCGATGGCGTGACCGCGGACGACCAACACGTGACTCGGCCCGACCAGTCCCACCAGTGGCAAGGTGGCGCGCACCTCGACGACAACTGTCGGCACCCCTTCGACGACGGCCTCGCCGACCCGAATGTCGTCCGCGAACCGGTCTCCTAATGCCGCAGCGGCGAGCTCGCGAGCGCGCGTAGCGCCATCGGCTCCGCTGCGGTCCGCATTAGCGGCGTAGCGCGCCCCCTCAGCGGCAGCAGCCACAAGGGTGTTCCGGACATACAGCGCCAATGCGAGCTGCAGGATCGCGAGAAACAGGACGACAAGCACAACGGTGACCAAGGTGAATTCGACCACCGCTGCGCCTCCCTCGCGGCACCGCCCGGTCCGGTGCCTGGGCCGGTGCCTCGCCAAGCCAGGTCGGCAGGGCACGCCCGGGCTCACGGTCCAGTCACTCCATCGAGTGCAGCCGTGAGCAGGTCGCCCAGCTTCGGCCCGGCGATCGCCCAGAGGGCGGTGACCAAGCCTGCGGTCATGATCGTGATGAGGACCCAGCCGGGAACGTCACCGCGCTCTGGCGAGGGTCGGTGTCGGAGCCAAAGCTGGTGCAGTCGGAGCCAGAGCTGGTGCAGATGGATCACGACAATCGTGAACGACATGGCCATCTCCGTTCATGAGGTGGTGAAGGTGAGGCCGTAGAAGCCGGGAAAGAGTGCAAAGATCACTGTTACCGGCATGATGAGGAAGACCACCGGCAACATCATCGCGATCTCGCGACGACCACCCTCCTCGAGCAGCGCACGTTTGTGCGCCTCCCGCACATCGCCGGCTTGGGCGCGTAATACATCCGCCAGCGGTGTACCGCGATCCAGCGCGATGATGATCCCATCGATAAACCGCTCGACCGCTGGAACCGGGGTGCGGACGGCGACACCGTCCAGCGCCCGGCTCACCGGTGCGCCAGCACGGGTCTCGGCGAGCGCGCGGCGCAGCTCGGAGACGAGCTCACCACGACCCAGCCGGGCCACCCGGTCGATCGCGCCAACGACGCCCTCCCCGGCTGAGACGGACAGAGCAAGGAGCTCAGCGATGGTCGGCAGCTCCGCGACAATCCGGCGGCTTCGCTGTCGCACCTGTCGGGTAAGCGCGAGGTCGCGGGCGACGAGGCCAGCACAAGCGGCGACGAGCACGAGCATGCCAAGGACGCCCGGATGGCGCTGCCGACCTTCGGCGAGGAGCAGCACCGACACGAGGATCCCGCCGAGCATGCCAACGGCGGCCCAACAAAGCTGCTCGAACCTGAACTGCTCGACAGATAGTGCGCTTCCGGCGTACTCAAGCCGCCGACGTGCGGTGACCGCTCCCCCAAGCGCATGTTCGATCACGCGTGCGGCCGTTCGGGCAGCTGGCCGGAGGAGCCGCTCCAGAGTCGGAAATGGCGTCAACGTGCGCGGCTCGGCCATCAATCGAGGAGGTCGAGACGGATCCCGTAGGTAGGGCCCGACCCGATCCTCGAGCGTGTGCCGTCGCAGTAACGGGATCCTGGAGATCGCGACTGCGAGCCCGCCGCCGCACATGAAGCCCAGGACCGCCCCTGTCATAGAGGCAGTCACCGCAGCACCCGCTCGTCCTCAGACAACCGTCCGAGCCTGAGCATCAGTCGGTAAGCGAGAACCGACACCGCGCCACCGCAGGCGAGGACCACCAGGCCGGCGGCTGAGTTGTATGCCTCCACGGCCTCCGGCCGCAGGGATAACAGCCCGAGGACGATCCATGGAGCGGCTACCGCGAGCCTGGCGGCATTGATGGTCCAGGTCTGCCTGCTCTCAAGCTCGGCCCTGACGCGAGCGTCGTCCCTGAGGAAGGCCGCAAGCATGCGCAGCAGCCGACCGAGATCGGTGCCGCCAACCTCCCGAGCCAGGCGCACCGACTCCACAACACGATCCCCGGTGGGATCCGCGAGCTCCGCCTTGAGGCGCTCCAAACACTCAGGGAATCGACCGCTGGCTTGATAGTTGGCACCGAAGGTTGTGAACGGGCTGCGCAGCGACACCGGCCCGCGCTCGCCTATCCGAGCCAGCGCATCGGGTAGCGACAGGCCCGCTCTCACTGCAGAGGCGAGATTGTCGATCGCCTCCGGCCAGCTCTCGCGCAGCTCGCGACCGCGTCGCCGGCATAAGGAGCGCAGCAGGTTGGTCGGCGCGCAAGCAGCGAGAAAGCCGAAGGCCAACGCAATGGTCAGCACATGGGAGATGGCCAGGACCGACATGGCGACGGCCAGACCGAGCCCCGCTGACGCCACGATCAGGCGTACCGGGGTGACCCCCTGGACGCCTGACCGCACGATCATCTCCTCGAGGCGGGCAAGCAACGACGGACTAGTCCGGTGGGGTAGCCGAGCAGGATGCCTTGCGGTCCAGATGACTAACAGCCCGAGCCCGAGAAGCAAACCCACGAGCGACCCCATCACGACCACCTATGCTCATCCAGTCCAGTCGAGCAGAAGCCGCGTTCGTTCGCTCGGCTCGTATGGCCGCCCGCTCCGGTCGATGGCCCGTGGTTGATCCCATTGGGGAGGCTCCGCCGCCGCCCATCGATGCCGAAATCAGCTGCTCGAGTGGAATGACGGCCGCCCGGTGGTGGCGAAGACGCGGTTGCCCTGTCGACGTCGGTCGGCATGCCAGCGAGAAGGAGCTCGCTAAGGTCGAAGCCGGCTTCAGCGAATTGCTCCGGTCGCGGCGGATAGCCGCGGGCGCGGGCCAGCTGGCCGTCCTTGCGTACGAAGATCTCCGCCGTCTCGATGATCCCGTCTTCGACCCGGCCGGGGACGCCGATGATCTCGTGTATCCGACGAGCACCGTTTGGCTCTGCGCGGATGTGCACCACAAGGTCGATGCAGGCCGCGACGGTTGGCACGACG
>DASYTV010000129.1:0-14317 GCA_036001885.1 Actinomycetes bacterium
GCGCGCTGCCGGACCAGTGCCGCGCCGCGGTGCCGGCTGCTCCAGCCGAGCCCCGCGATGAGGAGTAGCGCGCCAAGGCCGGACAGGCCCATGGTCTCGGCGTACCACCGTGACGTGTCGATGAGCGGGCTCGCCGTGGTCTCTGCCGACCGCCCTGCGGCGCTGGCGTGGACGAAATCCCCACGCCAGAGACGCAACGTGAGTCGATCTCCCGGGTGCAGGATCGACCAGAGGTGCCCACCATCGGCGAGCACGATTTCTGGACCGCTCAGATCGTTGATCTGCACAGCCTGCTCATCGGCGGCGAATACCCGGTCGACCGCGTGTTTGCCGGCCACGGCGGCGGAGACCTCGACCCAGCAGTCGCCGCTCGGATCCGCTCCGCATGCTCTGGCATTCGTATAGGCATTCCGCTCGGCCAGGCCACGGCCGAAGAGGACGGCCATGCCGGCGCTTGTCAGCAAGAGGCAGGCGCCGACGAGGACACACAGCTGCGCCCACCGCGGACGGCGTGAAGGCTGCGCAGTCACGACCCGCAGTGTGCCATGGGCCATCGATACCCGGCACCTCAATTGCCATGCGTTGCCGAGACGATATCGACGGTGTTTCCGTAACCGCGAGCGCAGCAGCGCCGGTGCGTCTCGGCCGCCTCCTGTGGTGCGCCGTTCGTCCTCCCAGGAGGCGGTCTAGGCTGCCGAATCCAGCTCTGCCGTGACAGTGAGCGATCTCACCCCACCATGTCCTGGCGAAAGATCGGAGAACGCGGCAGACTGCCCTCGGGCCTGGACAGATCGGACAGCGTTGCGCGCCTCGGTCGAGCGGCCGTCGGTCCTTCGGCGAGCCCGCCCGCAGCGTTGAGCTGGGTCTTCCGGACCCTGTGCCTCACCCGGTCGAGCCGGAGCCTACGCTCTGTCCGCTCGGTGTCGGCCACGCCGTGAGCTCCAGATCGATCATTCGGAAAGGCCTCCGCACATGGCCACGGAAACCGTGACTCAGCCAAGACGGGCAGCAATCGCGGAGCGGACCCTGCGTACCGATCGATGGTGGATTTTGCCGGCGATCACGGTCGCAGCCTTGGTCGCCTTCGCGGTCTATGCGACGTTGCGGGCATTCCAGAACAAGTACTACGTCGCCGAGCCGCTGGTCTCGCCGTTCTATTCACCATGTCTGGCGGAGAACTGCGTTGAGGGCAGCTTCAAACTGCCGATCGTCGGGGAATGGTGGAAGCTCTCGCCCGCCCTGCTGGTCCTGCCCATCCCGCTCGGCATCCGGCTGACGTGCTACTACTACCGCAAGGCCTACTACCGCTCGTTCTGGCTGTCTCCCCCGGCCTGCGCGGTTGCCGAGCCACACAAGAAGTACTCAGGCGAGACCCGCTTCCCGCTGATCTGGCAGAACATCCACCGCTACTTCCTTTATCTGGCACTGATCGTCAACGTCATCCTGTTCATCGATGCGGTGTTCGCATTTAGGAACGAGGACGGCGAGTGGGGTCACATGAGCATCGGGACCCTGGTCCTCCTCATCAATGCGATCTTGCTGCTCCTCTATTCGCTGTCGTGCCACTCGTGCCGGCACATCGTCGGCGGGAGGCTCAACACGTTCTCCAGGCACCCGGCCCGATACTGGATGTGGAACCAGGTGTCGAAGCTCAACGTGCGGCACATGCCGCTGGCCTGGGTATCGATGATCGGGGTCGCCCTCGCCGACCTGTACGTCCTCCTTGTCGCCAGGGGCACGATCTCCAACCCGTACTTCTTCTGACAGGGGTAGCAGGCCGCGATGTCCGATCTGGAACGACACAGCTACGACGTCATCGTCGTTGGCGCCGGAGGAGCCGGGCTGCGTGCGGCAATCGCCGCTCATGATGCCGGGGCACGCACCGCGATCGTCTGTAAGTCACTGTTGGGCAAGGCCCACACGGTCATGGCAGAGGGCGGGATCGCCGCAGCCATGGGCAACCTCTGGCCCGAGGACAATTGGCAGATCCATTTCCGCGACACCATGCGCGGCGGAAAGATGCTCAACAACTGGCGGATGGCCCAGCTCCATGCACAGGAGGCGCCGGCGCGGGTCTGGGAGCTCGAAGAGTGGGGGGCGCTTTTCGACCGCACCAAGGACGGGCTGATCTCCCAGCGCGACTTCGGTGGCCACCGCTACGCACGACTCGCGCACGTCGGTGACCGCACCGGACTCGAGATGATCCGGACGCTCCAGCAACACGCCGTCGCCCTCGGCATCGACGTCTTCATGGAGTGCACCGTCACCCAACTGCTTCGGGCCGGCGCCGGCGCCGAGGCGCGGATTGCCGGCGCCTTCGCCTATTGGCGGGAGACCGGGAAGTTCATCCTCTTCGAAGCGCCGGCGGTCGTCCTCGCGACCGGTGGCATCGGCAAGTCGTACAAGGTGACATCCAACTCCTGGGAGTACACCGGTGACGGCCACGCGCTCGCTCTCCGCGCCGGCGCGTCCCTCATCAACATGGAGTTTGTGCAGTTCCACCCCACCGGGATGGTGTGGCCACTGTCCGTGCAGGGCCTACTCGTCACCGAGTCCGTGCGCGGTGACGGCGGCGTCTTGCGCAACTCGGAGGGCCGCCGCTTCATGTTCGACTACATCCCTGAGTTCTTCAAAGCCGAAACGGCCGATAGCGAGGAAGAGGCCGACCGGTGGTACGAGGACAAGAAGAACAATCGACGGCCGCCGGAGCTGCTGCCCCGCGACGAAGTCGCCCGCGCCATCAACGCCGAGATCAAAGCCGGCCGAGGGTCGCCCCACGGTGGGGTGTTCCTCGACATCGCCTCTCGCCGCTCCCCCGACTACATCACGAAGCGGCTGCCCTCGATGTACCACCAGTTCAAGGAACTCGCCGAGGTCGACATCACGGTCGAGCCCATGGAAATCGGTCCCACCTGCCACTACGTGATGGGCGGCGTAGAGGTGGATGCGGACACGGCGGCCTCGACCGTTCCTGGCCTGTACGCCGCGGGCGAGGTGGCCGGCGGAATGCACGGGTCGAACCGGCTCGGCGGCAACTCACTGTCCGACCTGCTGGTCTTCGGCAAGCGAGCGGGTGACGCCGCCGCGGCGTACGCCGCAGGCCTGCCCACGAGCCCGGTCGTGCCCGAGCGGGACGTCCAACAGGCCGAGCAGGAGGCCGGCTCGCCGTTCACCGTGAAGGGCGGGGAGAACCCGTACACCCTCCACCAGGAACTCCAGCAGACCATGAACGACCTGGTCGGCCTGATTCGGACTGCAACGGAGATGAGCGACGCGCTCGAGCGGATTGCGGCGCTCTGCGAGCGATCGGAGCAGCTCACTGTTGAGGGCGACCAACGCTTCAACCCCGGCTGGCACCTTGCCATCGACCTGCGCAACATGCTGCTGATCTCCGAGTGCATCGCCCGGGCAGCCCTGGAGCGGAAGGAGAGCCGCGGGGGGCACACCCGCGACGACTACCCGATGACCGATCCCGAGTGGGGCAAGATCAACCTCGCCGTCAAGCTCGAGGACAACAAGGTCACGGTGACACAGCAGCCGCTCCCTGAGATGCCGGCGGAGCTCAAGCAGTTCTTCGAGGAGAAGTAATGGACGTCCAGAGCCCAGGGGGACGGCCGCCCAGCAGAGGCCACGCCGGGATCCGGCACTTCCGGATCTGGCGCGGCTCCGCGGACGGCGGCCGACTCGAGGACTTCCACGTCGAGGTCAACGAGGGTGAGGTTGTCCTCGACGTCATCCACCGGCTGCAGGCCACACAGGCAGGCGACCTCGCCGTCCGCTGGAACTGCAAGGCGGGCAAGTGCGGGTCCTGCTCGGCGGAGATCAACGGAATGCCGCGGCTGATGTGTATGACGAGGATGGGCATCTTCGCTCAGGACGAGACGGTGATCGTCACGCCGCTGCGTACCTTCCCCGTCATCAAAGACCTCGTCACCGATGTGTCCTTCAACTACGAGAAGGCCAGGGAGATACCCGCCTTCATGCCACGCCCGAGGGAGGCGGATGGCACGTACCGGATGGCGCAGGTCGATGTCGAGCGGTCGCAGGAGTTCCGCAAGTGCATCGAGTGCTTCCTCTGTCAGGACACCTGTCACGTGATCCGCGACCATGAGGAGAACAAGCAGTCCTTCTCCGGGCCTCGGTTCCTCATCCGGCTCGCCGAGCTCGACATGCATCCGCTCGACACCAACAACCGCAAGCGGCTGTCGCAGGAGCAAGCGGGCCTTGGCCTGTGCAACATCACGAAGTGTTGTACGGAGGTGTGCCCAGAGGGCATCAAGATCACGGACAACGGCATCATCCCGCTGAAGGAGCGGGTCGTCGACACCAGGTACGACCCTCTGGTCTGGCTGGGCAACAAGATCCGCCGCCGCCCCGCCTGATCCACCGCCGCTCGCATGAAGGGCACCTTCCCTTCATGTGCCGCGCGCTAGCACAAGGCTTCCCATGATCGGCACCCACGGAACGAGAGGTAAAGCGCGCACCATCGGCCGGGAGTCCCCGGGCTAAGGAGCGAGCCGCTTGCTGATCTCTTTGACGATCGGGAGATCAGCGGGCAACCACGCGACGTCGTAGAGCTCATCAGGCGCCAGCCATCGGATCGCGCTGTGGTCGGCCAAGGCCATCGGCTCTCCAGAAACGATCTCCGCGAACCAGACGCGTATGGCCAAGCCGGATCGCAGCGGCCAGTCACCGTCAAGCCGATCAAGGAGCCGGACCTCAACGCCCAGCTCCTCTCGGCATTCGCGGACGAGGGCTTCCTCGTCACTCTCGCCGGCCTCGATCTTGCCTCCCGGCAGCTCCCAACCGCCGGCCAGGTGCGGAGGCTCGATCCGCTGTGCGGCGAGAAGGCGCCCGCCCCGGATGATCGCCGCGCCGACGACCGCCACGCTCATGCTGCCGGAGTCTGCCATCCCCGAATGCACCACAGCATCCCGGACGTCCTCGTCGCGAAGATCTCTAGTTTTGGTGGATGCATGCAGTCCGCTGCACGGTCCCACCAAAACTCGCGATCAAGAAAGGTGGCTGACCGACATCGAGGACCGACGACCGGAAGACCATCCGGCGTACACCGGGCGGCCTTCGCGGCTCTGTCGGCCGACCGTGCCACGATGCGTTCATGGCGTACGACGAGAGCATCGCGGCTAAGGTCCGCACCTTGATCGCCGATGAGGCGGGTCTCACCGAAAAGAAGATGTTCGGCGGGATCGCGTTCATGATCGGCGGCAATATGGCATGCGGTGTCAACAAGGAAGATCTCATCGTTCGGGTCGATCCAGGTGAACACCAAGCGGCACTCGCCGAGCCTGGGGTGCGCCCATTCGATTTCACCGCTCGGCCGATGAAGGGCTGGCTCAGCGTTGGACCCGATGGCTACGCGGGCGATCGCGACCTGGTGAGGTGGGTCGAACGCGGTGTGACTTATGCGCGCAGCCTGCCCGCGAAATAGTCCAGGTGGCTACCCTTACGTCTGTGCCACCGCAGGTGCTCGACGCTGACGAGATCGAACGACAGCTCAACGATCTTCCGACGTGGTCTGGTGACCGCGAGTCGCTGCGCCGGACCGCCATCGCGGCGGACTTTCCGACCGCCATCCGCCTGGTGGACGAAGTCGCCGAGATCGCGGAAGAGCTGAACCACCATCCGGACATGGACATCCGCTGGCGCCGGGTGCATTTCACCCTTAGGACGCACGTATCCAAGGGAGTTACGCAGTACGACATCGAGCTTGCCCACCGCATCGAACGGGCCGTGGGCGAGCTCGGCGCTGCCGGAGACGCTGGCTGAAGTAGGCGCGAGTCGTGGGTCATCGCCGCGATACCCCTTGCCGAGCCCGCCCCGGCCAGGGAGGCAAGACCGGGGTCTCCTACCGACCACTGGTGCCCAGGTCGGCGCGCACGGCGGGCGGTCGCGATCGCCTGAAGGCCGGCGGTCGACTCCGGTGAGCAGGTCGGGCAAAGCGAAAGGCCAGCAGCGACTGCTAGACGAGAGGAGCCATGCGCTCGCTTCTCATGAACACACCAGACCACTGCGCCGGGGAGGGATGATCTGCAAGGATGGGGCTAGCCGGCCGCCGCAGAGCGATATGAGCCATCTCATGCACCACATTCCTGGACGTGGCCGTGGGCGTCATGCGTGGTTAGGAGAGTGTGATGACTCAACCGGATGATGCGCAACAAGTGCGTCAAGGGCAACAAGCAGGTCAACGATTCAGCGGCGGGGCGATCGCCTCGCTCACCGGCCTGGCGGTATTGGTCATCTTCATCATCCAGAACCGGCAGGATGTCAGGATCGACTTTCTCTTCTGGAGCTTTACCTGGCCATTGTGGCTCTACACCATCGTGACCGCACTATTCGGGGCATTGGCATGGTTCGGATTGGGCGTCCTACGTCGTCACAGACGCCGCAAGGAACGCCGCGAAGACCGACGGGACTGACTGTCCGCACTCTTGCCGCGCAGATCCGCCACAGGCTCAACTCGAACAACGGGGCTGGCAGATCGCCACCTCTACGATGCGCTCGCTGCTGCGGGGCAAGGCTGGACCGACCCGGAGAAAGGAGATCGTCGTGAATGCAAGCTCAGCAGCGGCGAACGTCGTCCTGGTGCACGGCGGCTTCGTGGACGGATCTGGCTGGCGGGCGGTCTACGACCTGCTCAGCCAAGACGGCTACCACGTTGCCGTGGTGCAGAACCCGACCCTCTCGCTGCAGGGTGACGCCGCCGCGGCTCGGTTGATCATCGACGCGCAGGACGGCCCGGTCGTGCTCGTTGGCCACTCCTACGGCGGCGCAGTCATCACCGAGGCGGGTACCAACCAGAACGTGGCGGCGCTGGTGTACATCGCGGGGTTCGCGCCGGACCAGGGCGAGTCGGTGAACACCCTGATCGCCAACCCGCCGCCTGGCGCGCCGGTTCCGCCGATCCTGCCGCCCACCGACGGGTTCTTGTTCCTGGACCGGGACAAGTTCCACGCATCGTTCGCCGGCGACGTGCCGGCCAAAGAGGCTGCGTTCATGGCCGACTCGCAAGTCCCGTGGGGCGTGGACGCGCTCAGCGGAACGATCACCGAGCCCGCTTGGCGGACCAAGCCGAGCTGGTATCTGCTTACAACTGAAGACCGGATGATCCCCCCGCCGGCGCAGCGTTTCATGTCCGAGCGAGCCGGTGCCACGGTGACCGAGGTCGACGCCAGCCACTCCGTCTATGTGTCGCAACCAGCCGCGGTAGCCGCCCTCATCAAACAGGCCGCGTCCGCGGTGGCCGCGCCGCAGTAGCCACGGCCACGACGCGTTCGAAGTCGGCCGTCTCAACGCTCAGGCTGAGGCGAGGGGGACACCGAAGGGATCATTCGCGCGAATGAGTGAAGATCCCTGCGGCCGCGAAGGCGGACGGATTGGCCGCGGGGATTCTGCGGTCGCCATTCCGTCATCGCGGCAGATCCGGTGAGCCGTGCTGTTACTGGGCCGGTGTGATGGGTCGCGCTCGATGGCCGATCTCCACTGCTAGTGCGAGGGGGAGGATGAAGTCGATCAGCGCGAAGGTGATGGCGGGTCCCAGGTAGGTCGCATTGCCGTCCAGCTGGGTGCCGATGATGATCAGTCCGAGCGAGCCGAACCGGAAGATCGAGACCAGACCGGTCGTCGTGCGTACCTGCGCCTCCTTGCCACCGGTCACCAGACCGAGCAGCAGACCCAGGACGCCGGCGAGGATGACGATGACAACCGCGGTCACGATGACCCATGACCAGAACATCGACTTGATCGTGCTCCAGTTCGCCGCGATGCCGGTTGCCAGCGCGATCACGAGCGCCAGGTTGGCGACCTTCACCAGTTCCTCCCGCCATGTCGCTGCGTGATCGGCGTAGCGGAAGCGGATGAACAGGCCGACCACCAGGGGCAAGAGAACCAGTGCGAGCAGGCTCTTGACGATGTCCCAGGCGCTGATCGATGCACCGGTGACTACCTGACCGGCCCACAGTGGCACGGCAATGATGTTGACCAGCTGGAGCACGACGACAACCGACACCGCCAACGGCAAGTCTGCCCGCCCGGCCAACTGGGCGGCCTTCAGCGATGCGGCGCTACCCGCTCCCAAGGTGGCCAGGACCAGGCCAGGCACGTACTTGTCAGCCATCGGTGACACCTCGGCGATGCCCCAGGCGGCAGCCGGAATCACGATGGCGTTCAAGACCACCATGGCAATGACCAGCACAACCCGGTGCAGCGGCGCCACCAGCTGCCCCACGGTGAAGGTCATCCCAAGGGACAGGACCGTGGCACCCACCGAGATCGCGATCCCAGCGTTGAACAAGGCCGTCAGCAACTGGTAGGCAGTCACGCCCGCCCCTCTCGTGGCAAGACCTGACCCCGCCAAGCAGACCAACCCATTAGTGCGTCGGCGTAGTCGCCCAGAGCCTAGCCAGATCTTCAAGGCTGCGGTCCGTAAGGTCGGGCTGCCTGAGTGCACGACGACCCATGACTTGCGCCACCACTATGCGTCGGTGCTCTTGCTCGCCGGGGAGAGCGTGGTCGCGGTTGCCGAGCGGCTCGGCCACCAGAACGCGAACCTTGTGCTTTCGACGTACGGGCACCTCATGTCGGATAGCGAGGAACGTACCCACAGCCTTTTGTCACCCGCCCCACAGGTTGGGCCGGTACCGGTTCCACACGTGTCCAGGCGCGCTCGTCTAGGAGCGGCGAAACTTGCTGCTCGATGATGTCCTTGAAGTGCTGTGTCCGCCGATGGGCCTGGAACGCGTCCTCGTTCGTATACCGCTCATAGAGCAGGAACGCTCGAGGATCGTCAATCGCCTGGTAGACCGAGAATTCGACGCATCCCGGTTCGGCGCGGCTGGCTTCCGCGTTCGTCCGCAGCAGGCGCGCGACCGTGGATTCGTGGCCCTCAGTCACGAGGTATCGTGCGACGACGATCAACATGATCCTCTCCAGCGCGCTTCGGGGCGCGAGTTACTCTCGGAACCCGCGCCGGGGATCCCTCAGAGCGGGACGGACCGCAGTTTGATGACAGCTACAGGCCAGTGAAGACGACAACGAGCCCGGCCACGACTCCCCAAGCGAAGCACAACCCAACAATCGCGTAGAACATGTAGATGACCCACTTTCGCCAGCCGCGTGCGCGCTTCGCGCCGGCGAACAAAGCTACTTCGCGCTCGATCTGTCCCTCGACGGTGAACGGTGCGGACGAAGGCAGACCGAAGTCTGGCGGTCCTGGGTTCTCAAAGCTACGCAGCGGCATCGTCGGCTGCTGTCCGAACGCGCCAGGAGGTCTCTGCCGGTTCCCCACGTCAACATCATGACACTGGCGAACGCGACTGGGAGATCTTGCTGCTGCCGCCCGCGCTCCATCTAATTGGATGCCCGAGGTACCACCCCCGTGGCCAACCGAGGTAATGGTCGATCGCCGGACGGGAAGTACGGCAGGCTGTTGGTCTCTTGCCGAGGCCAGACGAGAAGATCCCCGCGGGTGCAGGGGGAGGTCGGTGTGGTGGCGCCGCGGGGATCTCTGTTCACACCTCGTCTAGCGCACCCTTTCGGCCCGCCGCTGCCCTTCGGCGATCCATTCGGTGAGCTTGGTCAGGTCGGCGCTGCAGCGATGCAAAAGGGCGGCCTCGAGCGCCTTGCGTGGCCACCGGCCGTCCCTCTCCTCGCGGTTACGGGAAGCCTGGCGCAGCGCCAGGTCGCCGGCTCCGCTACGGCCGGCGTACTCGCTGGTTCTTGTATCGCCCTTCTCCGCTTACCCTCCCACCTCCTGGGCGGTCACTCACGGGAGATTCGGCCAGATTGCGTCGCATTGCGACTGGCCCTATTTCTGTCAGCCTTCCAACACACCCAGAAAAGGATGGCTGCTTGAATGAGACCGGCACAGACCGCGACAGCCGCCCCAGTCGCCCCGTAGAATAAGAGCGACAGTGCCGAGCTGGGGGCGTTGACGAACCAGAGCCAGATTCCGCTAAGTCCGGAAGTATCTTCGGGTCCGACAGTATTGGTATACAGCGCGAGCAGGACATAACCCGATACCGTCACTACGGTGAGAAAATAGCCAAGGCCGAGCCATCGCCAGCGCCAGCGCTTTAGCTCACTAAGACCCAATCTCATGTCCCTCGCCGGTCTTATACGCCCTGTCAGTCTGATTACTCGTCGGGCTGCCTGAGTGTAGAGAGACCTGGCCGACGGCTGCCGCACCTGGCCGACGGGTGCCGCACCTGGTCGCGGCTGCCGATGGCTGGGACGACCTCAACGAAGAAGACCGCGAACTGGTCAACCGAGCCCTCGCCATGTTCGACGTGCTCGGCTTCTATGTCGCTAAGCGGTATGTGAAATTCGACGACGCACGCGACCTGCGGGGACCGACAGTGACTCTGGCTTGGGACAGGGCGGCGCCGTTCATTCAAGGCCGCCGTGCCGAGGAGCAGCGCCGCGTGTGGCCCTACTTCGAACGCTTCGCAGAGGATGCACGCCGGCATGGAGGTCGCCAAGGCGAGTAGTGGTTAGACGCGGACCCATTGCCCGTTGACCTGCTGCAGCCATCGCCGGCCATGCCAGACCAAGTAGACGTAGCTGTGTGTGGCGCGGTAGGCGCGGCGCATGAGGTTGGCGTGCGTCGAGTAGATGTCATAGAAGAGTTCGGACTGTACGTAACCCCAGGGTGGCTATGACACCGACACGCGATCTCGGTTCTGAGCTGCTCGTCGACCGCGGCCCGGTCTCGACGCGCTACCGGAGTATGTAGGTGCCGTCCACTCTTGGACGTTACCCGGAATCGAACACAGTTTCGACCCGCCCCTCGGCCATGCCGTGTGGCCTCGCCGCGGCCCACGTCAAAGGCCGAACGTCCCGGCCGTGACAGGTAGTGCAGTAGTGCAGCGCAGTAATCCCAGGCGATCTTGCTTAGGATCGCGCTGATACAACTGTCTCGACGTCAAGCCGCTCGGAGGTCCGCCACCGTGGCGGGCGGCAGCGCGGGCCGGAGTCCTTGTTTCCAGAGCTCGACCGTCTGCACGAGCCAAAATGCGGCGAACAGCCCAATTTCGACGGCCTCGAGGCCGAAGACCCACTGGTCCCAGTGCGGCCGCACGATGAACAGGAAGACGAGCGCGGTGACCAGCATGAACGTGCCGATCGCGGTGTAGGTGTTGAAGCGCCAGACGGCACGCCTCTGCGGGGCTGGCGGGCGGGGTTGGTGCTTACGCGTCTCGTAGAGGTTGTAGCCGTTGACTAGTGCGTTAATACCGAGCAGCGCGAACATCCCGATAGCCGAGATCGGGTGCGCGAACTCCGTGAACCAGGTGCGGCCATTCAGGAACACCACCAGTGCCGCGATGTAGAACGCGAGCGCTACCAAGGAAGCGATCAAGCTGGGTTTGTCTGGACGGTAACCCACGATCGCGAGAATGCCGAGCACGATAAACGCTGCTGCCACCGCGACGAATAACGCCCCGGCATTGTTAGCGATGTTGAGGTCGCGGTTGGTGGTGTCCAGCACCGGGTGGCAGTTCGTCGGCGCCTTCTCGGTGGGCACCAGGGCTACGAAGGGCGCCAGCACACCGGCGAAATTGAGCAGCGCATCCTCCGCCACGGTGTTGCCGCGGATCGCGAAGAGCGATATCCCGATCGCGACCAGCGTGCCGACGAAGAACCCGTGGACAGGTGTGTAGTAGTACGCGCTGATCGAGCCGAGCAGGCACCATTTGCCGTCGATGTTTTGCACCCGGTTGAGCTCGAAGAACAGCGATGCGGCGAGTCCCAGTACGAGGCCGATCATTCCGAGCCGGAGATACCGAGACGTCCGGACCACTACCTCGTTCTCGTCGAGGGCACCGCTGAGGTTGGCGGCGAGCCAGTGGTTAGGGTTAAGCCACCCGGGAACGCTCATGATCGATTCCCCTCCCTACCCCCCGGAAGCGGGTCAGCGTTACCGCGCGCCCGCAAAGTCGATAGCGCAGTATTCCGACGCCGGCGGCGCTGATCAATCCCCCATTCGTCGGCTGATCATTCCCCCAGTCGTCGGCTGATGGGAAGCTGTCGGCGCCTGGCGGTTAGCGGGGGGCGGCGGCGCGCCGGGTCGTTGGCGGCGACGTGCCGCGCCACGGCGTCGGCGTTTCCCTCGGGCGTGAAGAAGATCAGGTCGACGCTCGACGGGATGATTAGCCCGGTGGCGCCGGCGCTGCGGGTGAGGAACGCGGGGCTCCACGACTGCGAGTCGGAGTTGCTCTGGACGACGACGAAGTCGAAGGTGCCGTCGGAGCCGCATTTCGCGCCTCCCATGACGAGGCGGGGAGCGCGGCTGGGGTCGGCGGTGGCCGGCGCGGCGAGCCCCAGGCGACAAATCGAGCCCGTTAATGCAAGGCCAGCGCTGCGCCGACCGCGCTGGCCTTGCTTGCTCGCCAGGCCTACCGCCTGGCGAAGAACACGTCCGGGTCGTTTCGGTCCGCCGGCCACAGGAAGTTCAGGACCTTGTCGCGGTTGTCGCCCCAGGCCAGGTACTGATGGCCGCCGGCGCTGACGTTGGCGATGTAGTCGCCCATGTAGGCCTGGCCGATGATCGGATCGAACTGCGGCAGGGTGAACACGCCCGGGAACGACCTGGTGGTCACCCTGGTGGTGGTCACGGTCGAGCCGCGGCGGTCCTGCAGCAGCACGTCGATCAGGTTGGTGGGAGCGACGTCGTAGTAGGCCAGGTGCAGGACGCCGCCGCTGGTGGACAGGGCCGGTTGCAACTGATTGTTGCCCCCGTTGGTCGCCCATGCCAGCGACCAGGTCGCGCCAGCGTTGGTCGAGGTGGCCAGTCGGATGTGGCTTCGGCCCTGACCGCCGTCGTTCCACGCGGCGTAGAGGGTGTTGCCGACGCGGGCCAGGTAGGGGAACTCGATGGTGCGCATGGCCTTGCCCGGGCCGAGGGGCAGGAACCCCAGCGGGGTGGCAGGAGTGACGTCGGCGATCTTCACCCCGGGCCCGAAGCTCTGGCCGCCGTCGGTGGACTTGAACACGTACTGGCTGAACTGGACAGTCCCGCCCGAGCAGGTCGGGTCGTCGACCCGGATGCGCTCGGCGGCAACGTAGAGGGTGCCGTTGCGGCTGTCGACGAACGGCTGCGCCCCGATGTACTGCTGGAAGGAGCAGTCCTGTGAGCCCTCCTCGAACTTGTCGGCGTAGGTGACCTCCCAGGTCAGGCCGCCGTCGTTGGAGCGGGCCACCGGCAGGCCATCGAAGCAAGTGCCGCTCTGGTCGCAGAAGAAGTCGTCCCAAGCCATATAGGCGTGATCACGGCTGGCCACCTGCGGGTCACGGCCGGTAGTGATGGCCTCCTTGTCGCCTAAGTAGATCAGCGTCCCGGCGCTGGGCGACACCTCCGCCGGGTTGGTCCAGGTGCGGCCGCCGTTGCCCGAGCGGGCCACTGACACGCCGAGGTTGAACTCGGGGGTGAAGGCGAGGGTGGCATAGAAGAAGCGCCCGCCCCGCGTGCTGGCCATCCACGGGTCGCCAATGTTGACGTAGCCGGGCGCGTCAGGCAGCACCCCGCCGTCGGTGAAGGAGCGGCCACCATTGGTGGAGAACGAATAGCCCGTCAGATTGCTGCCCGCGGTCAGTGCCAGCAGGGTCTTCTGGGAGTCGTTGTAGCCAACGGCCACTTTGCTGCCGTGGACCGCGATCGTGGTCTCACTCTGCGTGGTCTGGTCGATGAAGTGGCGGTCGCGGCCGGGGTCGTTGGCCCGCACGTTCCGCAGTGGCGAGGTGCCTAGAGGTGTAGCCGTGGGGGCCGCCACCCTGGTCCCGGCCTGCTGGCCTTCCGCCGGGTTGCGTCCGGCGGGGGAGAGCGCCCTGGAGTCGTTCGCCACCATGGTGACGGCGACCAGCTCGTGCGGCGTCATGAACTGGGGCCGTTGGCCGGCGAGCAGGTGCCGGGCGATCTCCTGCCTGGTCGGCTTGCTCGCGGCCGGGGCGGCCGCGCTGCCCCCGCTGCCCGTCGCCAGCGTGCCCAGGACGAGCACGACTGCGGCGAGCGTGCCGATCTTGGACCGTCGATGCATGCGGCACCTCCGTCGAAGGCGAAATGACTACCGCGCAGAGCGCGATGTTCTGGGTACTCTCCGTCAACCAGTCATCTGGCGGAATGTGCCATCCATCGTTCGTACGAGGGTGTCACCGGCGAGGGCTACTCGATGGCGTTGCCGATCTTGTGCAGGCCGATCGGCCGGCCCCCACGTCTGTCAAGTGCGAGGGGCGTGCCGGTGGGTGCGGCGGGTTCGTTCGGCGCGGTACTGCCAGTAGATGACCCTGGTCACGGCGCGTGTCGGTG
>DASYTV010000130.1:0-9648 GCA_036001885.1 Actinomycetes bacterium
CGTGACCCCGACAGCCTCGCCGCGGGCCTCGCCGTGCATGTGAGGCGCCTCCACCGCCAATTGGGTGAGGCCGATGTTGGCTCTTTGGCCGCGAACGAGGCCGACCGGTTCGCTACCAGCCGCGGACCCGTTCTGCGAGGCTTACTCATCGACCGCCTGGGTATCGCTGCGCTCGACGATTCCTCCTGGGTGCGACGCAGGGCCGGGTCCGTCTTTGAGTTGCGGCCTGGCGTTGACAGGCTGCGGGTGCTCCTCGGCGATCGGGAGATGCGCGTTCCATGGTCGTTGGCGGAACCGTTGGAGGCGATTCTGCAGGCCGATCGGCTCAGACCTTCGGACCTGGCCGAGTGGCTGGATGAGGCGAGTCGACTCGTACTGATCCGCCGCCTCGTCCGTGAAGGACTGCTCGAGGTCGAGCGTTGACAACAGTGCGGTGCGCGGTGCGCAGCGCCTTGCTCGACGAGCCCATGGCCGGAACTGCGTCGCAGGTTCGCCGCTACCTGCTCCTAGAGATGCCGGGACCGTGGGGGGTGGAGGCGCTGCGCGACGCTCGGTTGCCGGCCGATCTGAAACGCGGGTTGCGTCGTCGAAGCCGTGCGAGTCGTGTACGGGTCCTGCTCATCCGGCGGTTCCGAGTGCGGACCGTATCCCGCCCTCGGGTTTTCGTCGTCGACACGAACCCGGCGCAACCAGCGGCCTGGGAGGGAAGGCTGATCGATCTTCACGAAGTTCTTGACCTCGACGCATGGAGCGCAACCGCCGATCCGTCCGGTGGCCTGACGCGCCGAGGTGAGCCGCTGTTCCTCGTGTGCACCCACGGGCGGCACGACCCATGCTGCGCAGAGCGCGGACGACCGGTTGCCCGCGCGTTGTCTGCCGCGTACCCGGAGCAGACCTGGGAGTGTTCGCATATGGGTGGCGATCGGTTCGCAGGCAACCTCCTCTGCCTGCCGCACGGCATTTCGTACGGTCGAGTCACCGCTGAGGATGCGGCCGCGATCGCCGGAGGGTATCTCCTCGGCCGGCTCGATCTGGCCCACTTGCGAGGACGGGGAAGCTATCCGTTTGCCGCGCAAGCCGCCGAATGGCACCTGCGTGCAAAGCTGGGATTGACCGGCGTGAACGACCTGGTTCTGACAGGGCACCACATAGATCTGCCCGATGTGACCACCGTCTTTGCTACTGCCGCGGGCGGGTCGTGGTCGGTCCAGATGCGCATAAGCGATGCGCCGCCACAGCGCCTGACGTGCCACGCGACCAGGATGCTGGAGCCACCCCGGTTTCAACTGCTTCAGGTCGGGAGGCTCGACACCACACCGACGTAATCGAACTGGTCATGAAACAGCGGGGTACGGCGCGCCTGCCGACGTCGGTGCCGATCGACATCAGGCGTCGAGCAGCCGATAGGTTTCGACGAGTTCGGTCTTCCCTTTCACCTGGATCTGCTCCATTGGCTCCATGCTGGCCGAGGGTAGGCGACGTGCCGTCTCAGCACCGATGAGCACGCCTCCAACGGGAGCAGCGCCCTCCAGTCGTGCGGCCAGGTTCACCGCGTCCCCGATTACGGTGTAGGTACGTCCCCCGGCGGTACCGAGGAGACCGACGGCCGCCTCACCGGTGTTCACCCCGACGCGGAACCGTGGCCAGTTCGGATGAGCGCGGGCGACCTCTGCCGTGATCCGCTGGATGGCAAGTGCCGCCCGAGCCGCCTGCAGCGCGTGGTCGGGTTGGTCGCCGCGGATGTTGAAGGTCGCCATCAACGCGTCGCCAACGATGCGATCCACCTGGCCGCCGAATCTCTTCACCACCGGCGGGATGGCGCTGGTGAAGTACTCATTCAGCATCGTCGTGACTTCCTGTGGGGTGTGCGCCTCAGAGAAGCTCGTGAAGCCCTGCAGGTCGGCGAAGAGGATGCTGATGTCACGTGTTCCCTTGGCAGTCTCCTCCAGGTAAAGACTCGCGAAGCGCTCCTCGTACCACTGCCTGTGGGCGGTCGCGGCCACGAGGGCGAAGGCCGACAGCATCAAGAGGTGCCACTCCCACCAGCTCGCATGCCAGTTGCGGCCTATCGCCACAGCAATCGCGGCTTCGGCCAGTAAGACAAATGCCGAGACCATTGCCACCAGCAGCCGGACGGAGCCGGGATGCCGCGGGATGCGCAGGTAGCGTGCCACTGCGATCGCGTACAGCACGAAGGCTCCAGCCGACAGCATGATCAGCGGCCCGGATGCTCGCTCGGGCGGGGTGGGATGGTCGAGCGGTGGAACACCGATAACTGAAGCGATACCCCATCCGACGAGCACAACGAGGACGAGACCTCGTACCAGTCGCGACCGGTGCATCAGTGCGCGGGCCCGAGCAGGTGACAGGTCGATGCTCGAGGCGGCCGCGAAGACACCGGCGATGAGCAAGCCGATCGGGGTAGCGATCGTAAAGCCGGCATTGGGGCCAGCTACCACGACCCCCGGCGTAGCGAGGGCGTGCAACCCAAGGAAGCCTGCAGCAGAAAGAAAGGCGAGCGAAACCAGGAAGACCCGGGCGTCGCCGCGTCGATGAGCAGCCGTGCCGGTGGCGTAGGCCAATACGGCACTCAATGCTCCGGCGGCAAGGACGAGCCAGAAATGGGCCGGATGATGCTCCCAAGCAACGTCGAGTGCCGGCCGAACGATCAGCAGGCCAAGGCCCGCAATCGGCAGGGCCAACGCGACAGCGAGGCCGAGCCGCCGCGGCTCATCAACCTGCATCGGTCGTAGCCGCCCGCGTCGGGCGAACGTTGGCGGACGGCTCGCTCCCGAGGAGTTCATGCACCTGGCTGATGACGATAGAACCCTCGCCCACAGCGGAACCAACCCGTTTGACCGAGCCGCGCCGAACATCGCCGACGGCGAAGATGCCGGGAACGCAGGTCTCCAGCATCAGCGGCGGACGCGACAGCTGCCAGCGGCCGCTCAGCGGGTCGGCGATGACATCGCGTCCAGTGATCACATAACCCCACCTGTCACGCTGAATCTCGGGGGGCAGCCAGTTGATGTGTGGCTCGGCCCCGATCAAGAGGAACAGTGCGTTCGCATGCTCCGTCCACGTCTCGCCGGATCGGCGATCGCGGAGCGTGAGCTCCTGAAGCCGGCCGTCGCCGCCGCCGTCGACAATTTCCGCGTGGAGCCGGACCCCAATCCCTGCAGCCGCAATCTCGTCGCTCAAGTACTGAGACATGCTCTCCGCAAGCGAGGGCCCGCGGACGAGGAGGGTGACGGCGCGGGCGTATCGGGCGAGGTGCATGGCGGCCTGCCCGGCGGAGTTTCCTCCACCGACGACGAAGACGTCCGCGCCGGCCAACGCGCGAGCTTCCGACACAGATGCACCGTAGAAAACCCCGGCCCCTGCCAATGCCTCCAAACCACTGATGCCGATGCGACGGTAGCTGATGCCGGTCGCAAGGACGACGGCTCGAGCACGCGCCTCCTCACCGTGCGCAGTCGTCACCACATGCCACGGCGGGTCGCTTCTGAGCCCGACTGCCTCTCGCATGAGCAAGAAGTTCGTTCCGAACACCCACGCCTGCTGGTAAGCCCGCTGGGCGAGATCGGCACCGCTGATTCCGCGGGCAAAGCCGAAATAGTTGCGGATCAGTGAACTCGATCCGGCCTGGCCACCGATCGACTCACGTTCGACCACGAGCGTGCGCAGGCCCTCAGACGACGCATAGACGGCCGCCGCCAGGCCAGCCGGGCCGGCACCGACCACGATCACGTCGAAGTCGACGTCGCCCTCGAGGTGCGTGCGGACGCCATATGCGTCAGCAAGCTGTGCATTCGTCGGATTCACCAGGACTCGGCCGTCGTGAACCAGGACGACCGGGAGGTCGGAGTCAGACAGCCCGGCCTCGGCAAGTATTCGGCGGCCGGTCGGACTGTCGCTCGCATGGAACAGGTGCAGCACGCCATTGCGGACCAGGAGACTGCGCAACTCATGGGAGCGTTGCGACCAAGCCTCTCCAACGACGGTCAGCTCCCGCTCCACCAGGGAGGTGGCCCGCTCCCACTCCAGCAAGAACTCAGTGATGGTGCGATGGAAGTACTCATCGGGTGACCGCCAGGGTCTGAGTACGTAGTAGTCGATCCTCCCAAGCGCCATCAGGCGAAGGATCAATTGCGCCGTCGGCGGGTCAGCCCAGGCGCCCCAGTCAACCAACAGACCCCGCTTTGCATCCGGATAGAGCGCGCGGACCCGCTCAAAGAACCCCAGGGGGTCATCGTCGTCACCGTCGTGGACGTCCCCCGCGCCGGTGAGCACCACGGCTACCTGGACGTTCCCGTCCCTCAGCGACTGAAGCGCGGCTAGCCCGGCCTCGGCTGAACCCTCCGCTCGGACGTCATAGTCGGCGCCATAACGACGCCGCAGCTGCTCTGTGATCCGGTCACGGGCGGCGATGTCGCCTTCTACGACCAACATGAGCCCGCGAATGGTGTCAGGCCCTGAGCTTGTCATCCATCCTCCCCCGCGGCACGGAACGTCCGGCTGCTGGCGGCAGCGGCGAACCGCAGGCCGTTTCCGACATGAGTGTAATGACCGTGACAGGGGTCGCTGGTGGACTAACGTGCGCCCGGGATCTCCCATTCACCCGGAGTCCGGAAGGACAGATCATGAACGTTGCTACCTTGACCGAGCTTCTGAAGGAGGCAGAGGAACACCACGGGCAGTATGAGCCGACCGCCCCGAAGCACCACTGGTCTGGCTGGTATGCCGCCTACATCATCGCGCGCGAGGGCGGCAGCACTCCTGACGAGGCATACGCCGCGGCGGTCCGCCACATCGAGGGTGCCGGTTGACGAGCGCCGTGCCGTGCCGGTCGACGGCTGTGGCGTGCGGTGACCGGCTGCGCCAGATCGCGCAGATATCGAGATACTCGCCATGTGACGATGCCAGAGGTACGGACCCTGCTCACCGGTCGCGGCCTGGTCGAATCGCCGCGCTGGCATGGCGACCGGTTGTACTTCTCCGACTGGTCCACCGGCGAGGTCATCGCCGTTGATCTCGCCGGCCATAGCGAGGCGATCGTGCAGGTGAGCTCACTGCCGCTATGCACGGCCTGGCGGCCGGACGGTCGACTGCTGATCGTGTCGTCCCAGGACGGACGGCTTCTGCGCCAGGAACCCGACGGGACTCTGGCCACATACGCGGATCTCGGGAAGGGCGGCTGGAACGACATCGTGGTGGACGGTCGCGGCAACGCCTACGTCAACGCCGTCGGCTTCGACGCCACGGCCGGCGAGGCGTTCAAGCCGGGCTTTATCGCCTTGGCCACACCGGATCGGTCGGTACGCCAGGTGGCTGACGACATCGCATTTCCGAATGGGATGGCGGTGACTCCGGACAACTCCACTCTGATCGTCGCGGACTCGTATCGTCATAGCCTCGTGGCCTTCGATATCGGCTCGGACGGTGGGCTGTCCAACCGACATGTCTGGGCCGACCTCGGTGCCGGCGTTCCGGACGGCATTTGCATCGACGCGGAGACCGCTGTCTGGTACGCCGACGTGCCAAACAAGCGGTGCGTGCGCGTCACTGAGGGCGGCACCGTGCAGCAAACCATCGAGCTGGATCGTGGCGGCTTCGCATGTGCCCTCGGCGGCCATGACCGGAGGATTCTGTTCATCGTCGCCGCCGAGTGGCGGGGCATGACCGAGGCCGAGATGGTGACGCCCGGCACCGGCCAGGTGCTCACCACCGAGGTCGATGTCCCGGGGGACGGGTGGCCTTAGGGGCCAGGGTCCGGCGGTGCAGCCCTCGAGCGCCGGTCCTCACCCAGGCCGAGTGATCGGACCCGACAGGATCAGGATCACGGGCGTGGGATGCTCGGAGCCGGAGCCACGTCGGTGGCCCGCGGGCCAGCGCCTTCTAAGATCGACGGTGCAAGAAGCCGTGGAGACGACCGTGGGCATAGCTGGAAGGCCCGACCTCGCCGTGGGGTTGATCAGGACACGGGACGCCGTCGATCGCCCCGTGGAGGAAGGGGTCGGCCTCGTTAAGAACGTGGTCGAGGTGATCGCCACCATCGAGAACGTGGGGGATGAGCTCGCCGGAGAGACAACGACGCGCTTCTGGGTGCGGAGCATTGAGGTCGACCGAGAGTTGCGGGTCGTCCACACCCCGGAGATACCGCCGGGCGATGCGATCGAAGTCACGGCTCTGTGGGATCTGCGTGACGGTCCCGGTCCGTACACGATCACTGTCACCGCCGATGCATTCTCACAAATCAACGAGGTACGCAAGGACAACAACATTGCGGTCGTCCACGTCCGGGTACGAGGGAACCGCGCCGAGCTGGAATGACCTCTCGAAGCCAGGACGCAGCATCGACACGCTCGCACCGCTCGTTCGGCGCCGAGTCCCGGAGTCTCAGCTGGCGCGTTCGGTCAGGGATGCCACCTCGGTCGCGGTCAGCTTGATCGCAGCGGTGGCCACGTTCTCCTCCAGATGCGACACCGACCCGGTGCCCGGGATGGGGAGGATCGCCGGGGATCGGGCCAACAGCCAGGCGAGCACAATCTGCCGCGGTGTCGCCTCATGGCGTCGTGCCATCTCCTGCACGATCCGATTTCTGTCAAGATCCTGAATCGGCGCCCACGGCAAGAAGACCACCTGCTCCTGCTCGCAGAGGTCGATGAGCGACTCCGACCGGCGGTCGTCAACGTTGTAGCGGTTCTGGATCGAAACGATGGGAGTGAGCCGCTGTGCCCGCCGTATCTGGTCCTCCGTGACATTGGACAGCCCGATGTGCCGGATCTTGCCCTGTTCCTTGAGCGTGACGAGTGCACCAAGCGAGTCCTCCAACGGCACCAGGGGGTCGGGCCGGTGCAATTGGTAGAGCGGGATCTGTTCGAGCTTGAGCCGTCGCAGGCTTCCCTCACACGCATTAATCAGGTGCTCCGGCCGGCCGTTGACTGGCCAGCGTCCCGGACCCGTGCGCTCGAGGCCGCCCTTGGTCGCAACCACGAGATCATCTGGGTACGGGTGGAGGGTCTCGCCGATAAGCTCCTCGCTGACGTTGGGTCCGTAGGAGTCCGCAGTGTCGATGAAGTTGATCCCAAGCTCGATCGCGCGGCGCAACACTGCCTTCGCCTCGGTCCGGTCCGCGGGCTGACCCCAAATACCGTCGCCGGTGATACGCATGGCGCCGAACCCGAGACGGTTGACCGTCAGGTCGCCGCCCACGTCAATCGTGCCTGCCATTCCCGCCTGCACGGATTTCCACTCGGGCATGGATCACGACTCCTTGATCTGCGCTTCCGCGAGCGCTCGTGTCGCGCCGACATGGACAAGGACGTCAGCACTGTCGGCTCGTGCCCGCGCCGAATGCCCATTCTGTCCGGCCCGCCACCTCTCGGCGACCTCGGTACGGAGCAGGGCGAGTTGGCACCGCCGAGCGGAGCATGTATCTCAGCCCTGGGTTCACTCCTCATGCTGTTATCGGAACTCCTGGAGGCATTTGATGACTGCCACGAACTCAATCCCTGGGATCCCCGAGACGGGTGAACCGCGAAGACTCGGATTCGCGCAGGATTCCACGGTCGACGTCAGGGAGCTCGATAGCACGACTTGGGAGACCCTGCGGCCGCTCATCTATCGCGGGAATACCGACGACTTCGTCGTGCCCGAGCATGAGCAGACGGACTTCGCCTCCGTTCCTCGCATGTTCGCGTGGTTCCTTCCCAGGTACGGCCGCTATACCAAGGCCGCGATCCTGCACGACCATCTGTGGCGGGTCGCAGTGCCCAACGGTCTGAGCCGACTCGATGCCGATGGGATCTTCCGCCAGGCGATGCGAGAACTGGGTGTCCCGTTCCTCCGCCGCTGGATCATGTGGGCCGCCGTCCGATGGGGTGCGCTTACCAAGCCGGACGGGCGCCGGGACTGGTGGAAGGAGGCTTGGCGGGCTGTCCTTGTCAGCGTCGTCGCGCTGCCGATCACCCTGCCAGCCGCTCTGGTCATTGTGATCACTCTGCCCGTCTTCTACCTTGTCGAGCTGCTCGTGTGGGTCCCGCTCAAGATCACTCACCTGATCCGGATCCGGACGGGTAAGTCAGCCAAGATCGTGAACGCGCCTGCACTGCGGTGGAAGCTCTAAGGCGCCCCCGCCCGGTTCTGAGGTGGTCCTTGCCCCGCGATCCATCGCATCGCCTCGACGCTCGGCACTTCCTCACCTGGTCGCGCCATCGGGTTGGAACTGCCTCTCGTCTGCGTAGTCGCAGGTGCCTTCGGTCTGGAACTGGCGGGCGGCGCGCACAACCTCAGCTCCCAGCGCACGCAGCTGCGCGGTGATGGCCTCGTCGCGGAGATTTCCGTCCGGGTCAAACGACTGCCGCGAATGCGGCACCGGCAGCACGAGCGGGACGCTCCAGGCGCGCAGTGCACGGGCGATGAAGTCCATCGAATTGACGGCCTGCAGCCCCTGTACTCCGCCAGCCGTACTCACCAGCCCAATCGGCTTGTTCGACAGGTAGGGCGGCGTGCGGTCGGCCAGCAGGATCAGCCAGTCGAGCGTGTTTTTGAACGAGCCGCTGACCGATCCGTGGTACGTCGGGCTGCTCCAGATCATCGCGTCGCAGTCGTACGCGGTCTCGGCGAGCTGGTGCGCGGCGGCCGGGATCGCGCGCTCGGCGGTGTAGAACGGCAGGTCCAGGTCCCGAACCCAGATCAGCTCTACGCTCGCGCCGCTCGAGGCCGCCCCATCGAGCGCGGCCTGCAGCGCACTGCGGCTCGTGGACTCGGCTCGGAGGGAGCCGCCGACGCCGACAACCTTTACGCGCCTGGCCATGATGCCTCCCTCGCGGCAGTGCTGACGGATCAGCCTATGGCCGTACCAGCTCTACGGTGTCGCGGCGAGCTCGCGGCGCTGGTTGACGCCCGCCACCAATACGCGCAGACCGCACTGGGCCGCCGCCGACGTCGCACACGGTCTCCATGCCCCGAAAGAGGGTCTGGCTGAGCCACGGGAGTAGCGTGATGCCACGAGTCGACCTGCGGGCGGCCAAGTCCACATGATCATTGGAGGCGCCATGGGATCACCTGACTCGGACCAGCCTGCGGCACAATTCCGGCGAGACCGCCGCGAGCACGGCGGCGCTCCCGAGCATCTCGACGACGACCAGCTCGCCCGCCTCGCCGAGGAGGAGCGCGTCACTGCCGAGCTCGACGACTACGACCCCGACGAGGTACCTCCGGCGACTGACGCGCCAGCGACTCAGGACGTCACCAAGACCGACGAGTACCTCGAGGAGAGAGCCGAGATCGAGCGGGAGCTTGACGAGGGCGAGCTGCGTGTCCGCGGACAGCGGGACGAATTCCCGCCGACGCACTACGACCGATGACTCCGCCACGCGCCAGCTTCCTCGTCGTTCACCTCGCGGGGCTGGTGAAGCAGTAATGACACCTTCATCGTCGAGGATCTCGCGACGGTCGGCTGCAGGACCGCGGTGGCGTTAGCTTCGGGGCGCCGCGGTTGGTGAGGGGAGGTCGGCACGAGTCGTTCGTGGTACGCCGGCGGCGGCATAGGCCTCATCTTCGTTCAGGGACTCGTGCTCGAGGAGGGTGTGCGCGAGCCGATCGAGCTGGTCGCGGTGGGACTGGAGAGTCCGCGCAGCCTCG
>DASYTV010000131.1:0-9080 GCA_036001885.1 Actinomycetes bacterium
CCGCTTCGCCCGCCGGGTCGGGCTGGTGGTGGCGGTCCGGAGCGGCGGCCACAGCTTCCCCGGCCTGTCGGTGTGCGACGACGGGCTGGTGATCGACCTCTCGTTGATGAAGGGCGTGCGGGTCGACCTGGCCAATCGGACGGTGCGGGCGCAGGCGGGGGTGCGGCTGGGAGAGCTGGACCGGGAGACGCAGGCCTTCGGGCTGGCCGTGCCGGCGGGCATCGTGACCCACACCGGGCTGGCCGGTCTCACCCTGGGCGGCGGCATCGGCTGGCTGATGCGCAAGTACGGCTTGACCATCGATCAGCTGCTCTCGGTCGACCTGGTGACCGCCGACGGCGAGCTGGTCACGGCCAGCGCCGAGGAGAACAGCGACCTGGTCTGGGGCGTCCGCGGGGCCGGGGGGAACTTCGGCGTCGTCACCGAGTTCGAGTTCCGGCTCAACCCCGTCGGCCCGCAGGTCCTGGCCGGGCCGGTCATCTGGCCGATGGAGCAGTCAGCGGAAGTGCTGTGCTTCTACCGCGACTGGATCACCGACGTCCCGGACGAGCTCACCACGGTCGTGGTGCACCGCAAGGCCCCGCCCTTGGGCGTCCTACCTTCCGAGCTGCACGGCAGACCCATCGTCTCGGTCATCTGCTGTTACGCCGGCCCGGTGAAGGACGGCGAGCGGGTCGTGCGGCCGCTCAAGGCCTTCGGCTCGCCGCTGATCGACCTCTGCGCCAGGACGCCGTTCGTCGAGCACCAGGCGATGTTCGACACCTCGTTCCCGGAGGGCTGGTGGTACTACTTCCGGTCCTGCGACGTCGCCACCCTGACCGACGAGGTCATCGACATCACCGCCGAGCACGCCCAGCGCATCCGCTCACCGCTGACGGCCTTTCCCATCTTCCACCTCGGAGGGGCGGTCGGGCGTGTCAGCGACGACGAGACCGCCTTCAACGGGCGGAGTGCCGGGCACACCTTCAACATCAACGCCACCACCGCGACCGGCGACGGGTTCGACGAGGAGCGCGAGTGGTCACGCGCCTTCTGGTCGGCCCTCCGGCCCTACCACACCGGCGTCTACGTCAACTTCCTGATGGGCGAGGGGGAGCAACGGGTCCGCGATGCCTACGGCGCCCGGAAGTACGGCCGCCTACGAGAGCTGAAACGCAAATATGACCCGGACAACTTCTTCCACATGAACCAGAACATCCCGCCCGCCTAGCCAGGATGGCCGCCTGGAAGGAGACGACAATGCGCCAGGACATCGAGTTCGACGCCGAAGGTGTGACGCTGCGGGGCTGGCTGTATCTGCCCGATGAGGCCACCGGCCCGGTCCCGACGGTCGTCATGGCCCACGGCTTCTCCGCCGTCAAGGAGATGTACTTGGACAGCTTCGCCGAGGCGTTCGCTGCCGGGGGGCTGGGGGCGCTGGTGTTCGACAACCGGAACTTCGGCGCCAGCGACGGCGAGCCGCGCCAGGAGATCGACCCTTGGGCCCAAGTGCGCGACTACCGGCATACGATCACCTGGGCGCAGGCCCGTTCGGAGGTCGACGCCGACCGCATCGGGGTGTGGGGCTCCAGCTACAGCGGTGGCCATGTGCTGGTCCTGGGCGCGATCGACAAGCGCATCAAGTGTGTCGCCTGTCAGGCGCCGCTGGTCAGCGGCTTTCGCAACATCCAGCGGCTGGTCCGCCAGGACTTCCTGACCCCCAACCGGGCCGCCATGGACCAGGACCGTGCGGCCCGCTACCGCGGTGAGCCTCCGGCCATGGTGTCGGTGGTCGACCCCGACCCGCTGGCCGTCTCGGCCCTCCCGACGCCCGACTCTTGGGAGTGGTTCACCGAGACCGGCAAGCGCCGTGCGCCAGCGTGGAGCAACGAGGTGACGCTGCGCAGCCTCGAGATGCTGATGGAGTACGAGCCCAGCGCCTACCTGGAGCGGATCAGCCCCACGCCGCTGCTTATCGTGGTCGCCGCCGGCGACCATCTCACCCCGTTTGACCTGGCATTGGAGGCCTACCAGCGGGCCCGTGAGCCGAAGAAGCTGGTGCTGCTCCCGGGCGGCCACTTCGACGCCTACACCAAGGACTTCGAGGCGGCCAGCAGCGCGGCCCGCGACTGGTTCCTGGAGCACCTGGGCAGCTCGGGGTAGCGGCTGCTAGACGGCTCATGGGGCGAGTCGAGCGGCGGCGTGGACGGGAGTGAGGCGGTACGCGCCGGGGAGGGGGCGGGTAGGTCTCGATCCTGCGCCTGGCGGCGCCGTTACAGTTCGAAGCGGGTTCCCACCGAGTTAGGGTGAAATGCGGTCGGCAGTCCGTCGGCGAGTGCTCGCTGCGCCTGCCAGCCGGTGCAATGCGCGGGAACAATTTCGGGGATACGCCGCCAGGGACTCGAACCCTGAACCCGCGGATTAAGAGGGACGCCGGTGTTGTCCGGCCCGGTTCAGGAAAATGGCGGGCTACACCTGGACTGGTCTCCTACCCTCGGCACGTGACACCAGAGGAGCAGCGGCTGCTCGGCAAGATCGTGAGGTGGCTTGAGGTCTTGCCCGCGTGGGAGACCGTCATTGAAAGCCCGTCGGCTGGCCGGGTTGCGCCCGGCAGCGGAGCTAACCGCTGATGACGCTGCAGCCGAGCCGTTCCAGGTGCATAGCGCCGCCTGGGGGGCGATCATTGCCGCAGTCGACCATCTGATCTGCCTGCGGGATTCGATGCTGGTGCCGGATGGCCCGAGCCACTTCACCGCTCGGCTTCATCTGCACGGCCAACCGTCACTGCTACGTGGTGCGCTCGAGAATTCCAGCCAGGCCGTGTGGCTGCTCGGCCCCGATGACCGGCCGACGAAGGTGGCACGCAGGCTGCGGCAGGGGTCGCGCATTCTTCCCTTGTGGAACATCGGCTCGCCGTCGTCCTCGCCCTCGATCTCGACTTTGGCTCTGGGGAAGTTCGCGCGGAACTTCCGCACCCCCGCCTTGATCCTCGCGACCCCACCCTCTGCGACGAGGATTGCGACCACGTTCTCGACGATCGTCCGTGTGTCGCGCTCCTCCATCGTGGGCTGCCCGCCACGCCGGAGGCTGACCGTGACCCCTTCGGCTTCCAGTGCCTGTACGAGCGCGCGAACGATCGGGACGCTGCCCTGGTAGGTGATTCGCCGTGTCACAGTCTCAGCCACAGCCGAGACACTAACGAGCCGCAGACCTTGGGCCCGGCGCGGACCCTGCTCCCACAACCCGCGCCGGGGACCGCTTGGCTCTGGTCGTGCCAGCGGTCTCCCCGTGCGCGCAGTGCGTTCGCTGAACAGTCTGCGATCGGCTCAGCGGATCACCTCGCTCGCCGGCACCCCTCCGACACCCATTCCGTCAGCCGGGGTGCATCACGCCGCAGCCATGGAAAGTGCTGCTTCGAGCGCCGCATGTGGTCCTCCGTTCCTGTTTCGCATGCGTAGAAGGCGAAGGTCAGCCCGGGCCTGTTGCGTCAGCATGTAGCCCGCCGGACGTCGGCGATTTCCCGGAGCTCGGCGAGCGCGGCGTCGAACTCCCTCGCGGCGGAGGATGCGGTGTAGAACTGGCCCGGCCCAGTACTACCGACGCTAGGGTTCCATCAGCGCCCGATCACACTCGCTTTGGCGCAGACCGCAGTCACGTAGAGGCAGAGCCTGAAGGCCGCTGGGTGCATCACACTCAAGAGCTAAGGGGGTGCCTCGGGATCGGGACAGCACCTTCGACCCGGTGATTGTGCGCAAGCGGCAACGTCGGCTGAAGATGCGTCTCTTCCGGGCCAACCGACCTCGCCCTCGCTCCGCTCTAGCACGAGATACACCGACCTCGGGCAGGCGCCACGAGCATGGAAAGGGCGACCGCCTGGACGCCGCCGCCCTTTAGCCCTCGACGCTTGCCTAGAGGTCGACCGTGAACCGGTAACAGCCACTCTCGAGGACCGGAGCCGAACTGACCGCCTCGATCACGCGGAAGTTGATATCGAACTGCTTGCCGGTCGGCACCGCGGCGAGATCACGGAACAAGTCCTCCCCGCCGGTGCCTCGGTCGTCGGTCGTGATCACCTGCGGAACGAGCCCCTTGCCGAGCGTGAGCCAGTCAGTCTCCACGCGCGGGCAGTTGCCGTCCAGCGTCGTGTCCACCGCGCGCTGGAGCCGGTAGGCGTGGTTCGGCGCTAGGTCGCGTACCCATGTGTCGAGGTGAACGATCTTCGCGGTGTCGTTCGGCTGACGGAACTTGACGTGACCAAAGCCGCTGCCGCCGGCGACATCCCGAAGGATGACCTCGATGTTGAAGGGCGGCGTCTCCGACCCCCACGCCGGCCCGGCTTCGGCGCCGAATGCGAAGACGGGGGCTGCCAACGCGGCGACGCCTAGCGTCACAGACGGGAGTGAACGCATGCCTCTTCGCCTCCTCTCGGTCGTCTTCAAGGACACGTTGGATCGCCGCGATCTCAGCTGCAATCGGTCATCTGACGTATTTCGAGCCGGCGCCCTACGAGGCGCTGCGGAATGCGGCGCTAACCGCGCCCGCGCGGCTCCGCACCCCGAGCTTGTTGTAGATGTGCTCGAGGTGCGTCCGGACAGTCGCCGGCGAGATGAAGAGCCGGCCGCTGATCTGGCGGTTCGTCAGGCCCTGCGCAACCAGTGCGAGCACGTCCAACTCGCGCTCGGTCAAGGACGGCAGGTGCGGCCGGCGATCCCACCGCGCGCGCAGCTGGGCAAGGTGCGGGCGGAGGAGCGAGAGGAACGAACGATCGCGTTCGTCGAAGTCAGGGCCCGGCCCTCGCTCGAGCTCGAAGTAGCGCGCGTGGCCCGGAGGCGCCGGCAGCCAGAACTTCAGCTCGCGGTCGCGGCCTAACGGCCACATCACGGACAGGTAGAACGGGCTCTTCCGGAAACACGGGCTCGAGACGACGTCGCTGATCCTCAGCGGCTCGACCGAGGCGGCGTGGTCGATGTCGCGCAGCGGATACGAGCCGCACGTCGCCGCGAGCGCCTCGTCGAGCCACGGCGGTTCGTCTCCACCGCGCGCGACGCGGACGGAGTCGCGGCCGCCAAAACGCCACTCGACGTACGCCGCCTCGTCGGCCGGAATTGCCGCCACGATCGCGTCGACCGTCTCGATCCCGAAAGCTGTTCCGTTCCCGCCTGCTGCCGCAGCGGCGACGACGGCGAGCGCGCGATGGACGTCACGCTCGCTGAGACCGATCATAGGGCAGACGATAGACAGCGGGCGTCCGGGCGACAACACAGCGCGTTCGGGCATTGCCCGCGAGATGGCGGTACCGGACGTTGCTCAAACCACCCGACACTCGCGGCGAACGCGCTCAGTCTCGCGTGAGTTCGAGTCTCCGCACAGCGTTGGGCTGAGCCGACTACCTAAACCGGGCAGCGGGGACAGGGTCCGAGTATCAGGTCGTCCGTAAGCCAAACGTGATCGCGGCAGTCGTAGCGTCGAGGTCATCGACGTCGATGCTCTTGTAGCTCTTCCCTACCAAGTCCGTCGGGAGCCGCCCGATCGACGCATCCTTGAGAAGCGCCAGTCGCGGCCGTCGACCTCATCCGCATGCGCGATGCCGGGATCACCTAGGGCGGCGGGGTCGTCGTCCGGTCTCTGCCTCCTCCTCGCCCTGCTCGGGCGCATCGAGCAGCGAGAAGGCCTCGAAAACTAGCGCATCTCGGAGGCCATCCGCCGTCATGCCCGCAGCATGCCACCGGGGCCGAACCTCATGTAGACATCGCCGTTGGGCGCCTTCACTCGCCAGTGTTCGAACTGGTCGAGATCGTGCGCGGCGTACCTTGCCAAGAATCTCGCCAGCGTTCTCGCGTCATCGTCGAACAGAGGGCCACCGGGAGGAGGAATGGACATGATCCAAGGATCTCAGTCGGCCATGTTAGCAAGGGGGTTCGCAAGACGATCAACAGAGAAGCGAAACGGAGGTGGGGCAGGAGCCGGCGATCAGGGTGACCCGCTAGGCGCCGCTGCTTACGGTCGGTGGGGTTACCGCGCGGTTGACCGGTCGGCTCAGGAGCTGAGATGACTCGGCCCGGATAGTGTCGAGGTGATGCCGAGGGGAAGGACGGAACGCGATGTGCGGCCGGTACGTCTCGGTGGCTCGCATGGCGGAGCTGATCGAGCCCCTCGGCGAGCAGGCCGACCAGACCTTGCAGCTGGTCCCGGCCTGATGATGAGGGAAAGCGATGAACACGATCCGGAACAAGTGGGTCGGCGCGCTCGTCGCCGCGGGGGCGCTCGCGATTTGGCGGTGGCACGCGCTCAGCTGGCACGCCAGGGGCATCGTTCTGGCGCTGTTGGGAGCCGGCTTCCTCCTCGCCTTCGTGACCCAGGGGCTGTCGGCTCGCGCGCTGCTGCGCAGCGGCGTCCGCACCGAGGGCACCGTCGTGAGACTGGAGGAGGATACGGATAGCGACGACGGCAGAGACTGGTCCGGGCCGACCATTCACAGTCCGGTCGTAGACTTCACCGCCGCCGACGAATCCGGGCCGACCACTTACAGTCCGGTCGTGGAGTTCACCACCGCCGACGGTCGCAAGGTTGTGTTCACAGGCTCACTCGGCTCCAGCAGCGCCCCGGAGGTGGGAACCGCGGTGCCGGTCCGATACCGCCCGGACGATCCGAGCAAGGCCGAGATTGATAAGAGCGAGACGTGGCTGCAGCCAACCGTATTCGGAGGGTTGGTGGGGATGGGGTTGTTCGTGGCCGCGGTCATCGTGTATCGCCACGGGTAGACACCCCCGCCGTCTCCCTCGGGCGTGAACCGTCCCGAGAACTCGTAACACTTCGGCCGGTCTGAGCGGTTCATCTATCGGAGCCTCGCCGTCGCCTCCCGCTGACGCTGGCGACGGCGAGGCGCGGCGGCGGCCCAGAGTGTCAGACTGCGGGCATGACAGCGGACGGACTGACCCTGGCCCTCGAGGACTACCAGCGGGTGCAGGACGACCTCGTCGAGGCTAGGAACCGTCTCGCCTACGCGATCACAGGCGCGGCCATGAGCGGCTTGACGCGGCCCGACTCGAGATCCGCCCTGAAGGACCACTCGACCGGCAGCCAACTGAAACACCTCGGCTCTGCCGTCGGCGTCGTCGGCAAGCCGTAGACAGACTCCCCGGCGTGGGCTCTTGTGGGCAGGGGTCCGCGCCGGAGTTGAGCCCCGGCGCGGCGTCGCTACCCGCCGCGCCGGTAAAACGATCAATGCGGGTGCGGTATTCGGGCGAGCACTTCGCGAGTAAATTCCCGGGGTGTGCAGTTAGAGAACGGGGGCCAACCATGCACAGAACCCGACTGATCACCCTCAGCGTCGCAACCGCCGCCGCCCTCATTGCGTGGTCCGCCAGCGCGGCAACCGCCGACCCGACGAACGCGAAGGACACGATCCCGATCCAGCTCGCCTGCGACAACGGCCACACCTACACCGTCGTGGCGAACGGGAACGGCCAGTTCACCCCCGCCCACGACCTAGACAGCAACGCCGTCGTGGTGCCGGTCGCCTTCGGTGAGATCACAGCCACAGTCACCGACCCCGACGGCAACGTGGTTGAAAGCGAGACTGACCCGCCGGCCAGCAAGGGGTCCTCGGCGAAGAATCCGAACGCCACGACGAACTGCAGCTTCTCCGCATCGGCCACCGATCCGGACGGCTTCACGTTCAGCCTCAGCGGCACAGCCACGGTAATGATCACTCCGTCGAGGTGACCCACCGGCCCAGGCCCCGCTCCTGACACCAGCGTTTCCGCCGGTAGCTCCCGGATGCGCCGCCAGGCAGCGACGCCAGCGTCGGCGGAAGCTGCACGCCTCATAGCGCCCCTCACACACCGCCCGGAGATCACGCCACGATGCCCGCTGGCGGCGTTCCTGGGGCATGGCAGCGGACGGACTGAGCTGGCCCTCGAGGCGTACCAGCGGGCCCAGGACGGGCTCGTTGCGGCGCGGAACCGGCTCGCTCGGGCGATCGCAGGGGCGGCCATGCCTGGGCTGACGCAGGACGAGATCGTCGAGGTGACCGGGTACACCGCGGATCGGGTGCTGCGGATCTGCACCGATGCGGGTGTCGGCGGGACCGATGGCTGAGCTTGGGTGGTTTGCCTTCGACGATTTGCGGTAGGTGGGATGACCGTCGCGGCCCCGCACGGAAGACGAAGAGGTCACGGAGCTGTGGGCCGCGATCTCAGTCGGGGACCTCGCAGTCGCCTACTCGGGGCAGGACGGGGGCGAGGTACCCCTGGCATAACCGTCTGGGGGCGGTCACGGTGTCGACTCCGGCTGGTCAGCAATAGCAAGATCGGCAACGACGAAGACGATGACCAGCGATGCTCTATCCGCTGACAAAGCGCGAGCGGCTCCGGGTACTGCGATGCGCCGAGGAATTCATCGCGCGCATCCCTGACCCGGAGAGATGGGCGATGCTCGACGGCGCCCACAGGCTCGGTCTCACCACGGAGATCGAGATCGACCTGTCCGACCCGACCGATGTCTCGGTGATTTGGCTCGGTCGGAAGGTCCTCACCGTGCCACGGCAGGCACTTCGCCGCAACGAGCCTCTTGAAGATCAGATCGTCACCCACGGCAAGACCGAGGTGAACGCTGATAAAGACCAGCTCCGCTGACCCCAGCGGACGGGGCGCTCAGACCGCCAGAGAGCATCTGCATTAGGCCCCCTTCACCTCGATGTTGCCCTCTTACCGCCCGCAGCGGTTCCCGCCGTGATCAGCCGGGCTGGCGGGAGCGGCGTAGCCGGGCCAGGTCACGATGGGCCGCCGCCCTCGTCGCCGTCGTCATTGGCCATCTCTACGCTGTAGACGGCCGCATAGTAGTCCCTGACCTCGTCAGGGTCGGCGGCTTCGAGGCTGGCCAGGCCGCGCTCCAGCAGGCCGATGATCCGGTCGGATTCCCGGGGATCGAAGGCCGCGACTGCCAGCACGTCCATCAGCAAGCCGACGTAGGACAGGTACCCTCCCGGCAGCCGCATGTCCGGGTCGACCTCAAATCCGGCCAACTTGTCCCGGCGTTCCAGCTCGGTCTCCATGCGCTCCCGGTTCTGCGTAAACCAAGCGTGGATGAGCCGCTGCGGC
>DASYTV010000132.1:0-4394 GCA_036001885.1 Actinomycetes bacterium
GTACGAGATCCGCGACGGCGAGATCGTTTTCGCGGATGAGGGGCCGGTTGGGGTCATGGTGACCGAAAGACAACCCGCCCCCTCGACCGAACCGACGCTGCGTGATCTCAGCGAGGCGCTCATCACCGTCTACGGGACCGATTACGGGGTCCACAGTCCGACTTGGATCACCAGGTTCACCGATATGACCCGACAGGCCGCGTCCTACCGGGACGGACGGGTGCTGCTGGCCGGCGACGCCGCACACGTACATTCCCCGGCGGGAGGACAAGGGCTCAACACCGGCGTGCAGGATGCGGTGAACCTGGGGTGGAAGCTGGCCCAGGTGGTCAACGAGGTATCGCCGGAAAGCCTCCTCGACACGTACCACTCTGAGCGTCACCCGGTCGCTGCCCGCGTGCTGCGCAACACGATGGCGCAGACCGCGCTCATGCGCCCCGCCGACGCGCGCCTCGAGGCATTGCGCGCGACCGTGTCCGAGCTGCTGAGCATGGACGAGCCGCGCAAGCGGTTCGCCGGGATGCTCTCCGGTTTGGACATCCATTACGACCTCGGCGAGGGACACCCATTGCTCGGGCGCCGCATGCCCGACCTCGACCTGGTCACAGTCAACGGGTCACAGCGGGCGTTCACCCTGCTGCACGACGCCCGGCCAGTGCTGCTCAACCTCGGTGAGCCCGGCGGCTTCGACATCACACCGTGGGTGGATCGGGTTCGGATGATCGACGCCGAATATGTTGGTCCGTGGGAGCTTCCGATACTTGGCGCGGTCACTGCTCCGCCCGCTGTGTTGATCCGACCCGACGGACATGTGGCCTGGGTGGGAGACCTGACCGACCCCGGGCTCCCCGACGCGCTCACCACCTTGTTCGGACCGCCGACTGCGACGTAGCGCACCGCCTTATCCGTTGGTCGCTGGTTCGAGTCCAGCCGGCCACCGAGCGTGAAAGGGTCATGGTGCGACGACTGGGGTGCCCGCCTGGGTAGTCACCGACGGTTCCGTCAATCGATTCCCGCATGGTGTCGGCGTGGCCGAGGTGGCGGGAGACCTCCTCGATCATGTGCAGCAGGATCCAGCGCATCGAGATGTGGCCGCGTCGCTCGGTGTTGACCGCCGAGAGCTGGTCGAGTTCGGCTGCGCGCATAATGGCGCGCGACTCATCGACCGCTTTCTTGTAGAGCGAGAGGATCCATTACTTCGTTCATGCAGTCATGTTCGATCGAGCCCAGCCGCCGCCGCATCCGTAGACAACCCTCGAAAAACCCGTAGATGGCTTTCGGCTGATGCAGGCATGCCGTCGCCGAAAACCGCTGCCCGCGTCTACGCACAAGGTGCTTTGTCCGCGGATCGTGATGATCTGGCAAGTCGAGCCCGCCCTTCGGAGAGGCTTCTCGGCCCGGACAGTGTGTCGGAGCTCAGGAGGACGCTGCCGATTTGACTGACGAAGAGCAGGAGCCGGCCGCTCCGTCGTCGACGCAAGACTCGACGCCGACAGAGCCTGCTGCGCCGGCGGAACCGCCGCCGCTGGCACCGCTCGAGCTCGAGTTCAAGCTCCGCAGCGGCGATAGGGCCGACGGAGTGTGTCCTCGCTCGGCGCCGATGGGCGATACTGCGCCAGTCTCGGAGATCGGAGGACACGTTGGGTGAGACGGAGGACTTCCTGGGATCTGTGCTGCCGCGTCTGACGGAAGCCGACACTGCACTCCACAATGGTGACGCTGCCCCGCGCATCGCCATCTGGTCACATAACGATCCGGTGACGCTCTTCGGCGCGGCGCTGATGGGAAGCGGATGGACCGAGATACGCCAAGTGTTCGAGTCGCTGGCGTCGCGGTTCTCGAATGGGACATACGAGTACGAAGTCATCGCGGCCGGGGCGAGCGGCGACCTCGGCTACGTGGTCGGGATCGAGCACTCGACGGTGTCGGTAGGCGGCGCAACGCCCGAGGCATACGAGCTGCGCGTCACCGAAGTGTTCCGCCGCGAAGACGGCGAATGGAAGGTCGTGCATCGGCATGCCGACCCGATGCCAGACAGTGATGCCGCCCATCGCCAACTGGCACGGCTAGACGAGACATAACGCACGCCGGAGTCGAGGGTTCGAGGCAGAGCGCCCGTGCGGTGGGGCAAGTGTTGTGTTCCTGGCCCTGCCCGAGAGAGCCGGTCTACGCACAAGGAGCGTTATCCGCGAATCGAAGGGGTGCTGGATCGGTTATTCGAGGGGGAGGAGGCGGTCCTGCACCTGATGGGCGGGTGTGGCGGCGCGCCGGGTTGTTGCGCAAGACCGGACCCCTCGGCCAATCGTGTTGTGAGCGAGCGTTGGGAATGTACCTCGACATCCAGTTTGCCACTCGCGCTCCAGGTGCCTCCCTCATCATGTTCGGGGCATGGGTGGGGGCAATCTCGACTTCTCTCGCGGCGGGCGCGATGCGCGCTACCGTGGTTCGATTGATTGGCGCGGGTCAGACCTGAGTTCGGCCATCGGGAGGGATTCGACCATGACTGGAGGACCGGGAGCAAAGGACGCTCCACACACGCTCAGTGAGGACGAGCGCGCTCGAGAGCAAGCCCTGTTCGGTCTCGGGGAGGAGGAACGTCGCGAAGTACTGGCGTGGGTAGGCGAGAACCTGCCATACGTGCGGCGGGCCGCGGTCGGGCAGCGACCCGTCTACTGGATCCTCGGGTTCGGCCTCGTCGTCGGCTTGGTGGCGTATGTCGGTGGGTACCTGATCAAGACGTCGTCGACGACGGAGCCTCTTGGACTGGTTGGCGACCTGCTCTATACGTTCGGTTGGGCACTCTGGACCGGTGTCGTCGTGGTCGTGTTTCTACAAATCATCCCGGAGGCAAAGCGGCGTCAATTCAAGGGGGCGCTCGATGCCTATGAGGCAGCTCTCCGCGAAGAGGCGGGAGCCCGAAGCGACGAAGCATCGCCCGATTGACAGCCGAAGTGCCGACCAACCAACCGCGGAGCAAGCGCTCGGGCACATCGAAGGTGAAGGCCGTGGGGTGCGCCAGGGTCACTCAATGTACCCGGAGCAGTAGCGTGGCCGGTGCCGTTCAGGCGTAGGCTCCTAGCCATGTACCTCGCACGCGTGCGCTGGGGCGCGGACACAGTCACGGAGCGTGCGGGCGGCGGTCTTCGGCTCCGGTCGCCCGTTCATCACCGGCGGCCTGGCCGAGCCGCTGCGGCTAGAGAACCCCGCTGATCGCGAAGATGACAGCCTCACGACGCTGGCGGACGCCGTGACATGGCCACGATCGACCCACCCACCATTGCCACGAAGGCGATGGCGGCTAGTAGCCATGACGTAGTCGAAGGAACAGCGCAGTAGCTAGCCGTCGCACTGTCGATGTGCCCAGCGCCGAGCGGTTGCGTGACCGCCTGCGCGAGGCGATCGAGTACATGTCCGGTCCCGCAGATGATGTTACGCGATGGGCCGAGGCCCGCGACGACGGCAGCGAGCACAAGACTGGATATGAGGATTCCGGCTACGACGAGCACGGTGCGACGCGGCCTCGAATCCACCGTCCGAGTCTGGACGCGTCCGGACCATGCAACAAGGCAGAGGTGCGGGAGGGCGAACGTCTACGCGTTGGCGGCGGCGAAACGAATCCGAGGGAGGTTGGCGGATCGGGCGCGGCCGAGCGCTGGGCAACGGCTCTGACTGGCGTTGACATCCAGAACGCTGCGGTGACCTCTACTGGATCGAATCTCCCTTCTGACGCCGGCTACGCGAGAGGAGCGTTGTCCTCAGCTCGAGGAAGGTGGCGGTCGGCGGGTTGGTGCCGAGCGACCTGGTCAATGATGACTTGGTGCCTGCAGGTTGGGTGATGTGGGTCCTGTCTGCTGGTGTGGTTGCCGTCATCGCGGTGATCGCGTTCCCGACCTTCCGGTCGTTCAGGCGCTGGCAGCAGCCTCCTCCCGGTCAGGGGTCGGCGGCGGCCAGGGCCGAATCGTTTCTGTCCTGGATGACCCGAACACGAGGCGACCCGCGGCTGAGTTGAACTCCTGAAACGGCGAGCGAAAATCCTTCGGCTGTGCGTCGTGCACTCACCGGTGTCGTCGTCGTCGCGCTAACTGCGGGCGATTCGGGCTCGGGTACGTCGTGGGCACCCGCGCTGATCGCATCGAGGTGCCCGACATATTTGGGGCTCGGGACGCAGGATGGGCGGGGCGGCAACCTCCGTCGGTGGGGCAGTACGTGACGGATGGGAGGGGACGTTCTTGAGGGAGGGAACGGGAGGGCGCGTCGCGATTGGGGCTAGCTCGAACTCCGCCAGGCGGGAACCCGTTGACCCAGAGCTGCGTCCTCTTCGTCGAGCTCGATAAGGTTGAGCGAACGTTCGGATACAGACTCGCGACTGGCCTCGTCTGGGAGTGCCGCAAGCT
>DASYTV010000133.1:0-7238 GCA_036001885.1 Actinomycetes bacterium
GCGTGCATGCAACAGCGGAGGACCGGTGCACGTTGGCTTAGCAAGGGGGTGATAAGGAAGGTGCCTCGCCGCACAGCGAAGGTATCCAGCCGACCCGATGCGCAATGAGGAGGTGACCATGGGAGTTCTCGACCGGTTCGAGCGCCGTCTCGAGGGGCTCGTCAGTGGCGCCTTCGCGCGTGCGTTCAAATCGGAGGTACAGCCCATCGAGATCGCAGGTGCGCTCCAGCGCGAATGCGACGATCGGGCAGCGATCGTCAGCCGTGGTCGCACGATGGTGCCCAACGACTTCGTGGTCGAGCTCGGCCCACACGACCATGAGCGGCTCGCGCCTTACGCGGACGCGCTCGCGTTCGAGTTCGCGGGCGTGGTCCAGGAGTACGCGGCCGAGCAGCACTACCAGTTCGTCGGACCAGTAGAGGTTCATCTGGAGCGGGCCGAGGATCTGGACACCGGGATGTTCAGGGTGAAGAGCCGCGTCGTGCCGGGCGTCATGCCGATGTCCGAGCCGGCACCGGTCCGCCAGCCCGCTGCATGGCTCGAGATCAACGGGCAGCCGCACGGCCTGACGAAGCCGGTCGTCGTCATCGGCCGCGGCTCCGACGTGGACCTGCGAATCGATGACCCCGGCATCTCGCGGCGGCACGCCGAGATCCGCGCCGGCTTCACGACCACCGTCACCGACCTCGGATCGACGAACGGGACCCTCCTCAACGGCGAGCTCGTCTCGCAGGCTCAGCTTGAGGATGGCGACCAGATCATGCTGGGAAACACGATCCTGATCTACCGGCGCGAGACCGGCTGACATTAAGGTGTCGGCACCTTATGTCTGAGCTGACCCTCACTGTCATACGGCTCGGCTTCCTGGCCGTGCTGTGGCTGTTCGTCCTGACCGCAATCTCGGTGATGCGTTCTGACATCTTTGGGGCGCGCACCGGCCGGCGGCCCGCACCACGGAAGACTGCCCAGACCAGGCGGCCCACTGCGACCAGGTCCGCCGGTCGCGGACCGCGGCCGGCGAAACCGGCCAAGCCGAAACGTGGGACACCGGCCAAGCTCATCGTCACCGGCGGCTCGCTCAGCGGCACCTCGGTGCCACTCAGCGATGCACCGATTACCATCGGGCGAGCCGCCGACTCGACGATCGTGCTCGACGACGACTACGCCTCCAGCCATCATGCTCGGGTCTACCCACGCGACGGCATGTGGCTGGTTGAGGACCTCGGTTCGACCAACGGCACCTATCTCGACAGACGCAAGGTCGACGGCCCGACGCCGGTACAGATCGGCATTCCCATCAGAATCGGCAAGACCGTTCTCGAGCTTCGGAAGTAGGCCGCATGACGCTATCCCTGCGGTACGCCGCCCGCTCCGATGTCGGCTTGCTCCGCGAGGGCAACGAAGACTCTGCGTACGCGGGCCCTCGGCTGCTGGCGCTCGCCGATGGCATGGGGGGACAGGCCTACGGCGAGGTGGCCAGCTCGACGGTGATCGCCTCCATCGCGCATCTCGATGAGGACGTGCCCGGATCCGAGCTGCTCGACATGCTGTCGGTGGCGGTGGATGACGCCAACGAGCGGCTGCGCCAGATGATCGAGGACGACGCCGAACTCGACACCATGGGCACGACCCTGACCGTGCTCTATTTCGCCGGCAGTCGGCTCGGGCTCGTCCACATCGGCGACTCCCGCGCCTATCTGCTCCGCGACGGTGAACTCAGCCAGATCACTCGGGACCACACGTTCGTCCAAGGCCTCGTCGACGAGGGCCGAATCACGGCGGAGCAGGCCAGCCATCATCCGCACCGCTCGCTGATCATGCGCGCGCTTGATGGGCGTGGCGGCCGGGCCGAGCTTGACCTTTCCGTCCGAGAGGCACGGGAGGGTGACCGCTACCTCGTCTGCAGCGATGGGCTCTCCGACGTCGTGAGCTTCGAGACCATCCAGCAGACACTGACCGAGGCGAACGGCCCGGATGACGCGGCCGATGACCTCATCGAGCTCGCGCTGCGTGCCGGTGGACCGGACAACGTCACCTGCCTTATTGCCGACGTCGTGGCCGCCAACGGGCAGGCCGGACTGGTCACCCCGCAGGTGGTCGGTGCCGCCGCCGAGCGGGCCACTATCCGCCGAGTCGCACCGGACACACCAGCCGGCCGTGCAGCCGCCCTCGGCGAGCCCGGCGCTGTGGACGAGGAGGACGACCTAGGCAAGGGCGCAGATGGTGACAACGGCGCGAAACGAGCGGTCAGTAGCTCTCCGCGGCCGGGAGCTGGCCCGTGGCTACGCCGTGCCCTGCTGGCGGGGTTCGTGCTCGCCGTCGTCTGCGCCGTGAGCTGGGGGGGTTACTCGTGGTCACAGCGGCAGTACTACATCGGTCCGTCTGAGGGGCGAGTCGCGATCTTCCGTGGCTTGTCCCAGCCGGTCGCCGGCATCCACCTGTCCAATGTCTACGAACGCCCCGACGTAGCGCTGAGCGATCTGCCGAGCTATGACCGGACCGAGGTCGAACAGACCATCGAGGCGAACAACCTCGACCATGCCAGGAAGATCGTTCAGGATCTCCAGTCAGACGCCGCGGACTGCCGGGCTGGCGCGACACCGTCAGGAGGTGGAGCGCCGACCAGTGCACCGCCGGGTACGGCCCCAGCCGGCGGCTCTACGCCGCGGGCCACCGGGTCTCCTGCCACACCTGGAACCACTCCACTTGCCGGCGCAACAGCTAGCAGCACTCCGAGCGTTCTACCAACGGGCACCGCAACTGGTACCCAGGCCCCGTCCCCCTCCCCGACCCCGACCGGCAGCGTCTCCGGCGGATGTGAATCACCGACGGAGTGACCAGGCCGTGAGCGTTGCAACACCGACCGCACCGACGCGGCGTGGCGTCGAAGCCACGTTGCTCGTCTTCGCGATCGTCCTCGCGATGGCGGCCTACGCCGCAGTTGGCCTGGGGGTCGACGGTGAGCTGCCACCCGACCTGTTGACCTACGGAGCGGGACTCGGCGCCCTCGTTCTCGTCGCCCATCTCGTGGTACGCAGAGTCGCGCCCTATGCAGACCCGCTCCTCCTGCCTGCGGTAACCGCCCTGAACGGGCTTGGGCTCGTGCTCATCTACCGACTCGACCTCAGCGAGGCTGAGCGAGCTCGGCAGAGCGGCAGGGCGGCCCCCTCAGAGGATGTGCAGCTGCAGCTTGCCTGGACCGCGGTCGGCATTGCGCTCTTCGTCCTTGTCCTCATCGTCGTACGCAACCACCGGTCGCTCGGCCGCTATGCATACACGGCCATGTTCGTGGGCATTGGCTTGCTCGCCCTCCCGGCCCTGCTCCCGGCTCGGTTCTCCGAGGTGAACGGCGCGCGTATCTGGATCCGCGCCTTCGGCTTCTCCATCCAGCCCGGCGAGTTCGCAAAGCTCTTGCTGATCATCTTCTTCGCCGGCTACTTGATGGCCAAGCGGGACGTGCTCGCCCTCGCCAGCCGCCGCCTGCTGGGCATCGATCTTCCGCGCGGCCGCGACCTCGGTCCGATCCTGGTGGCTTGGGCGGCGAGCCTGCTGATCCTTGTCCGCGAGCGGGATCTCGGCACCTCGCTGCTCTTCTTCGGCGTCTTCGTGATCCTGCTCTACATCGCGACTGAACGGCTGTCCTGGCTGCTGTTCGGAGTCATCCTCTTCGTCACCGGCGCCCTCGGTTCGTACGCCTTCTTCGGCCACGTCGCGCGCCGGGTCGACATCTGGCTCGACCCTTGGCCCTACTACAACAAGATCGGTGGCAGCGGCCAGCTCCTCGAGGGACTCTTCGGCCTGGCCACTGGCGGGATTCTCGGCACCGGCCTCGGGCAAGGGCGGCCGGAGCGTGTCCCCTACGCGAAGACGGACTTCATCATGGCGACGATCGGCGAGGAACTCGGGCTGACCGGGGTGATGGCCGTCCTCATCATCTACGCAATCATCGTGGAGCGTGGGCTGCGTACCGCGCTTGCCGTTCGCGATCCGTTCGGGAAGCTGCTGGCCGCCGGACTGGCGACCTCGCTCGCGTTGCAGCTCTTCGTCGTCGTCGGCGGCGTCACCAGGCTCGTCCCACTTACCGGGCTCACCACGCCGTTCCTGTCCTATGGCGGGTCGTCGCTGGTGGCCAACTGGGCGCTTGTCGCGTTGCTGCTGCGCATCAGCAACGCCGCGAGGGCTCCGGCGCCGGTTCCCGCGCCCGCGGTCGCCGAGGCCCCGACACAGGTGATGAAGCAATGAACAGACCGCTGCGCAGGGTCGCCGCCGCCTGCCTGCTGCTCTTTGCCCTCCTGCTGGTGAACGTCAACTACCTGCAGGTGGTCAAGGCCGACGAGTACAAGGACAACCCGCTCAACCGGCGAAGCCTGCTCGACGAGTACGCCAGGGCCCGCGGGCCGATCCTGGTGGGAGGCCGGCCGATTGCCTCCTCCAAGGAAACCAACGGCGAGTTGAAGTTCCTCCGGGTGTACTCCGACGGACCGATGTACGCACCTGCGACCGGCTTCCATTCCCCGATCTTCGGGCGGACGGGTATCGAGCGGCAGGAGAACGATTACCTGTCCGGCAGCGCCGACGCGTTCTTCGTCCGCCGGCTGATCGACCTTGTCACCAGCAAGAAGCCAGAGGGCGGCAGCGTGTCGCTCACCCTTGACCCAAGGGCCCAACGGGCGGCCTGGACTGCGATCCAGGGCAAGCGCGGTGCTGTCGTCGCTTTGGATGCACGTACTGGAGCCATCCTCGCCTTGGTCTCCTCGCCGTCGTTCGACCCCAACCAACTGGCGTCGCACGATCCCGACAAGGCCAGCGCAGCGTGGAAGAGGCTGAACGCGGACCCGGACCAGCCTTTGCTGAACCGGCCGCTGGCGCAGCTTTACCCGCCAGGATCCACATTTAAGATCATCACTTCGGCGGCGGCACTCACCGACGGGCGGTGGAAGCCGGAAACCCAGGTCGACGCGCCTGACGTGCTGGACCTGCCCCAAACGAGCCACGACTTGCCGAACTTCAACGGTGAGGCGTGCGGGCCGGGTGGAAAGACCTCGCTGCTGAATGCCCTCCGCATCTCCTGCAACACCGCCTTTGCCGGCGTCGGCCTCAAGCTGGGTGCCGAGAAGCTGCGGACGCAGGCCGAGAAATTCGGGTTCGGTGAGGATCTGGACGTGCCCATGCAGGCGGCCACGAGCCGCTTCCCGGCCAATCCAGATCCACCGCAGACAGCACTGTCAGCGATCGGCCAGTTCGACGTGGCCGTGACCCCGTTGCAGATGGCCATGGTCGCCGCCGGCGTCGCCAACGGCGGCGTCGTGATGCGGCCATACCTCGTCGACACGATCCGGGCGCCTGACCTGTCAACCGTGCGCCAAACCAAGCCCGAAGTGCTGAGCGAGGCAATCTCTCCCGCGGTTGCACAGCAGCTGCAATCGATGATGGTGGACGTCGTGGAGAACGGCACCGGACAGAATGCCCAGATCGACGGCGTTCGTGTCGGCGGCAAAACCGGTACCGCTCAGCGGGGCGAAGGCCAGAAGCCGGATGCCTGGTTCGTGTCCTTCGCATCGTCCGCGGACCGGGACGTCGCTGTTGCCGTGGTCATCGAGAACGGCGCGGCGAACTCGGCAGACATCTCGGGTGGCAGGCTCGCGGCGCCGATCGCGAAGGACGTGATGGAGGCGGTGTTGGGCCGTTGACTCAGCGCGGGGTCCAGCCAACCGGCCAGAGTGATTACGAATGGCTCCCCGGGGCAGATGCTGCAAGCCAATCGGGCGGCGCCGACACGCTTCTCGGCGGCCGCTACCGGCTCACCGAACGCATTGCCCGTGGCGGGATGGGCGAAGTATGGCGGGCAACCGACGAGCTGCTCAGTCGGCCGGTCGCGGTCAAGCTCCTCCGTGAGGATCTGGCCGTGGATCCGGGCTTTCTCGGGCGCTTCCGTGCCGAGGCCCGCAACACTGCGATGCTGTCCCATCCAGGCATCGCCGCGGTCCACGACTACGGCGAGCAGGGCGGCTACGCATACCTGGTCATGGAGCTGATTCCGGGTGAGCCGCTGTCGTGGATCCTGTCCAGAGAAACGACCCTCGACCCCGACCGAGCATTGAGGTACGCCGGTCAGGCGGCACTGGCGCTGCAGGCGGCACACGACGCCGGGGTGGTGCACCGCGATATCAAGCCGCCGAACCTGATCATTACGCCCGGCGACCAGGTGAAAGTCACCGACTTCGGGGTGGCTCGAGCCGTGGGCGATCAGTCGCTCACCGGGACGGGCACGGTGATGGGGACGGCCGAGTACCTGTCGCCTGAGCAGGCCAGCGGCAGGGAGGCGACAGCCGCGTCAGACCTCTATGCGCTCGGCATCGTTCTTTACGAGTCCCTCGCCGGCCGCCGGCCGTTCCAGGGCGGTAATCCGGTGACCATCGCGATGGCTCAGGTGACCGAAACACCGCCGGTACTGCCTAGCTCGGTATCGGCAGATGTGTCCGACCTGGTGTACCGCCTGTTGGCTAAGGACCCGCTGCAGCGGCCCGCCTCGGCCGGCGCACTCGCCCGCGAGATCGCACACGTCAGGTCGACCCTTCTGGCGGCGGGCGAGGGTGGAACTAACCCGGGGCATGCGTCGACGGGCGTGGCTCCGCTAGCGGCTGGCGACGCTTTGCCGACTGGGTCCACCACCGACAGCGCAGCCGGCGCACCCCTCGTTGCCGTGCCGCATCAGTCTGGCGGACGTGTAACACACCGGTTCGAGGCGAATACCGCGGTCCCGACAGAGGTGCCCGCCGATACCGGCAGCGCCGGCTCGCTGGACTGGAAGCCTGCATCGTCGTCAGCACCGACGCCACCTGATCCGGCGGTCCCCGCCTCGGATGGTGTGCCCACAGGTCGCCACTCGAGGGCGCCGGAGCAGACGCCGACCGAGACAGCACCGGGCACTACCACTGGTGGTGAACGCGCCGATCTCCAACGCGTCGGTCGTACATCGCTCTTGGATGGGCTGACCGCGCCCCCCACGGGCAGGCGGCGCGCTCCCCGCCCTCCGGCCGTGGACCCCAAGCACATTCTGGCCGCGCTCCCGTCGAGGACTCGTCTGACCATCGTGGCCGCCGGGATCGGGTTCGCGGTCGTCGCGGCGATCGGCGCAGTCCTGCTGACCCGAGGCGGAGCATCCGCAACAGTGACCGTCCCTCAGGTCGTCGGAGAGGATGTGGCAGCTGCAACGGCCGACCTCGGTGCCGCTGGAC
>DASYTV010000134.1:0-3656 GCA_036001885.1 Actinomycetes bacterium
GATCGGGGGACGACGGCTCTGGCTCGTCGTCCAGCGCCGGCAGTTCAAGTTCCGCGTCGTTGTCGGGGTCGATCACGGTGTTTGCCGCAGCGTCGCTGACCGAGTCGTTCACAACGCTGGGCCAGCACTTCGAGACCGCCAACCCGGGGGTGAAGGTCACGTTCAGTTTCGCGGCCAGCTCGGCGCTCGCGATGCAGATCATGTCCGGTGCTCCGGCGGACGTTTTCGCCTCCGCGAGCCCGAAGAACATGGATCAGGTGGTCTCGGCCGGTGACGCCTCCGACCCGAAGGTCTTCGCGACGAACGCGATGGAGATCGCGGTGCCACCAGCGAACCCCGGGAAGGTCACCGGCGTCGAGTCGCTGGCGAGCTCCTCTGTCAAGAGTGCGCTGTGCCAGCCGCAGGTCCCGTGCGGTGTGGTTGCCCAGCAGGTGTTCACCAACGCCAAGATCACGGTCAAGCCCGTCACGCTCGAGCCGGACGTGAAGTCCGTCCTGAGCAAGGTCCAGATGAACGAGGTCGACGCCGGGATGGTGTACGTGACCTGCGTGAAGGAAGCCGGTGACAAGGTCAAGGGCGTGGAGATCCCGGCCGACATCAACGCCTCCACCAGCTACCCGATCGCGGCGCTGTCCAAGAGCTCAAACGCCGCCGTAGCTTCGGCGTTCGTGGACTACGTACTCTCGCCGGCCGGCGAGGCCGTGCTGACAGCCGCAGGCTTCCAACAGCCCTGACCAGATCACTGCAAGGGACTCGACCGTGAACACCCTCATCGCGCACACGCGGCTGAGCCCGCGGGAGCGCCTGCGGCGCAGCACCAGGGGCGGCGGGTCGCGATCGGTGCCGGTGCCGCTGTTGGCGCCGGCCGCGGTCGCGGTGGCTTTCCTTGTGCTCCCGCTGGCCGGTCTGATCCTCCGGGCGCCGTGGGGGGATGTGTGGTCGATTCTGCGCGGCTCGAACGCCTCGCAGGCCCTGCAGCTGTCGCTGTGGACATCGACGGTCGCCACGGGGGTCTCGCTGGTCATCGGCGTGCCACTCGCCTGGGTCCTTGCTCGGACCGACTTCCCGGGTTTGCGGCTGCTGCGGGCGCTCGTCACGCTGCCGCTGGTGCTGCCGCCGGTGGTCGGCGGAGTCGCGCTGCTGCTGGCGTTCGGCCGCGACGGCTTCATCGGCAGATATCTGGACCAGTGGTTCGGCGTCACGATCCCGTTCAGCCCGACCGCGGTCATCATGGCCGAGACGTTCGTCGCCATGCCGTTCCTGATCGTCACGGTCGAGGGTGCGCTGCGTTCGGCGGACCGGGGCTTCGAGGAAGCGGCCGCGACCCTCGGGGCGACCCGGATGACGGTGCTCCGGCGAATCACCTTGCCGTTGATCGCGCCCTCGCTCGGCGCGGGGGCGGTTCTGTGCTGGGCCCGCGCCCTCGGCGAGTTCGGGGCGACGATCACCTTCGCCGGCAGCTTCCCGGGGCGCACGGAGACGATGCCGATCGCCGTCTACTACGCGCTCGAGAGCGACCCGGACGCCGCGATCGTCCTCAGCCTCGTGTTGTTGCTGGTCTCCGTCATCGTGCTTGTCACCCTGAGAGACAAGTGGCTGCGCGGCGGATCGACCCAGTGAGGTACCCGGCCGGGTCCGGGCTCGACGTCGACGCTGAGGTGAGGCGCGGCGACTTCACGCTGCGCGTTGCCCTGCGCGCCGCTCCGGGCGAGGTGCTCGGCGTGCTCGGCCCCAACGGCTCCGGCAAGTCCACCCTGCTCAGCGCCGTCGCCGGCCTGATGCCGGTGTCGGCGGGTCGGATCCTGCTCGGCGGCCAGGTGGTTGACGACGCGGCCTCCGGCGCGTTCCTCGAGGCCGCCGACCGACCGGTGGGTTTCGTGTTCCAGAACTACCGGCTGTTCCCCCATCTGAGCGTGCTCGAGAACGTCGCGTTCTCGCCGCGCGCCCGCGGCATCGGCCGCCAGCAGGCACGCGCCGCCGCGGCCGGCTGGCTGGGCCGACTCGGGCTGTCCGAGTTCGCGAGCCGCCGACCGGCCGACCTGTCCGGTGGCCAGGCCCAACGGGTGGCGCTAGCCCGGGCCCTGGCGGGAGATCCGGCGCTCCTGTTGCTCGACGAGCCCTTGTCCGCGCTGGACGCGCGGACCCGCCTCGACGTGCAGACCGAGCTCAACCGCCACCTGTCGGATTTCGACGGACCGTGCCTGCTGGTCACCCACGACCCGTTGGAGGCGCTCGTCCTCGCCGACCGGCTGCTGGTCCTCGAGGAGGGCCGAATCGTCCAAGAGGGGACACCGGCTCAAGTCGCCCGCCGCCCGGCGACCGAGTACGTCGCCAAGCTTGTCGGGCTGAACCTCTACACCGGGGACGCCGACGGGCCCGATGTGAAACTCCGCGGCGGCGGCGCGTTCGTCGTACCCGACCACCACCAGCACGGAGAGGTTCTTGTGGCACTGCGCCCCTCGTCGGTGGTGGTCAGCGTCGAGCGCCCGCACACCAGCGCCCGCAACACATGGCCGGCCACGATCGTCGGCCTGACCCTGCTCACCGACCGCGTCCGCCTCGACCTGGAGGGCCAGCCATCCGCGCTGGTGGACGTCACCCCGGCCGCCGTATCTGAGCTCGCGCTGAGCTCAGGCAGCCAGGTCTGGCTGTCCACCAAGGCAACCGACTTGGAGGTGTACAACCGTGACGACCCGATGCGAAACCACACGTAGCCGATGATCACCCCTGGTCCCTCGGACCAGCACGACGACTCTGTCGCGTCTTATCTGAGGGGGCTGCAATGAGCGCAAAGCGACGGTGATCGACGCGACAAGCCGAACACCGTTGGCGCCGAGTCCCCGGCGACTCCCGGAAGCCGTCGCCCGCATCGGGCGCGAGCGCGATCCTCCTAGGCGCTTCCCCCGCCCTGCCGCTCGGGGGCTGGCCGGTAAGCCAGCCGCACCACACCAGAGCCAAACGTCGTCGAGCCGATCAACTCCAGGCGGACCGGCCCAACACCATCGAAGATCCGCGGGCCGGTCGGCCACAGCGATGGGCTCACCCAAAACCAGAACTCGTCCACGAGACCAAAGGTGGTGAGGGCATGGGTCAGCTCGCCAGCGCCGACCGCCACCAGGGTCCCGTCGTGGCGGTCCTTGAGGGCGGCCACACTCTTGGCCAAGTCGCCTTCCAGCAGGGTGGCGTTCCACTCCAACGGCCCGCGCAGCGTCCGGGACGCGACGTACTTGGGCATGCTGTTCATCCGATCCGCGAACGGTCCCAAGGTCGGGTTGTCGGCCAGTTGTGGCCAGACCGCGGCCAGTCCCTCGTAGGTCTTGCGCCCTAGCACCATCGCGTCCGCTACCAGGAACTGCTCCAGCGAGACCTGATTGCCGTCGGCGTCCAGGACCAGCCACCCATCGGGCTCAGGCACCGGCGCCTCGAAGGAGCCGTTGACGGTCATGGCGTTGTTGACGACCAAGCGTCCCATCGGAGGCCTCCCCGTCATCGAGCAGTGTGGTCACTCGCCGGCGCACCCACGAGCACACTCGACGACCCTATCGCCGCCCCAGACATGGGGGAGGGCGGCCGGAATCTCTTCGCCGTGACCTCGTTAGGCCGCTGGGTGGGTCCGCGTATCCAGTCGAAACTAGCTGTGACCTGCGGGAATACAG
>DASYTV010000135.1:0-14094 GCA_036001885.1 Actinomycetes bacterium
GGTCTTCTCCGACCACACAGGCCGGCGTCGCAAGTTCGCTCAACGGGTCGGCGTCGCGCTGGCAGCGCTCGGCACGGGCTACCTGCTCATACTCGTTGTCAGCCTGCTCGGCGGCCCTACTGCGCCGGCCGTCCCAGTGCCTGGCGGCGCTGACCCGGCACCCGCGAGGACCCCGACAAGTCCGCCGTCCGGAACCCCGACCCCAACGTCGCGGAGTTCGGAAACGACGACATCGGGGCCGAGCGGTGCGCCCACATCAACGCCCGCGTCATCCGCGCCGCCGTCCACGCGGCATACGAACTCGCCGTCGGCATCCACCTCGCCGTCGGCACCCACCTCGCCGTCGCTGCCCACCACCTCAGTGCCCACCTCCACATCCACAAAGCTCATACCAACCAAGCCGCCGACCACCGTGAGCGCCCCGAGCCCTCCGGTGTCGGCCCCATCGGTCGGCGTCACGGTCGGCTCGGCCCCCGCATCCTCCTAGCCGCGGTTCAGACTTCCTCCCGACCGGCCATCCCCGACGAACAGGACGCACTCACAGATGGGCCGCATGCCTGCGAATCCCCAGCAGATTCAGCCGCGATCACACTGGTTGCTGCTCGTGATGCTGCTCGCGGTGCTCGCGGCGGCACTCGCCGTCCACGGCATCATCCACTACAGGTCGGCGGGCACCGGGACCGCGGCTGACGCAGCGCCGCCGGCGCCGGAATCGGTCAGGTCACTGGGCCCCGTCATCGACGCGAGGGCTGGAAGGCTGGGGGGACACGAACCCCGGCCCAGGACCGTGGCGCTCACCTTCGACGACGGGCCGGACCCGACGTGGACGCCACAGATTCTCGAGGTGCTCCGGCAATACCACGTCCCAGCGACGTTCTTCGTCATCGGGGCACATGTCTGCCTGCACCCGGGGCTTGTCCGGCAGGAAGTCGAGTCCGGGCACGAGGTGGGCGTTCATACCTTCACGCATGTCGACCTGGGTACGGCGCACTCGCGACGGGCGACGCTGGAACTGTCGCAGACCCAGCTCGCCATTGCCGGCGCGGCCGGAGTGCGAACTGCCTTGCTGCGCCTCCCCTACTCCTCCACGCCCGATTCAATGACCGCGCCGGAGTACGAGGCGGTTCGTCACGCCAGCGGAAACGGCTATTTGACGGTTTTGGCGGACACGGACACCGAGGACTGGTCCCGCCCCGGCGCCCAGGCCATCGTCGAGCGGGCAATGCCGTCCGATGGCAAGGGCGCCATCATCCTCATGCACGACGGTGGCGGCAACCGCGAGCAGACGATCGAGGCGCTGCGGATTCTGATCCCGCGCCTGCAGCAGGAGGGCTACACCTTCGCCACGGTCAGCGCGGCCACCGGCCTCGCCGACCCAACCGTCAAGGCCCCCACCGGGCAGCGGTTGCGCGGCGATGCCTTCCTCCTGGCCGCCAGCGGGTCCGAGTTCGTCATCACGTTCCTGACCTGGGCGCTGATCGCGGTCGGGCTGCTCACCATCGTGCGAATGGGCGTGCTCGTCCTCGCCGCTCGCTATCACGCTCGCTCTCGGCGAAGAAGACGGTGGCGACCTGAGGTGCTCATGCCGGTCTCGGTGATCGTGCCCGCTTACAACGAGGCTGCCGGGATTGCGCGGACTGTACGGGCACTGGTGGACTCGGAGTATCCGCAGGTCGAGGTGATCGTGGTCGACGACGGATCAACCGACGAGACGGCACATGCGGTCGCCCGACTGAGGCTTCCCGGTGTTCGGGTCGTCAGGCAGCCCAACAGAGGGAAACCGGCGGCCATTCAGACCGGGCTCGCGCAAGCGAGGTCGGACTTGATCGTCCTGCTCGACGGCGACACGGTCTTCGAGAAGGACACGATCTATCGGCTCGTCCAGCCGTTCGCCGATCCGAGTGTGGGCGGCGTGGCCGGAAACGCGAAAGTGGGAAACCGGCGCGGGTTGCTCGCCTTGTGGCAGCACATCGAGTACGTGATCGGCTTCAATCTAGACCGCCGGCTTTATGACCTGCTTGGCTGCATGCCGACCGTACCCGGCGCGGTCGGCGCGTACCGGCGGCAAGCGCTCGACCAGGTCGGCCCGGTCAGCGGGGCCACCCTCGCGGAGGACACCGACCTCACGATGACCGTCGTCGCTTTGGGCTGGCGAGTCGTGTACGAGGAGTTCGCCCGGGGCTGGACCGAGGCACCGGCCACACTCGGTCAGCTGTGGCGACAGCGGTACCGCTGGTGCTTCGGAACGCTGCAGGCGATGTGGAAGCATCGGCGAGCACTGATCAGCCGCGGCCCAGCAGGCCGCTTCGGCCGCCGCGGCCTGCTCTACCTCGGCCTGTTCCAAGTCCTGCTTCCGCTGCTCGGCCCTGTCATCGACCTCTTCGCGATCTATGGGCTGATCTTCCTGCAACCCGGACCCGTCCTGGCCATCTGGCTCGGCTTCGTCGCGGTCCAGATGCTGATCGGGATCATCGCGTTCCGGCTCGACGGCGAGCGGCTCTGGCCGCTCTGGAGCCTGCCGCTGCAGCAGCTCGTGTACCGACAATTGATGTATCTGGTGGTCGTGCAGTCGATGGTGACCGCAGTGAGCGGCGGGGTCCTTCGCTGGCACAAGCTCGACCGCCGCGGAACCGCTCGGGCTCCCGGGCATAGCCGCGGTGCCGCGAGCGAGCCCCTCGACCGAGGGCGGCTGGCAGACACACCGCCCGCGGGACAAAGTCACCAGAAGGGATGATTGGCTTCCATCGTGGTCGTGGAGATCGGTCACCGGCGGCCGACGCGATCGATGCGTCAGCGCTCGGTCGGACTGGCAGGGATCTGGCCGAAGCGATGCTGGCGGATCCAGGCGTGCATTGCGATGGCGGCCGCAGCACCGGCGTTGATCGACCGCGTCGACCCGTACTGCGCAATAGAGCAGACGACCTCCGCCGTGCCATGCGCATCCGGCGACAGTCCCGGTCCCTCCTGTCCGAAGATCAGCATGCTTAGTCGCGGCAACACAGCGGTCTCGAGCGGCACCGAGCCGGGCAAGTTGTCGATTCCGATCAACGTCAGGCCATGCGTTCTCGCGTACGAAGCGAGGTCACTGAAGGTCGAATGGTGACGAATGTGCTGGTATCGATCGGTGACCATAGCGCCACGCCGGTTCCACCGGCGCTTGCCGACGATGTGAACCTCGCGGGCGAGGAAGGCGTTCGCGGTTCGCACGACACTGCCGATGTTGAAGTCGTGCTGCCAGTTCTCGATGGCGATATGAAAGTCGTGCCGTCGCGCGTCCAGGTCGGCGACGATCGCGTCGCGTCGCCAATAGCGGTAGCGATCGATGACGTTGCGATGATCGCCGCGAGCGAGAAGCTCGCCATCCAGCCGCGGATCCTCGGGCCAGGGGGCCGGATAGGGTCCGACGCCGGCGCCGATGGGTTCATCAGACACAGCGGACAGGCTACGGATCAGCATGAAGCGGACCTTCACCCGGACCGGGGACGCACGCCAGGGGAGGTCCGGACAGGTGCGTCGCGCCCATCCTCCGGGAGAACGGGCGCGACGGATGACGTCCGAGCTTTCAAACGCTAACGATCACTCCTGTCCACGCTGCTGCTGGGATGGAATCCCCTGCAGCAGGGCGCGCACCTCCGCCTCGCGGTAGCGACGATGGCCACCGAGTGTTCTGATCGAGGTCAGCTTGCCGGCCTTTGCCCACCTTGTCACTGTTTTGGGATCGACACGGAACATCGTGGCGACCTCAGCCGGAGTGAGCAACGGCTCGGCATCAGGGGTGCGTGCGGTCATGTCGGCCTCCTCCCAGGCACCGAACCATCCTGGTTCGAGAGTAATACTGCCTCTGGACCCGCTTGTCCTAAATGGTCCTAGCAGGCCCATCTTATTGACGATCGAGTGACCCGGACGTCACCCCATCGGCTGCATCGACTGGTGTCGCTCCGCCGCGCTTCGAGCAGGACGAATCCGGCGTAAGGAACAAAGCCGATCGTAGTGGAACACCAAGTGTAGTGGCTTCGCCGCATCTGGTCGGCCAAATGCGAAATCTCGCTAATGCTTAGGTCGCGTGCTCCAGAGCCTGAACAATGCGCCACCGCTCCATAAGCCGGATATAGGCCGCAGCGGCCGCGCGTGCATCATCTGCCGCGAGCGCCCCCAGGGCCTCAGAGACGTCGGAGGCCGAGTTGTCTTCGGCGAGCGACACATCGTCGATCAGGTGGACAAGCCCGCCGTAGTCGAGCTCCACCCACGAGTGCGGGTGGAATTCCTCCAGCCAGCGACCGAGGTCGATCACACCATCCACGATCGGTCCGTCCTCGATCGTCCGCTCCAGCACCCGCAGCGCTCGGGCAATCCGCCGCCGTGCCTCGACCATCGGCGTACGGAAGAAGAGGCTGCGAGGCTCGCTCGGGCAGCCGAGCTGTACGACCCGCTCGTCCTGCAGGAACGGGATGAACCAGCGGAGTGGCACGAACCACGTGTTGGTCAAGATATGCGGGGATGCGAAGGTCGAGTTCTCGAGCCAGCGCTGATGATCGGCGAGAGCCTCGTCCAGCACGACCCTCGGAACGAATGCCTCGGCCAGTCCGTCGGGAACCTCCTGCTGGAACTCCACCAACGCCGCCCAGGCCCGCAGCCGGGAATCAAGGGGGCAGACATGTGCGGTGCCATCGACCGTCAGGACGAACGCATCGGCACTCTCGTGCGCCGGCACGACGACCGGCGGGGTTGCCAGCAGCCCGCTCAGCGCGCGGCGATGCTCGGCCAGCGGGCCGAGCACTTGGTCGGGCGCGTCACCGGTCGCCACATAGTCGGTCCAGACGCGCCGGTGCGGCTCGCTGAAGGCATGCAGCGGCTCGTACACGCGCAGATAAGCGGCGTACGGGGTCACCACAGAGGTCCTCACACCTGAATCCTCGCACGCGCGGCCCGCCCGGATGGATCAACCCGCAGACACCATCGAGGGACCTCGCGTCTGCGCCACTATGGTGGCCATAAACGCTCGCGCCACAACGCGCAGGCCGATCCGGGAGTCACCACAGTGACCGACACCACCCAGGGCGACGTACCGCTCCACCCGGGCGGTACTCAAGTCTTCGGCCGGCACACCGGCCACGAGGAAGTCGTCTTTTGTCAGGACAACGCCAGTGGACTCAAGGCGATCATCGCCATCTATTCGACCGCACTCGGCCCCGCGCTCGGCGGGACTCGCTTCTATCCATACGACAGCGAAGAGGCTGCTCTAGCCGACGTACTCAACCTCTCGAAGGGGATGGCGTACAAGGCCGCGATGGCAGGACTCGACCTCGGCGGCGGCAAAGCAGTGATCATCGGCGATCCCGCGAGGGATAAGAGCGAGGCGCTGCTGCGAGCGTATGGACGCTTCGTCCAGTCCTTGAACGGCCGCTACATCACGGCCTGCGACGTCGGGACCTATACCGAGGACATGGACGTCGTGGCGCACGAGTGTGCCTTTGTGACCGGCCGTTCTCTCGAGCACGGAGGCGCGGGTGACTCCTCGATTCTCACCGCGTTCGGAGTGTTCCAGGGCATGCGTGCTTGCGCCGAGCAGCTGTGGGGGGAGCCAACCCTGCGAGGCCGGCGGGTTGGAGTCGCGGGCGTCGGCAAGGTCGGGCACTACCTGGTGAGCCACCTCATCGAGGACGGCGCGACGGTGGTGATCAACGACATCAGCGACAAGGCGATCGACCGAGTGCGCCACGACCATCCTGAGGTCGAGGTTGTGCCCACGGTGGACGCGCTCGTGACCGCAGATCTCGACGTGTACGCGCCGTGCGCGCTCGGCGGTGCGCTGGATGACGAAACCGTGCCAATCCTCAGCGCCAAGATCGTCTGTGGCGCTGCGAACAACCAGCTCGCACACCCCGGGATCGAGAAGATCCTCGAGGGGCGCGGCATCCTCTACGCGCCGGACTACGTGGTGAACTCGGGCGGGCTCGTCCAGGTAGCCGACGAGATCGAGGGCTTCAGCTTCGAACGCGCCAAGAAGAAGGCGGCGCGGATCTTCGGCACGACGAAGCGGGTCTTCGCGATCGCCGCCGAGGAAGGCGTTCCACCAGCGGTCGCCGCCGACCGGCTCGCTGAGCGCAGGATGGCACAAATCGGACGGTTGCGTGGCGTGTGGCTGCCGGCCGGACGGTAAGTGGCCGCTTGCCTCTGCGGTGGATCGCCCGTTACCGTCAAGCCGCTGGAGCGGGTACCGTAGATGCAAGCAAACCGGCTGGCGGCTCGGCACCTAGCCGTCGGCTTTGATATGTGTGACCACATCGAGGCGTCCGCCTCTTTGAAGGGGGTCGAGCCATGGGGCGCGGCCGCGCAAAGGCCAAGCAGACCAAGGTCGCTCGCCAGCTCAAGTACAACTCTGGTGGGACCGATCTCGAGTCACTGCGGCGTGAGCTGATCGGCGAGGACACCGAGGACCGCACCGACGAGCCCACCGACGAGTACGACGACCTCTACGCCCGCTACGCCGATCTAGCCGAGGACGACGAGGACGAGGAGTCCCGCCGCTAGCGAGCCGTTAGCGGAGTCTCCTTGTGTTTGCCGGTCCCGCTGGTGCGCACCCCACGGAAACGCTCCGCGCTGCTCCGCGTTCCGCGTCCCCGCAAGTTCAGGCTGGCCGCGTTCACGCTCCTCTTCTACCGCCGCTACGAGCGCTCGCTGCGGCCTTGCCATCCATCCAGCGGTCCTCGGGCATCCGTCAAAGGACCCGGCTAACGGGAGACGAGGCGCCCTTCCTCAGGGTGGGATCAGGCATACCGGCCGGTGAGGCGTGCCCGACCGTCGCCGTGGACGACCTCGCCCGCCACCCACACGATCAGCCTGCGATCCTCGAGCAGCCGCCGCGCATGATCGGCGTCGCCCGGCGCTGTGATCGCCACCATGCCGACGCCCATGTTGAACGTGCGTTCCAGCTCGGGGCGCTCGACACCACCGACCTCGCCGACGAGACCGAAGATCGGCTGTGGCGACCATGTCGACCGATCGAGGACCGCGTCGAGGTTCGCGGGCAGTACCCGAGCCACACTCGCGGCCAGCCCGCCACCGGTCACATGCGCTAGCGCGTGGAGGTCGACGGCTGCCGCCAGCGAAAGGCAATCCTTGGCGTAGATGCGGGTCGGCTCGATGAGCTCCTCCCCCAGGGTTCGGCCGAGCTCGGCGACTGGCCGATCGAGCGACCACCCCCCCGCAGCGAGCAGGACCTGCCTGACCAGCGAATATCCGTTCGAATGCAATCCGCTCGATGCCATCGCGATCACGACATCGCCGCGGCGGACCCTGGCCGGGCCGAGGAGGTACGGCTCGTCGACGACTCCGGTCGCGGCGCCGGCCAGATCGTACTCATCAACGCCGAGCAGGCCGGGATGCTCGGCGGTCTCGCCCCCCACCAGGGCACAGCCGGCGACCTGGCATGCCTCCGCGATGCCATGGACGATCGCCGCGATCCGCTCGGCGACGAGCCTGCCGCACGCGATGTAGTCGGTCATGAAAAGCGGCTCCGCACCGCACACCACGAGGTCATCCACAACCATGCCGACCAGGTCGAGGCCGATGGTGTCGTGCTTGTCGAGCATCTGGGCGATCGCCACCTTCGTACCGACCCCGTCGGTTGAGGTGGCAAGAATCGGACGAGTCATCGCCTTCAGCGCATCTCCGCGGAACAGGCCGGCGAAGCCGCCAAGGTCACCGAGCACCTCGGGGCGACTGGCCTTTGCCACCGAGGCCCTCATCAGCCGGACCGCCCGCTCGCCTTCGGCGATGTCCACTCCCGCGGCGGCGTAGCCAGCGCGCCCGGCCGCTCGGCCTGAAGCAGCTGACTGCTCAGTCACGCGCCGCCCCGGGCATCGGCGCACGTGGTTGCGTCGCTGGCGGCGCCTGTGCCCGCTCTGCCTCGTCGGGGTCGGAGCGCGCCTCGGCAGGACCACGCCTGCTGGGCCGCCGCAGTTGAGCATGGCCGCGGTGCCCGGGCGCCGGAACACGTTCGAGCAAGTGTTTCCCAAGCAACTCGGGTTCGGGCAGCTTGAGCGGATACATGCCGTCGAAGCATGCACGGCACAGCCGCTCGCCCGGCACGTGAGTTGCCGCGATCATTCCTTCCAGCGAGATGTACGCGAGCGAGTCCGCGCCCAGCGACCGGCGGATCTCCTCGACACTCAGACCGTTCGCGATCAGTTCAGCGCGGCTTGCGAAGTCGATACCGAAGAAGCACGGCCACTTCACCGGCGGGCTGGAGATCCGTATGTGGACCTCGGTAGCGCCGGCCTCCCGCAGCATCCGGACCAAAGCGCGCTGGGTGTTACCGCGAACGATCGAGTCGTCGACGACCACCAGCCGCTTCCCCTCGATGACCCCACGCAAGGGATTGAGCTTGAGGCGGATCCCGAGCTGCCGGATGGTCTGGCTGGGCTGGATGAACGTGCGGCCGACGTAGGAGTTCTTCACCAGACCCTGGCCATAGGGAATGCCGCTCTCCTCCGCGAAGCCGATCGCGGCTGGGGTGCCAGACTCCGGCGTCGGTATCACCAGATCTGCCGCGACCCGTGCCTCCCTGGCCAGGGTGCGTCCCATCTCCTTGCGGGCAGCATGGACCGATCGCCCCGAGATCGTAGTGTCGGGCCGGGCGAGATAGACGTACTCAAAGATGCATCCCGCCGGCCGCGCCTCGGCAAAGCGCCGTGCGCGAAGCCCGTGCTCGTCGATCGCCAGGAACTCCCCCGGCTCCACTTCGCGGACGAGGCTCGCTCCGACGATGTCCAAGGCAGCTGTCTCGCTCGCTACCACCCAGCCTCGCTCGAGGCGGCCGAGCACGAGCGGCCGGAAGCCCTGCGGATCCCGTGCGGCGTACAACGTCTCCTCATCCATGAACACGAAGCTGAACGCGCCGGCCAGGGTCGGCAGCACGTCGAGCGCGGCAGCCTCCATCGACCGGTCGGGCTGGCTCGCCAGCAACTCGGTCACCAGGTCGGTGTCGCTGCTCGCCGGATTGCTGATCGACGCAGCGGCGGGGGCCGCGCCGCGGAGGCCGGCCACCGCGGCGGCTAGCTCACCGGCGTTGACCAGGTTGCCGTTGTGCGCGAGCGCGATCGAGCCGGTCGATGTCGACTTGAAGGTCGGTTGCGCGTTCTCCCACACCGACGATCCGCTGGTGGAGTAGCGGCAATGACCGACCGCGATATGGCCTCGCAGGGAGTTGAGCGTCGTCTCGTCGAAGACCTGGGCGACCAGGCCCATGTCCTTATAGACCACGATCTGCGAGCCGTTCCCTACAGCGATGCCAGCGGATTCCTGACCGCGGTGCTGCAACGCGTAAAGCCCGAAATAGGTGAGCTTGGCCACCTCCTCCCCCGGGGCCCAAACCCCGAAAACGCCGCAGGCGTCTCGTGGCCCTTTCTCGCCGGGAAGAAGATCGTGACTGAGCCGTCCGTCTGGGCGTGGCACGCGGGAAGTCTACGCGGCAGGCTCTCTGCCGGCAGGCCGAACAGCGCCGCGCAAGCCTGGCGGGTTGAACGTGTTACCGTCCGTCGATGAGCGAGATCGACTGGCTGCTCGACGGCGACCCCGCCATCCGCTGGCAGGTGCTGCACGACCTCGGGAATGGGTCCCCCGATGAGGTCGCGGCCGAGCGGGCCCGAGTCGAGCACGACGGTTGGGGCGCGCGCCTCCTCGGGCTCGAGGGTCCCGATGGGCTCTGGGATGGCGGCGCCTGCTTCCCCGCGTCCTACACCGGCGGCGAACCAGGGCAGCCATGGACGCCCACGATGCATACGCTGCAGACGCTGCAACTCTTCGGGCTCGACCCGGCGTCGGAGTCCGCCCGCCGGGCGATCGCGCTCGTCGCAGAGAACGGGCGCTGGGAGCACGAAGGGCAGCGCTACTTCGACGGCGAGGTCGAGCCGTGCATTAACGGTCGGACGATCGAGACCGGGGCGTACTTCGGGGTGGATGTCGCGGCGATCGTCGAGCGGATCCTCGGCGAGCGGCTGGGCGACGGCGGCTGGAACTGCCAGGTCGAGTACGGTTCCGTGCGGTCTTCCTTCGACACCACGATCAACGTACTCGACGGGTTGCTCGAGTTCGAGCGAGCAACCGGCGGGTCCGCCGAGGTGCACGCTGCCCGGCGCAGCGGTGAGGAGTACCTCCTCGAGCGCGGCCTGTTCCGCCGCAAGAGCACCGGCGCGGTCGCCGACCCGGCATATCTCGATTTCGCTTTCCCCTACTACTGGCATTACGACGTGCTGCGCGCGCTCGACTACTTCCGCCGGTCGGGCGCGGTCCCGGATCCCCGGATGGCAGAGGCCGTGGAGGTGGTGCGATCGAAGCGGCAGCCTGACGGCCGGTGGCTGGTCGACCGCATCCACCCGGGTCGCGTCTACTTCGACGTCGAGGACGGCGTGGGGACGCCGAGCCGCTGGAACACCCTCCGTGCGCTCCGGGTGCTCGACTGGTGGGATGGCGCCGCCTGACGCGTCAGCCGCAGAGGAACGACCGGGCGCATCGCTCACCAGCTCGTCTCAGCCGCCATCGATGATCACTGGCGATCGCACGCCGAAGTCCGCCCCCAACCGCCAGTGATCATGACCTGATCGTCGGGGCGGGCCGCCGATCAGGCTTGGCGTTCTTGCCTGATCCGGTCAAAAGTCGGCGGCAGGTGACCAGGAGCCGTGGAGCTCGCGGAGAACGGACACGATTTCGCCGACCGTCGCGTACGCCGTCACTGCGGCTACACATGGTTCGACGACGCTCTCGCCGGCGGCCGCAGCACCCCCGAGGGCCTTGAGGGTCGCCGCCACTGTCGCAGTGTCACGGCGCTCGCGGACCGCCTTGACCGCGGCCACCTGCTCCGCCTCAACGGAGCTGTGGATCTCGAAGACCTCGATCGGCTCGGGCGGTACGACGTATCGGTTCACCCCCACCACCACGCGCTCGCCCGACTCGACTGCTCTCGCCTGCTCGTAAGCAGCATCGGAGAGGCGACGCGCGTACCAGCCGGAGGAGATGCAGGCGAGCGCTCCGCCGTGGTCCTCGATCTCCTGCATCAAGGCCGTGATCCGACGCTCGAGTGAATCAGTGAGCGACTCGACGACGTACGATCCGGCCAGCGGATCGACCGTCGAGGTGAGCCCGGTCTCGAACGCCACCACCTGCTGGGTGCGCAGCGCGAGCGTGGCTGCCGCTGCCGTCGGCACTCCCACGGCCTCGTCGTACGCGCATACGTGCATGGTCTGTACGCCACCGAGCGCGGCCGCCAGCGCCTCGACAGCGGTGCGCGCCACGTTTGTCAGCGGCTGCTGCGCCGTCAGCGACGAGCCTGCGGTGAAAACGAAGATGCGCAGCTGCATCGATCGCGGATCGGTCGCGCCGTAACGCTCCCGCAATAGCTTCGCCCACACCCGCCGAGCCGCACGGAACTTCGCCACCTCGGTGAGGAAGTCCATGGTGGCCGAGAGGAACGTGTAGAACGTCGGTGCCACCGCGTCGACCGGGACTCCGCGTCTCACTGCGGCGTCGAGATAGGCGATGGCGTTCGCGAAGGTGTACGCGACCTCCTGGACCGCGTCGGAGCCGGCCTCCCTGATGTGGTAACCGCTCATGGCGAGCGGTGTCCACCGCGGCAGGTGCTTTCCGACGTACTCGATCACGTCGACGGCGAGCGCCAGCGACGGCTCAGGTGGGAAGATCTGCGTGCCTCGGGCGATGAACTCCTTGAGCACGTCGTTCTGGATGAACAGCCCGAAGGAGTTCGGGTCGACGCCCTGCTTGCGGGCGAGTGCGATGAAGAATGCGGCCCAGATGTAGCCGATGGCGTTCGCGGTGGTCCTGACCTGCGTGATCTCCGCCAGGGGGATGCCCGCCATCAGAGCCTCGATGTCGGCGAGCGAGTCGACTGCGACCCCGACCCGCCCGACCTCTCCCGCCACTCTCGGATCGTCGGAGTCGAAGCCCATCTGGGTCGGCAGGTCGAGCGCGACAGAGAAGCCGGTCACTCCGGCCTCGAGCAGGGCGCGGAAGCGGGCGTTGGTCTGGGCCGGCGTGCCGAAGCCCGCGTACTGGCCCATGATCCACGGCCTCGGCTCGGCGGAGATGCCGCGGGTGTAGGGGAACTCGCCCGGGCGCTCGGTGCCGCTGGGCGCAAGGAACGGCGGCGGGTCGGTCCAGCGGATCGTCACAGCTCGCCGGCCTCGAGACGCTCACGCAGAGCTTTCTTTGCGATCTTCCCCGTGGAGTTGAGCGGGAACGCGCCGACTTGTCGTACGTCCTTGGGTTTCTTGTACGACGCCAATCCGGCACGGCAGCGCTCCAGGATCGCCTCGGTGGTGACGGTGGCGCCCTGGTTGACGGTATAAAGGGCGGTCACCCGCTCACCCCACTCGGGATCGGCGAGACCGACGACCGCGACTTCGTGGACGCCAGGTACGGACGCGATGACGTCCTCGATCTCGCGGGGGTAGATGTTGTAGCCACCGGAGATGATCATGTCGCCTTTCCGGTCGACCAGGTAGAGATATCCGTTCTCGTCCAGCCGCCCGAGGTCCCCGGTATGCAGGGTGCCGTTGGCGATCGACTTCACCTCGGAGGCGTCCGGCGTGGTCTCCCTCCCGCTTACGGACAGCTCCCGCGCGCGACGCCAATAGCCCTCCATCACGTGCTCCCCGCGGGTGACGACCTCACCGACGGTGCCCGCAGGGAGCGGGAGGCCTTCGTCGTCGACGACCCACAAGTCGACGGCGAGGCAGGGTTGACCGGCCGAGCTGAGGAAGTGCTCCTCGCCGGCCAACCCGCGGGCATGGTCGGCGGCATCGAGCACTGTGACCGGCGGGATCGCCTCGACCAGACCGTAGTACTGCACCAGATTCACAGTGATGCGTTCATAGGCCTGTCTGATCTGGTCAGGTGCCATCGGCGCCCCCGCATAGCCGAGCATCCGCAGGCCGCGGGTGCGGTCCGGCGTGCAGTCAGGCAGCGCGAGCAGCCGCGCCACCATGGTCGGCACGAGTGCGATCGCCGTCCCGCCGCGGTGCTCGATCGCGTCGAGGACAGCGGCGGGATCGAATTCGGGAAGGATGAGCTGGCGCGCCCCGTAAGCGAAATAGGGCAGGGTGAACAGCCCACTTGTGTGGGTGACGGGGCCGGCGTGGATCCAGACGTCATCGGCGGCCGGCTTCGCCGGCAGGACATCCGTGAGCATGTTCCGCAAGCTGGCCAACCGATTGCGATGCGTCCGCATGGCCCCCTTGGGCCGGCCCGTGGTTCCCGACGAGTAGTTCAGCGACACCAGATCCTCTGGGCTGCCGGCTTCGCCATTGCGACCGTCGAGGCTGTCGGCGACGAGCTTCTCGTAGGGGATTCCGGGCCCATCGCCGATGACAACGACATGATCCATCCCACTGCGAAGGCCCGCGCTGGCATCGGCGAACCGGGCATCGTAGATCAGCGCACGTGCCCCGCAGTCATCGGCGATGTACTCCCAGTCCGCCGGCCGCAGCCGGTAGTTGAGTGCCACTCGGACAAGGCCTGAGCGGGCGAGAGCCAGGTCGGTCTCGATGTACGTGACCTGGTTGGTCTGCAGGTCGAGCACGCGATCCCCGGCAGCCAGACCCAGCCGACGCAGCCCGGCGCCCAAGGCGCCCACCCGTTCGCCGACCTGGGCGAAGGTCCGTCGGCCGTCGGGGCCCTCAAGGGCGACTTGATCGCCATAGCGGCGTACCGCCCGGGCGATCACATCACCGACCAACATCCTGCCGATCGCCTCCCTGATACCTGCGGTCTGCAGGTCCGTCGCGGACACTCTGTGTCCCGGGCATCCTGCAGCGACTGCCATCATCGTCCAGCGTGCGGACGCTTCGAAGAAGGGCACCCTGCTCCGGACGTGCGCCGACGGAAGTTCCAGCTCAGGGGGTCACGCTTCGTTGTGTGCCGCGACTGCTGCGGCGACGGCGAGGTCCTGCCAGGACATCCCGACGCTCTTGAAGACCAACGGACGGTCGGCGGGCAGGGTGATCGCGCCGGTCAGCACGTGACGCATCGGTACCAGATCGTCGGGGTCAGCGTGCCCTCGGCGATCGCGAGGATCACGTC
>DASYTV010000136.1:0-2527 GCA_036001885.1 Actinomycetes bacterium
TGGTATCCGGACCTGGTCTACGACAACCACTACGTGGAGCAGCCCAAGGGTCCTGAGGAGGGCTACCACCTGACCGAGGACCTGACCGACAAGGCGATCGGGTTCATCCGCGACGCCAAGGTCGTCGCGCCCGACAAGCCGTTCTTCATGTACTTCTGCCCGGGCGCGACCCACGCGCCCCACCACGCCCCCAAAGAGTGGATCGAGAAGTACCGGGGCCGGTTCGACATGGGCTATGAGGCCTACCGCGAGCAGGTCTTCGAGCGGCAGAAGCAGCTGGGCATCCTGCCCCAGGGCGCCGAGCTGTCGCCGATCAACCCCTACGCCGCCGCGACGAGCCACGACGGCAGGTCCTGGCCGGAGGTCGACACCGTGCGCCCGTGGGACTCGCTGTCCGACGGGGAGAAGGCGCTGTTCTGCCGGATGGCGGAGGTGTATGCGGGCTTCCTGAGCCACGCCGACCACCACATCGGCCGCCTGCTGGACTACCTGGAGGAATCCGGCCAGTTGGAGAACACGATCGTGGTGCTGGTGTCCGACAACGGCGCGAGCGGCGAGGGTGGGCCGAACGGCTCGGTCAACGAGAACAAGTTCTTCAACGGCATCCCCGACGATATCGAGGAAAATCTGAACTATCTGGACGTGCTTGGCAGCCCCGAGACCTACAACCACTACCCGACCGGGTGGACCTTCGCCTTCAACACGCCGTTCAAGCTGTGGAAGCGCTACAACTTCGAGGGTGGTGTCGCCGACCCGCTGATCGTGTCCTGGCCCAAGGGGATCAAGGCCAGGGGTGAGCTGCGCCACCAGTACAACCATGCCACCGACATCGTGCCAACGGTCTACGACTGCCTGGGGGTGGAGCTGCCCGAGCAGGTCAAGGGCTACCCGCAGCTCCCGCTGGAGGGCCTGAGCTTCCGCTACAGCTTCGACGAGGCGGACGCGCCCACCCAGAAGGAGACCGCGTTCTTCACCATGCTCGGCTCCCGCGCGATCTGGCACAAGGGATGGAAGGCGGTCACCGCGGTGCCGGCGGCGCCGGGCGGCTGGCCCGACCACATGCAGGACCGCTGGGAGCTGTACAACACCACCGAGGACCCCACCGAGATGCACGACCTGGCCGACCAGTACCCGGACAGGCTCCAGGAGCTGATCGCGCTGTGGTTCTACGAGGCGGGCAGGTACAACGGCCTGCCGATCGAGTCCCGCGGCGCGGTGGAGATCCTCACCACGCCCAGGCCGCAGATCGGCAAGCCCCGCGACCGCTACCTCTACTACCCCGACTGCGCCGAGGTGCCGGAGACGGCTGCGGTCAACATCCGCAACCGCTCCTACACCATCGCCGCCGAGGTCGAGGTGCAGACGCCGGAGGCGGGCGGGGTGCTGTTCTCCCACGGCTGCAAGTTCGGCGGGCACTCCCTGTACATCAAGGACCGCAAGCTCAAGTACGCCTACAACTTCGTCGGGATCGTCGAGCAACTGGTCGCCTCCGACCAGGACGTGCCCACCGGCAGGCACCTCCTCTCGGCCGCCTTCGAGCGCGAAGGCACCGACATGCCGACCCACGGCACCTTGACGCTCTACATCGACGACCGGGCCGTCGGCTCGGCCGAGATCAAGACCCAGCCGGGCAACTTCTCGCTGGTCGGCGAGGGCCTGAACGTCGGCAAGGACGTCGGCGAGCCGGTCACCGACGACTACGCGGGCGAGCGTCCCTGGACGTTCGCCGGCGGCGCCATCAAGCAGGTGATCGTCGACGTCTCCGGCGAGCACTTCGTCGACCTGGAGAAGGAGGCCGTCGCGATGATGAGCCGGGAGTGACGCCGTCCGGCGCACGGCAACCGGCTCGATCGAGGCTCTCGGCGGAATAACGCGACGGGAGTGGTCCGCCACCAGCGAGGTGAAGGTGCTACAGCTGCGGGCCTACGCGCCCCCCGAGCGGGCGGATGCGATCGGGAGGCGTCTCGCTGCGCTGTCCGGAGTCCGCCATCTCGTCGTGGGTGGGCGCACGGCCGGGGGCATGGTCGAGCTGACGGGCGAGCTCGACGCTGCTGCTGCCGACGTCGTGCTCGAGCTGCTGCGCGAGTGCGATCTCGCCGCCGATGACGTCGTGCTCTGGCGCGCATCCAGTGTCCAGCCGCTGGGTTGGCGCCGCCGGCGGGGCGTGGCCGGGCGGGACGTCGCGGTGTGGATCGAAGTCATGGGTCGAGCGCAGGAGCACGCGCGGCCCGGGCTCACGTACGTGCTGTACATGGCGGCTGCCGGTGTGGTGGCCGGCGTCGGCGTGATCACCGGTTCGGCGATCCTGGTCGTCGGCGCGATGGCCCTCAGCCCGGACCTGCTGCCGATCTCGGCCACCGCGGTCGGGCTGGTCGAGCGGCGGTATCGGCTCGCCTTGCGGGCGATCCTCACCCTTGTGCTCGGCCTGGGCGTCAGCGCGATTGCCGCGGCGGGTTCCACCTTCCTGCTCCGCGCGACCGGCCGGATCGCGGCCGACCTTGCGCTCGAAAGCACCGCGCTCGGTACG
>DASYTV010000137.1:0-12083 GCA_036001885.1 Actinomycetes bacterium
ATCGCCGACCATGCCCCGAGCTGCGCCGCGGTGGGCATGGCAAAGGCTCCCTCGAACCACGCGCTCGTGGCGGGGGAGAACTGGTCCGCCGGGAAGAGCCGGGCGGCTTGGTCGTCGACCATGTGCCCATCCTCGCTCACCTGTCCGACAGTTCCGCCACCGTACGAGATCCAGGGGCGCTGCTCCTAGATCGATCTGCGGGTCGAGCCGGGCCACCACCAGCTACGACGATCGGTCAACCACGCCGTCCCGACCAGGTCAGGTGGTGCCACGTCCCGCTGGCGTCCCGTACCGATCCCCCAGGTCCTTCGACTGTCTGGAAAGCCGCCGAATCTTGGGAACAAAACGGGCGGCGGCAGCGTCATATTGTCGGCGGGGTCGGCGGTATCCACGGCGACGTTGTGGGCCGCAAATGATCGCGATGACCCCGCCGCCACCCCAGGTAAGCTGATCCGGTTCGCATGGCGTCCGCCGTTAATCCGGCGGACGTTCCGTGTGCCCGCCCCCTCGTTCCGTCTTGTATTCGTGTTGGAGTTCCCGTGGCAGGTAAGCAGTCCAAGACCGCACGCGCCTCAGTACGTGCCGCGTCCAGTGGCGGCGCCGGCGCCCTTCAGGCCCTTGGCGACATCAAATACCTCCTCCCGCTCAATCACGGGAGGAATGCGTACGTTCGCAACACCGTGGTGGGACGGACCTTGAATCTTCGCACCGACTCCGAAGCGTTCGCGGAGGAGATCCGCAGCCTCAGTGAGGCCGGGCATGGTGCCAAGATCAGAGCGGAGATCGAGTCGCTGACCGTCGTCCACCCCGGCGACAACTGGGATCTGACCCTGAAGCGCCTGGTGGAGGCCGGGGCGCTGGGCTGAGAGGCCCGCAATTCTCTTTCGCGCCTCTTTCGCTACGACGGCCCGGAGGCATCATGACCGGGCCGTCATCGCTCTCTTCGTGAACTGGAGTGGATCTCATGCGCCACACCGAGTTCTGGGAGCGGATGCGTGAGCAGTTCGGCGACAGCTACGCCGACTCCTTCGCTCGCGACTTCGTGATCGCCGAACTCGGCGGTCGTACCGTCTATGAAGCGATCGCGGACGGCGAGGACGTCAAAGACATCTGGCGCGCAGTGTGCGACGCGCTTGAGCTGCCGCCATCCGCTCGCTAGCGCCTTGCGCTGGCCGCCTCGGCGGGCCGCCGCGTGGTGCCGCGCTGCTTTCCGTTCCGGGCCTGATCACCAATGCGTGGCGTCCGGCTCTCGCCGCGAGGAGTGACTTCCGGGCCTTCGCATTTGCTCGAGAGCTCGGATCCACCTCGCTTCGGACTCCCTCGGCCGTTGCGTAGGTGATCGTGTACGCCCCGGCGGGCGTGTCGTCTTCGTCTCGAACATGTGTTCGGCTACTGTCCACAGAGTCGAGAAAGACGCCGAGTTATCCACCGGCGCGTGTCGGCAGCACCAAACTGTCGGGGCGAGGCCGTAGCGTCGGCGCCGATGAGACGCACACGACGACCCAGCACAGGGATGGCACCCATGGCACCCATGGCAGCTCCAGCAGATCGCAGCAAGGCGCTAGAAGCCGCGCTCGCTCAGATCGATCGGCAGTTCGGCAAGGGCTCCGTCATGCGCCTCGGCGATGAGGGGAGGGCTCCGGTCGAGGTGATCCCGACCGGCTCCATCGCTCTCGACGTCGCGCTCGGCATCGGTGGTCTGCCGCGCGGCCGGGTCGTCGAGATCTATGGCCCCGAGGCATCTGGCAAGACCTCGCTGGCACTGCACGCCGTCGCCAACGCGCAGCGCGCCGGCGGCACAGCCGCGTTCATCGACGCTGAGCACGCACTCGATCCCGAGTATTCGAAGAATCTCGGCGTTGACACCGATGCGCTCCTGGTGTCTCAGCCCGACACCGGTGAGCAGGCCCTGGAGATCGCCGACATGCTCATCCGGTCGGGTGCGGTCGACGTGGTCGTCATCGATTCAGTGGCCGCACTCGTGCCGCGCGCGGAGATCGAAGGCGAGATGGGCGACAGTCATGTCGGCCTCCAGGCCCGCCTCATGAGCCAAGCCCTCCGCAAGCTCACCGGCGCCATTAGCGCAAGCCGGACAACCGCCATCTTCATCAACCAGCTCCGCGAGAAGGTCGGTGTGATGTTCGGCTCTCCTGAAACGACTACGGGTGGTCGGGCGCTGAAGTTCTATTCATCCGTGCGCCTCGATGTGCGACGGATCGAGACGCTCAAGGATGGGTCTGATCCCGTCGGCAACCGGGTGCGGATCAAGGTCGTCAAGAACAAGATGGCACCTCCGTTCCGGCAGTGCGACGTGGATTTGCTGTTCGGGCAGGGGATCAGCCGTGAAGGCGGGCTCATCGACATCGGAGTCGAGCACGGTCTGGTTCGCAAGTCGGGTGCTTGGTACACCTACGAGGGCGATCAACTCGGTCAGGGAAAGGAAAATGCGCGCGCGTTCCTCCGCGACAACCCTGACCTGGCGGACGAGATCGAGAAGAAGATCAAGGAGAGACTCGGCATCGGTGCCACGCTCGACGCCGACATGTCCGCGGCTGACGGGGCTCCAGTCGTTCCCGAGGGCTTCTGACCGTGCAGCAGGACATCCCACGGAGTCCGTCAGGGGAGAAGGAGTACGAGCGGGCGCGCGAGATCTGTTTGCGCCAGCTCTCGTATTCCGCGCGCACCCGGGCGCAGCTCGCTACGGCGATGCGTCGGCGCGGCATTGAGGATGAGATCGCTGCGGACACCCTCAGCCGCTTCGAGACCGTCGGCCTCGTCGACGACGAAGCGTTCGCCGCCGCCTGGGTGGACAGCCGTCACCGGGGCAGGGGTGTCGGGCCGCGAAAGCTGGCGCACGAGCTCAGGAGCCGTGGAGTTGATCAAAAGCTCACTGCCGAGAGCCTCGGCACGGTCACGCCGGAGGAAGAGAGAGCCACCGCCCGAGCCCTCATCGAGGTGCGGCTGGCGGGAACGCGTGGGCAGCCGGCCCCGCGGCGGGCTCGGCGGCTGACCGGGATCCTTGCCCGTAAGGGCTATTCACCGCAGGTGGCTTATGACGTCGTTCGTGAAGCGCTCGCCACCGAGGGCGAAGAGCTCACTGATGTGATCGAATCCCTACCGGACGGCGACTAGGTCAGCCTGTGCGTGCCCAACGGCCTGTCAGGCGGCACGCCAGGGTCTTTCCGGTGGCTTGGGCGCCATTGCGGCGGATGTCGTGAAACGCCGCTCTCGGCCGGTTGGTAGTCCTCCGAGATAGTCGTCGCAGCCGTTCCGCGTTGGCAGCTTGACCCATTCGTTACCTCGACTTAGCCTCAGATCAGTAGAGGGGTAACACCCGACACGTGAATCGCTGAACGCACCACCAGCCGCAGTACGGAACAAAGACGACATCCCGGCGCCACTCCGTTGGCCTATAGAGAAAGGACGGCGGCGCTCGCTCGGCGAGGCCGCTGGCATAGAAGATCACCGCATCGGATGGGGCAGATCATCGGTCCTGTCAGCTTCGGCCTACCCGAAGTGAGCGGTGACCGTCGCCACGGCTGAGCGGAGCAGAAGGCCTAGGGCGGCCGGCTGAGCTCCTTCGGATGAGTCGACCGCTTGCGGGTATCCGATCTGGAGCAGCGGGATCTGCCGGCTCGGCGCATGTCGTTGTCGGCGGCAGCAAGCGGTGAGCAGCCGCCTGAGGTCGTGCAGCGGCGCGAGTGCTGAGCGAGTCGCACGCCAGTGTTCCCCCTCGAGCCGGACGGGCCGTCCCGCGTTCGGCGCGGGACACGACGCGAGGAGTGAGTGCCATGAGCGGCGTGCTGGGACTGCTAGCAATCGGCCTCCTCGCCGCCGTCCTCATTGCGATTCTCGTTGTCGGATACCTCGTGGTGACCCGTGTTGTGCGTCGGCGGCACGACGCGACCGCCAACAGCGAGCAGAACGTGTCCGCGATTGCCCGGGTTGAGCTGGACGAGGCCCACCGCCAGGCCGGTGATATCAGGCAGCGAGCGGAGACCGAGGCTGCGGACGTTCGCACCAAGGCTCAAACGATCGCCGACCAGGCACAGCAGGCCAGGCGGGAGGCCGAAGAAGAGGCCAGACAGCTCAAGGAAGATCTCCGCGAGCTGCGCCTCGATCTGGAGCGGCGCGAGCATCGGCTCGCGGAGCGCGAGGAGCGGGCGCATACCGACCAAGCGCAGGTGGAGGAGCGGGCTCGCGAGCTCGACCTTCAGGAGAATGAGATCGCGCAGAAGCGTGCCGAGCTCCTCGACATCGAGGAGGACCGCCGACTCATCCTCGAGCGGATCTCCGGGCTCACGGCTGACCGGGCGAAGGCGGAGATCGTTGCGACCATCGAGAACCAGGCAAAACGAGACGCGGCGATCATCGTCAGGGATATCGAAGGCGAGGCGCGTGAGCAGGCAGACGAGCGCGCCAGGCGCATCATCACACTCGCCATTCAGCGCCTTGCCACCGAACAGACCGCCGAGTCCGTGGTCTCCGTACTCCACCTGCCCAGTGACGACATGAAGGGGCGGATCATCGGCCGAGAAGGCCGCAACATCCGTGCTTTCGAAGCCGTGACCGGAGTCAACCTCATCATCGATGACACGCCCGAGGCGGTGCTGTTGTCATGCTTCGATCCGGTACGTCGTGAGGTCGCTCGAATCGCGCTCGAAGGCCTGGTACTCGACGGCCGCATTCACCCGCAGCGGATCGAAGAGGCCCACGAACGGGCCAAGTCCGAGGTGGACCAGCTGTGCGTCCGCGCCGGTGAGGACGCTCTTGTGGAGCTCGGCATCACCGACATGCACCCCGAGCTCGTCGCTCTGCTCGGCCGCCTCCGCTACCGCACCTCCTACGGGCAGAACGTCCTCAAGCACCTCGTCGAGAGCGCGAGGATCGCCGGGATGATGGCGAGCGAACTACGACTGGATCGCCAGCTCCTCAAGCGGTGCGCCTTGCTGCATGACATCGGTAAGGCACTGACCCACGAGGTCGAGGGCTCGCACGCGCTGATCGGAGCCGAGATCGCACGCCGCTACGGCGAGGTCGACGACGTCGTCCATGCAATCGAGGCCCACCACGGTGAGGTCGAGATGCGAACGGTGGAGGCGGTGCTCACCCAGGCCGCAGACGCGATCAGCGGCGGTCGCCCAGGGGCTCGTCGGGAGTCACTCGAGGCGTACGTCAAGCGGCTGGAGCGGCTCGAGCAGATCGCCGCGGCACACGACGGCATTGAGAAAGTCTTTGCCATGCAAGCCGGGCGCGAGTTGCGCGTCATGGTCCTTCCCGACCAGGTCGACGACATCCAGGCGCAGGTTCTCGCCCGCGACATCGCCAAGCAGGTCGAGGAGGAGCTGACCTATCCGGGCCAAATCCGGGTCACCGTCGTCCGAGAGAGCCGAGCGATCGAAACGGCCCGCTGAAGCGGATCGGCAACGCCCGATTGCCGCCCCATCGGCGGCGGCTCGTACCCTTGACGGGTCATGAGCGCGCGCACCTACGAGATACGCACCTACGGGTGCCAGATGAACGTCCACGACTCGGAGCGGCTCGCCGGGTTGCTCGAGCGCGCGGGCTATCTCCGACCGCCGGCAGGCCGAACGCCTGACGTCGTGGTCTTCAACACCTGCGCGGTGCGCGAGAACGCCGACAACCGTCTGTACGGCAACCTCGGGCACCTGGCATCGGTCAAGGCCCGCACGCCCGGCATGCAAATCGCGGTCGGCGGCTGTCTCGCCCAGAAGGATCGCGGCGAGATCGTCCGCCGAGCGCCGTGGGTCGATGTGGTCTTTGGCACCCACAACATCGGGTCCCTCCCGACCCTCCTCGAGCGGGCCAGGCTCCACCAGGAGGCCCAGGTCGAGATCCTGGAGTCGCTAGAGGTCTTCCCGTCCACGCTGCCGACACGCCGTGAGTCTCCGTACGCCGCCTGGGTTGCGATCTCGGTCGGTTGCAACAACACCTGCACCTTCTGCATCGTCCCTGCGCTGCGCGGGCGGGAGAAGGACCGCCGACCCGAGGAGATCGTCGCCGAGATCGAGGCGCTTGTCGCCGAGGGTGCGCTCGAGGTGACTCTGCTGGGCCAGAACGTGAACACTTACGGCAGCGAGGTCGGCGATCGGCTGGCGTTCGGCCGGCTGCTGCGGACGTGCGGAGCGATCGACGGCCTCGAGCGAATCCGATTCACCAGCCCGCATCCAGCTGCGTTCACCGACGACGTCATCGCCGCGATGGCGGAGACACCGACGGTGATGCCGCAACTGCACATGCCCCTCCAATCAGGCTCGGACCGGATTCTGCGTGCCATGCGGCGGTCGTACCGGCAGGACCGTTATCTCGGCATCATCGACCGTGTCCGTGCCGCCATCCCTGATGCGGCGATCACTACCGACATCATCGTCGGCTTTCCCGGCGAGACAGACGATGATTTTGAACAGACGCTGTCGGTTGTCGAGCGGTCGCGCTTTGCCGGCGCTTTCACCTTCCAATACTCCAAGCGCCCGGGGACGCCGGCGGCCGAGATGGACGGGCAGGTGCCGAGGGAGGTCGTGCAGGAGCGCTACGAGCGGCTGGTGGCGCTGCAGGACCGGATCTCCTGGGAGGAGAACAAGCTGCAGGTTGGCCGGGTGATCGAGCTGCTTGTCGCCGAGGGCGAAGGCCGCAAGGACGGCGCGACGCACCGGCTGTCCGGCCGGGCACGGGATAACCGCCTGGTTCACTTCACACCGCCAGGCGACGGCACCACTGGCGACGGTTACGCTGCCGACGGCGCCGCTGGTGGCGGCCCCGACCCGTCGGCTGAGCGAGCCTCGATCGGCCGCCGGGGCAGGATCGACCGCGATGGCCCGATCCGCCCTGGCGACATGGTGACCGTCGAGATCACTTATGCCGCACCGCACCACCTTGTGGCCGACGGCCAGGTGCTTTCTGTGCGCCGTACCCAGGCTGGGGACGCCTGGGCTGCGCGCAAGGAGGCACCGACTTCTTCATCGGGGCCTTCACCGGTCTCACTCGGCATCCCGACGGTCGGCGTGCCGAGCTCCGCGATACCCGAGCCGGCTGCCTGTCGCTGAGCGACAGTCGCACCTGCCGTCACCGCCCCCCCGGCGACCCGGACCCACCCCGGGTTCGCCCTTGGCTGAGACGGCACGTGCCATCCGTCCATCAGGTCGACAGTGATCAGCGCTGCCCGGGCGTGGCTCTTTGGGAGACTTGGCCGCATGGACGGCCTCCCCGACCGTGGCCAGCTGGCTGACGGGCCTAGACGGCTCCCGGGGGTGGTCGCGGTCGTGGGTCCCACAGCGGCCGGCAAGTCTGACCTGGGAATCGAGCTCGCTCAGCGCCTCCACGGCGAGATCGTGAATGCCGACTCGATGCAGCTCTATCGCGGTATGGATGTCGGGACCGCCAAACTGCTCGGGTCCCGGCAGCGTGGCGTGCCGCACCATCTGCTCGGCATCTGGGAAATCACCGAGACCGCGAGCGTCGCTGTCTACCAGCACGCAGCGCGGGAGGTAATGGAGGCCTTGCTCGCCCTGGCTCGGACCCCGGTGCTCGTTGGCGGGTCCGGCCTCTATGTGCGAGCGGCGCTCGACGACCTGGACTTTCCCGGGACCGATCCGGCGGTACGGGAACGCCTGGAGGCAGAGCTCGCCGCGCGGGGGCCGCAGCCGCTGTACGAACGCCTGCGCGCGGCCGACCCCGCCGCGGCGGCAGGGATTCTCGCCAGTAACGGACGGCGAATCATCCGTGCCCTGGAAGTCATGGAGATCACCGGTCGGCCGTTCGCCGCCGCCCTACCGGAGCACCGATCGATCTACCCCGCGACCCAAATCGGGCTCGATGTACCCCGGCCCGACCTCGATCGACGCATTGCGGCCCGCGTGGAGCAGATGTGGGCGCACGGTCTTGTCCAGGAGGTGCGTGACCTCGAGTCCGCCGGGCTGCGGAAGGGCCGGACCGCGTCGCACGCGCTGGGTTATGCCCAGGTGCTTCGCTATCTCGCCGGGGAGTGGACAGTGGAGGAGGCCAAGGCGGAGACGATCAGGGCGACGAGGCGGTTCGCCCGCCGGCAGGACTCCTGGTTCCGCCGTGACCCCCGCATCCGATGGCTCGCGTACGATCGGCCCGATCTCGTTGACGCTGCGATGGCGATCGTGCAGGCGGAGGCGACTTCCTGACCGAAGGCCGCAGCGACGAGGCCGCGTAGCATCGGGGAGGTGATCCCGGACGAGGTTCGCTACGCGAAGGGGCATGGCACCGAGAACGACTTCGTCATCCTCTTCGACCCCGAGCGTGCGCTTGATCTCACGCCTCCTCTCGTCCGGGCGCTCTGCGACCGCCGTCGTGGGCTCGGCGCGGATGGCGTTCTCCGGGCCGCACTCGCCGCGGCCGATCCCGAAGGCGCGCAGATGTCAGACGGCGCGCGATGGTTCATGGACTACCGCAATGCCGATGGCAGCATCGCCGAGATGTGCGGCAATGGGATCCGTGTTTTCGCCCGCTATCTTGTTGCCACGTATCGAGAGTTCGCCGGCGAGTTCGCAATCGCTACGCGCGGCGGGCTGAAGCGGGTGCGACTGGGGCCACTCGGCGACGTTTCCGTGGAGATGGGCGAGTACGACCTGCCCGCGCTCGGTCCGTTGCATGTCATGGTCGACGGCATCACCCGGCCGGCGCTGCCGGTGTACCTCCCCAACCCGCACGCGGTCGTCTTCGTGGATGATCTGGAGGTTGCCGGGGGGCTGGCCGTTCCACCCGAGATCACGCCCGCGTCGGCGCTTCCGGCTGGGGCGAACGTTGAGTTTGTGGTGATCCGCGGGCCGCGTCACCTCGCCATGCGCGTCTATGAGCGGGGCGTCGGCGAGACCCGCTCGTGCGGCACTGGGGCCTGCGCGGTCGCTGTCGCCGCAACGGAGTCGATGGGCTCCCCAGCCGAGGCAGGCAACGGGGGGCCTGCAAGCGGCGCCCGTAGCGGTGGACGGGGCGGTGACTGGATCGTCGACACTCCAGGCGGGCGGCTGGTCGTCACCTTAGCTGATCGGAGGGTGACACTGACCGGACCCGCGGTTCTTGTCGCCGAGGGCACCGTCAGCCGTGAATGGATCAGCACCCACCAGTCCAGCGGTCGTCGAACCAGCTAGACCGCCGCGCCGCATTGAAGGCCTCTGCCCTGCTCTCCTCGGCTCGTGGGAACCGGTGAGGTGACCACGCCGCGTCCTGACGCCCGCAGCGCGGTTGGTCCGCCGTCCCCGGCGGAAACGCAAATGCAGGATGGGGTGTCTATGTGCCAACCTGGGGAGTATCCAGCCGACGAGAGGCGTTGACCCATTCCGGTATGTCTAAATTTTCTGAGCGCAACCCGATGAGTGCCAGCGCAGGTCCGACGGACGCCTGGCGCGATGCTCGGCCAGACCGGGAGGCGGGCCCTGGCGGCGTCGACCCTTTCGATCCAGAATCTGGCGAAATCGACGACCAGCTTGATCTGGCGGATCGGGCTGCGCTGCGTCGTGTGGCCGGCCTACGAACCGAGCTTGAGGACATCACCGAGGTCGAATACCGCGCGTTGCGCCTCGAGCGCGTTGTCCTGGTCGGCGTATGGACCGAGGGCGGTGTCCGCGACGCCGAGAACTCGCTTATCGAGCTCGCCGCCCTCGCCGAGACAGCGGGTTCTGCCGTCCTCGAGGGCATGATCCAGCGACGGCACAAACCGGATCCTGCGACCTACATCGGTTCGGGCAAAGCCCGCGAGCTGCGTGAGATCGTCGTCTCTACCGGCGCCGATACGGTGATCTGTGACGGCGAACTCAGCCCCGGTCAGCTCATCCAGCTCGAGGATGTCGTCAAGGTCAAGGTCATCGACCGTACCGCCTTGATCCTCGACATCTTCGCCCAGCATGCTCGCAGCCGGGAAGGCAAAGCCCAGGTCGAGCTCGCGCAGATGCAGTATCTGCTGCCGCGGCTGCGCGGCTGGGGCGAGTCGATGTCCAGGCAGGCTGGAGGCCGGGTAGCCGGGGGCGGCGGGATCGGTACCCGCGGTCCAGGCGAGACGAAGATCGAAACGGATCGGCGACGCATCCGCAACCGAATGGCGAAGCTAGGGCGCGAGATCGCCCACATGGGGGTGGCTCGGGCGACCATGCGCAAGGACCGTGAGCGGAACGGTGTGCCGTCGGTCGCGATCGCTGGCTATACCAACGCCGGCAAGTCCTCCCTGCTCAACAGACTTACCGGTGCTGGGGTACTGGTCGATAATGCGCTCTTCGCGACTCTCGATCCAACGGTGCGCCGGGTCTCGACCCCGGGTGGCCGGACTTTCACGCTGACGGATACTGTCGGTTTCGTCCGTCATCTGCCGCATCAGCTTGTTGAGGCGTTCCACTCGACGTTGGAGGAGGTCAGCCGCTCCGACCTGATCGTCCATGTTGTCGACGGAGCGAACGGCGATCCGGAAGCGCAGATCGCGGCGGTGCGTGAGGTCCTGGCCGAGATCGGCGCCGGTGACCTTCAGGAGATCATCGCGATTAATAAGGCAGACATCGCCGATCCGGATGTGATCGCCCGCGTGCAACGACGCGAGCCGCACTCGGTGGTCGTCTCTGCGCGGACCGGTGAGGGCCTCGACAAGTTGCTCGCGGTCATCGAGCGCGACCTGCCGCGGCCGGACGTCAAGGTCACCGCGCTGGTCCCGTACGAGAAGGGCAAGCTCGTCGCGCGCATCCATGACGAGGGCGAGGTCGACACGGTGGAGCACCTGCCCTCGGGCACTCTCGTACGGGCCCGGGTGCACGCCGCCCTTGCCGCCGAGCTCAAACAGTACGTGCCCGCCGACGCGCCCTGACGTCCGTCCCGATCGGCATTTTTCCGGCCGCCAACAATCTCCGCCCCTGTTGCTACCAGGTAAGTCCCGGCCAGTGGCACCACGCTCCTGTGGACGCGGCCGGGTCGGGCGGCGCCCGTGGGAGGCTATGGCGCGTGGCTGGTCCGACGGTTCGGGAGTTGCTTGCGGCTGCTGTCGCGGCGATTGGCGGTACCGAGCGCGCGGGGCAGCTGCGGATGGCGGAGGCCGTCGTCGAGTCCATCGAGAGCGGCCGACATCTGTTTGTCCAGGCCGGCACCGGCACCGGCAAGTCGCTGGCTTATCTCGTCCCCGCACTCGCCCACGGCGACCGGGTCGTGGTCGCTACGGCGACCATCGCGCTGCAGAATCAGCTGATCGATCGTGACCTGCCGCGGCTCGTCGATGCGGTGGAGCCGCTGCTGGGGGGTCGGCCGAGCTTCGCGATCCTCAAGGGGCGCCGCAACTATGCATGCCTGCAGCGGCTCACCGACGGGCCAGACGATGCAGCCGAGTTCGCGCTGTTCGACGTTGAAGCCGCGGCTACGCCCGAGCGTGGACGTGCGGTCCGCCTCCCTGGCGCCACGAGCACGCTCGGCAAAGAGGTCGTCCGTCTACACGAATGGGCGGCCAGCACGAGGACAGGCGACCGGGACGACGTGACGCCCGGTGTCAGCGATCGCGGCTGGGCTCAGGTGTCCGTGAGCGCGCAGGACTGCGTCGGTGCGCATCGTTGCGCCTATGGCGAGGAGTGCTTTGCCGAGCGGGCGCGCGAGCGCGCCGCAGCGGCGGACATCGTGGTGACCAACCACGCCTTGCTTGCCATTGATGCGCTCGAGCCCTTCCCGATCCTCGGTGAGCACGGCCTTGTCGTTGTCGATGAGGCGCACGAGCTGGTGGACCGCGTCACCAACATCGCGACCGACGAGCTGCGGGTCGCGTCGATCGAGCGGGTCGTCCGGCGGGCTCAGCGCCACGTGAAGGAAAGGCCCACGGATGCGATGCTCGCCGCCGGCGCGAGGCTCGCGCTCGTCGTCGACAAGACCGCGCCAGGACGGCTGGACAACCTGTCACCGGAGCTCGCCGGCGTCCTCGTGGAGGTGAGGGACAGCGCGCATGCACTGGTCAGCGCTCTTGGTCGGGGCCAGTCCGGCGATGGGCCGGGCAGCTTCGCCGATGCGCTCAGGCGCCGGGCGCGGGCCGCGGCCGAGGAGGTGCACGAGGTGGCCGGTCGGCTCCTCGAGCATTCAGACCA
>DASYTV010000138.1:0-3929 GCA_036001885.1 Actinomycetes bacterium
GATCATGACGAAGGTGGACAGGAAGATAGCCTCCAACGACACGATCAGTGTGAGCTTCGGCCACGGGTCGGACTCGATGAACAGCATCCAGATGCCGAACAGCGCGGCGTGAATGTAGACGAAAGGCATCGACCCCGCGAAGGCGGTAATCGCGTCCGCGATCCGCAGTTGAAGGTCCGCCGCCCGTTGAGCCTGATGCGCGACGACGACGGGATGCTGTGGGCGGCTCTCTGGCTGCGTGGTTTGCATGTTATCTCCAAGCTTGATCGTCCGACCCACGCAGTCAACGCCACCCACCGCAGCGGCACCAGTGGCTATCGATGGCAACCGAATCCGGCACGGCACGACCACGCTCCGCTCGGATAGCGGCCAAATGAGGTCGTCGCCGACGGAGGGCATTGACTCCCGGCGGCCCGGCCGACCAGCGTTCCCAGGCTCTCCTTCGATTCGTCCGTGTGTGACTGCCTTAGACTTTGAGGTTCGTCGCAACTCGCCTAGCCGACGGGCCTGGTCTGACGTACCCATGAGCACCGGGCTGGTTGAGAGGGCAGCGATGATCAACGTGGCAGGGCTCCTGCGTGCGAGACAAGCGCCGGATCGAGAAGGCTTGTACCGGGCCGACGGTACGGCGCGTCATGCCGAAGTGGACGGCCCGACGTTGTCCTGGCTTGATCTAGGCGGCCCGCTCGACGTACACGCGATGGACGATGAAGACGTCATCGAGCTTGACCCCGCGGTGCATATTGCATTACCCGACGGCGGATCGGTGTGCTGCGGCGAAGGCCCACTTGGCGCCGACGGCTTCTTTGCCCGCTACAAGGCGGAAGGCGAGCCGGCGTGGGCGGTCGTACTACACAATTCGAACCCCTTTCTGGAGGCTGGCGTCGAGGGCATGGTCGCCATTTTCACAAACAATCTCGGGCACTCGCTTCGCATCGATTTGACGAGCCCGGAATCTTCCTGAGTCGGACGTTTTCTACGGTGATGACGGGTACAGAATTCCTCGTGCGCCGACGCGCTCAACCCGGCATGACAATGCGACGATTCGATTGGGATTCGTTGCGCTTGCGTGGCTGCGTGCCGACTGGGTCAGTGATCGAAGACGGCTTCGCAGCGGTGTTCTGTCACGTGCTTTCGGAAGGCGCCATCACGGCGCGGGATAGTCGAGCCTCGCCGGCTGTGCGCGGTCAGCGCCCTTCGCACAGCAGTTGTCCCAATGCGGCGCGAACCTCGAAGAACAGCACCGGCTCGACAGGACGCAGGAGCCAGTCGGCGCTGTTGCCCGCCCACAACACCTGGCGCCGGCCGTCAGCAGTCGAATGGGCAATCGTTACGTAGCCCGGCATCGAGCCGTTCTTGCCGTAATTGACGCACGTATATGGAAGGGTTTCCAGGCCGAGTCCGAAGCCGGCCCCGGTTTCGTCGATCGTGATCGGGTCGACGACGCGCATCTGGTCGAGCTGGGGCTGGCGTACGACCGTGCCTTTCATGAGCGCGCGCAGGAACGTGGTCACGTCCCGACTGGACGAGACGAGGTTTCCCGATCCCCATGCCCAGCTCGGGTTTATTCGAGTGACATCCTGAACTGGTCCGGTGGTCCCGGGTTTTGTTCCGTAGCCGTGCACCCGTGGAGCCGGGAAGGACCGGTCCACCTCGAAGCTGGTGTCGGTCAGGCCCAACGGAGCCAGAATCCGCCTGCGCAACGCGACCGCGAACGGTTGGCCCGTGACGCGTTCGGCGATCAGGGCGAGCAGCACGTAGCCGGTGTTGACGTAGTTGCTCGCCGTGCCGGGGGGGAAGTCCAGTGGCTTGCCGTCGATGCGGGCGAGGAGCTCCTTCGGCGTGAAGCGCCTACCGGGCTCGTCGAAGCGCCCGGCAAGAAACTCCAGGTCCCCGTAGGCTGGGACACCGCTGGTGTGGTTGAGCAACTGCCGGATGGTGATCTGCTGGCCGTACGGCAACTGCCCCGGCAACCAGCGTTCGACCGGGTCGGACAGCCCCATGCGGCCCTCGCCGACCAGCTGCATGATCACCGCGGCCACGAAGGTCTTGGTGACACTGGCGACGCGGAAGCGGCTGCGGTCCGTCCATGGCCGTTCGCTGTTGACGTTGGGGCGGCCCGAACGCAGCTCTGTGACACGGCTGCCCTGCCTGATCTCCACATACATCCCCGGCGTGCCATCCGCGACCATGGCGTCCATCGCCACCTGCATCCGCAGCAGGGCTGCCTGACTGGGCCAGTTGCCGGATGCTGCGGTCTGCGACGGGGACGCGGTGACCACCAGCGTCAGGGCGAGGAGTACCGCGGTCAACCCGCGACCGATCCTTCGAGGCCAACGTTTCCCGCGGTGCGAAGTAGGCTGGGTACCGGCGCGGAGGTGGGAATACGTGCATTGTTCGGCCCTCACACTTAGCTGTGCGCGGTGGAGCTGCCGAGGTCCGGGGCAGCGCGCCTGGGTAGACGCTGGACCGTCGGAGTGCGACGGACTGATGCCTACGCTGACTTTACGCGGAATAGCTGATCAGGCCATGCTCAATTTCCGGGCGGACAACCACCTCCGTCCGGCCGTCGACGAGGTCGGGCTCGACAAGCTCCCGCTTCCGATGGTGCGCCAGCTGCCGGCCGCCACCGTGCGGCACATCCACGACCTGATCCGCAATGTCCTCGGCGACGCCGAGCGTGAGGAGCTGGTACACCGCTTGCCATCCCGTCCACCTTCGACCGCACACCGTGGAGCGGACCTGGCCTTCCTGGGCAAGGTGGAGCACCCCACGTCTGAACGACCTTGACCAGGCAGGCCAGGTCTGCTCGGCTTCGCCTGGTTGAAGATGGTCGAGATGGCGTACCCATCCCAGAAACCCGAGCGCCCCGCCGGAGGCGTTCATTCCAGAACGGTGAGTTACCGCTCTGCGTCAGCGCCTGGCCGACGCCGACCAGGCCCCTCCGGCTGCCGGGTCCGCGTGGCAGCACACCGGGCTCGTGTTCTGCTCGATCTTCGGCACGCCGATCGACCCGCGCAACTTCAACCGGTCCTGGGACGCCCGGTGCCGCAAGGCCGGAGTCCGGAAGATCACCGTTCACGACGCGCGGCGTACCTGCGGCTCGCTGCTGGCCGACCTGGATGTGCACCCCGGGTGGCGATGACCATCCTCCGGCACGCCCGGTTCTCGATCACGATGGAGATCTACACGCAGGTGTCCTCGAAGGCGACGCGGGAAGCGCTCAAGCGACTCGGGGAGAGCCTCGATGGGTGACGGCTGCTGTACTCCGCTGCTGTACGGAGACAGGAAAGGCCACGTCCGTCGATGGGACGTGGCCTCTGACCTGGTGGACCATACGTGGCAGAATAAGAACCACGTTTTCCCAGTTCAGGGACCATCCGTGACCGTCGCGGCGGTTCGTTATCGCGCCGCACCGACAAGATCGTGAGCACACTCCGCGGCCTCGTTACGGAGCGCAGTGGCTTGAGACGACCCGCACCGGACCACCCTTACTCGAGACGGCCCAGCGTCGGGTTGCGCGCCTTCTCAGCGGCAGATCAATGCGCGTTGCTTGTGCCCATGGATACGGCGACGATGATCGGCGCTACCGATGATCAGAGCGTAGGCACAAGGGTGTGAAGGTGCCGGTGCACCGTCAGGGTGCTCGTCGCGACCGCAATACGAGCGCGGCGGTTACCGCCAGGATGATCGTGCCGATGGACTCCACCACCAGCGTGGTGGGTACCAGTTTGAAGCTTAATACCTCGTGAATGCCAAACAGCCCCACGGTCAGCGCGAGCACCAGCGCAAGCAGCGTGCCCACCATGAACAGCAGGCTCAGCCCCGTTGCCAGCAACAGGAGCCGCCCACGCAGCACGATGATCGCGATTGCCAGCACGAGCGCGCCAACCGCGTTGACCACGAACAGCCCGCCAAGCAAGCCGCCT
>DASYTV010000139.1:0-20057 GCA_036001885.1 Actinomycetes bacterium
CTTCCTCCAACGGTCGACGAGGCCTCATAGGTGAACGCAATCCCGGGAGGATCATGGACGGTGATCGTTTTAGGTCCACGCCCATCGCGGTAGCCGGACGCTCCTTGAGGCAGGGGTCGACGTCGCCGAGCGACCGCATAAGCATCCCCAGGACATGGAACGATGTCCCGGCACACCTGTCAACGGTGTCCCGAGAGCTCACAAACGGGCGTCTTTGAGCTGCCTTCGCCTTCCCCCGCCGAAGTGATCGTGCTGGCGATGCGCGAGTATCTGCGCGAACTACTGACTTGCGGTCGCCTTTTCGCTGGCGCTTCGTCCGTTCAGCGCACGTTCAGGGAGTGGTCGGCACACTCTCGAGGGATCGAGGGAGGAGTCGGTTATGAGAACAGCGAGGATCGCGGCCGTGGGCCTGGCGGTGGCGCTGGGTCTGGGGACGCTTACCGCGGCACAGTCGGCGGGTGGAGCCGCGGCCGGGGCGGGATCGAAGCCCAAGATGGGGAACTTCCACAACCCCCGCGCTAACCCATACTTTCCGTTGGCGCCGGGCACCGTCTCGGTTTACCGAGGCACTGAGGACGGGGAGCACTTCCGCGAACGCGTCACCATCACCCGTCGCACGAAGACGATCCTGGGAGTCAGGACGACCGTCGTGACGGACGTCCTCAGGCGCGCCGATGGCAGCCTCGCGGAGCAAACCGAAGACTGGTACGCCGCCGACCATCGCGGGAACGTCTGGTACTTCGGCGAGGCCACCGCCACCTTCGACGAGAACGGCCGCCTGGAGAGTCGGGAGGGCTCCTGGCAGGCGGGAGTCAAAGGCGCTGTCGCCGGGCTGATCATGCCGGCCGATCCGAAGCCGACCGACGCCTACCGCCAGGAGTTCTTCGCCGGTCACGCCGAGGACCAGGCCTGGATCGTCCAAAACAATGCGGTGGTGAGGGTTCCCCTGGGCACGTTCCACCGCGTAGTCCGCAGCTTCGAGTGGACTCGCCTCGAATCCCCTGTCGTGTCGGTGAAGTTCTATGCCGCTGACCTGGGGATCATCCGCGAGCAGGACGTGGCTGGCGGGAACGAGTTCTTCGAGCTGGTGTCCGTCTCACACCACTGAGCAAATCGTGTCGAGCCACCCGTCCTCAGGGGGCCGGAGAAAGCACTGCCTCGGGTGCTCAGCACCCGAGGCATTCGCCGGCTCTTGCCCGGCCTGTAAGTGATGGAGCGGCGCCACCATGCCCGCCGTGGGATGCCGGCGGTGCTGGTACTCATGCAGGAACGTCGCGACCACATGCGTGGGCTACTCAGGCGTCGGGAGCGGTCACGCCTTCACGGGCAGCCCATACCGCTACTTCAGCCCTGCTGGTCATGCCCAGTTTGGCCAGGATGTTCGAGACATGGACCGACGCCGTCTTGGTCGAGATGAACATCCGCTGGGCGATTTCACCGTTAGTGAGCCCTTCGGTCAGCAGGGCGGCGACCTCTCGCTCGCGTGGCGTGAGGGCGTCTCCTCCGGTCCGGGCGGCGCGGCGGCACCGGCGGACAAGCGCGGCTGCCTGGGCGGCCCGCCAGCCCGACCAGTGTTCGAGGAGGCGCACGGCTCGTTCTGCGTGGACCCCGGCGTCATTGGTCCGGCCGGCGGCCAGGAGGCAGCGGGCCACTCCCTGCTCGGCATCGGCAACCATGCTCGCCGGGCGGTGGCCTAGCGGATCCGCGAGTACGTCGTTGTACCCCGCCAGCGCCTCGGCAAGGTGGCCGTCGGCCTCGAGCAACGCAGCTTCGACGTGGCGGCGATGCGTGGATGGATCGTCTGGCCACGCCGGCCAGATGCGGTCGAGCCGGTCGACTGCCTCACGGACGGCGGCTGGCTTCGCACCGCTCCGCAGCAGGGTGACTGCTGCGGTAAGGATCGGCAAGCGCCGCCAAGCGGATATTCGGCCCAGGCCCGGACCGCCGACCGCGATCAGGAGCCGCTCCGCCGCTTCGCTTACGTCGCCATTCAGTGCAGCCAGCTCGGCGGTCAGCGCATCGAACGTCTCGTTCCACTCGCGGCTCTCGCCGGCCTCCTTGGCCAGGGACAGCAGAGTGGCGGCCTCGGCCAGCTCGCCTGCTTCAAGAGCAAGCTCGATTTCCAGGCTGTTGTATCCCCATCGTTCCCGGCCCGGGAGACCCGGGTTCATGCGGCGACCTTCTGCCAGGTGGTCCCGGGCAGTCTCGAGATCGCCACGGAGGACCGAGAGATCGGCGGCAGCTTTGGCCCAGTTAGGGTCGGCATGTCCTTCCCGTCCGATCCCACGTGCGACCTCTCGTTCCTCGTCCAAAGCAGCCTGGATTTGCTCGGGGGGCCAAATCTCGAGTCCCCTGCTGACCATGTTTCTGATGGCCCGCATATGGTTCCAGGCGTCGCCCAGGTCGCCCGATTCGTGCTTGGCTTGCGCCAGAATCGCCATGCCCTCGGCCAACCCGCCCGCCGTGAGGGTCAGCGCGGCGCCCTTGTTGACCAGCGCACGGGGCCGGACATCGGGGTAGCCGAGCCGATCGGCGAGGTCGAGGGCCTGGATCGCCCAGTCGGCGGCGGCCGCCGCGTCGCCCGGGCCGGGCGGGCCTACGGCGAGCTCCCATACCACGGTCAGCATATGGACCTCCGACATGAGGACCATCGCCAGAGCCAGGTCCTTTCCGGGCCTGCGCTGTCGGGCAAGCGCGAGCGCCTCCTCCGCATAGGCCGTTCCTCCAGGTGGGTTTCCCGCCTCCCACTCGACCCTGGCCAGGTGACGAAGCGAAGCACCTTCTGACGACTGGTCGCCATCGAGGGCGGCCAGGCGCCGCCACTCCAGGCCGTGCTGGCGGGCCACCTCGAGCACGCCGATCTGCCAGGCGGCCTGCGAGGCACACCTTCGCAGTTCGACGTCATTACCCTCCTCGGTCAGACCCTGCTCGGCTAGGCGGAGGGCCTCGTGGACGAGACCGCTGCGCAGGTACGAGGCGCTACCGCGCCGGGCGAAGTCGACCATCTGGTCGTGGCGCCCTGCGCCGCTGGCGTGATGAGCCAGCGCAGCGTAGTCATCACTGGCGAGCTCGCCCATCGCGGCGAGCGCTCGCTTGTGAATCCGCGCCCGTTCTCGTCCGAGGAGCTGGCCGGCAACAACCTCCTGGGTGAGCGCGTGGCGAAAGGTGAACACGTCAGGCTGCTCCTCGGCAACGAGGCCCCCCCTCACCAGCCGCCGAAGCACCGCGATGAGGTCGTCCTCATCCATCCCGATCACTGCCCTCAGGAGATCGAACGGGAACCGGGAGCCCAGCACCGCCGCAGCGTCGATCACTCCACGCTCGAGGTCGCTCAGTGCCTGGAGATGCCGTAGTACCACATCGGCCACATTCCGTGGCAGGGCGACCGAGCCCAGCCGCTCCGGATCCGTCTCGCCGGTCGCGACAAGCAGTTCCTCCACGAAGAACGGGTTGCCAGCGGTCCGGCGGTGGACGGCGTCGGCAGCATGCCAGGAGACGGGCCGGCCGTAGACAGCGGAGACAAGCTCGCCGACCGAACTCCGAGACAACCGGCCCAGCGCGAGGTGGGTGATCGACTGTCGCCGCTCGACGCTGGCGACGACAACGGCCAGGGGGTCGCTGGGTCCGACCTCCTCCGGTCGGTACGTACCGATCAGGCTGGCGCCTCGGCCGGGGGTCAGCGCCAGCCGGCCGAACAGGTTGATGCTTTCGGAATCAGCTTCGTGAAGGTCCTCGAAGACCACCAGCGCTGGCCGTGGCGCCAGGTACCGGACGAGGTCGACGGCGCCCTGCAGAACCTCATCTGGCCCGTACTCTCGCTGACCGCCGGTGGTCAGGCTAGGCGCAACCGCAGCCAGCAGGAGCCGGATGCTCTCCTCGCGAGCAGAGAGCGCCCGAGGTACCGAGGACCAGGTGGCGACCACCGGTTCGATGGCGTCGAGCAGCACCGAGTAGGGCCGCCCGGGTGGACCGGTGCCCGTCCGGCCAACGAGGACCGCTGTCCCTCCGGGGACGGTCGCCCGAAGCTCGGTCACGATGCGGGACTTGCCGATCCCCGCCTCACCGCTGATGAGGGCGACTTGTGGGCCGGCGTCCTCGGCCTGAGGCTGTGCTGGCACAAGTGCCAGCAGGCGGCGAAGCTCAGCCCCGCGCCCCACCATGACCGGCGACAGTCCCGGACGATCGACCCCCACAAGGCGCAGGGTAACGCCGTCAGGTCAGGCAGGGTGCGCCCCCATATCAAGTGATCTCCGCCGCTCACTCCTGCGAGTCCTGGTCACCTTCACCGTCCTAGGCGGCGCCAGGGCCGGCCAAATAAGGCAGGCGCCTCAGGTCGGCTGCTGCCTTAGCCGCACACCATCGCAGGAAGTCCCCAACAGACTGCCCCTCTGGGCGCCGGGGGGGCGAGACGGAAGGAGAGACGAGATGGACAGTCAGATCGCACGAGAGGCGACACCAGCGGCGATCCTAGAGCTCGGGCTTGCTTTCTGGGGGTCCAAGGCATTGTTGAGCGCGGTGGAGCTTGGGCTGTTCACGACGCTGGCCCGAGGACCGCTTACCGGCAAAGCCCTGATGCTGGAGCTAGGGCTGCAGCCGCGGGGTACCGCCGACTGGCTTGACGCGTTGGTCTCGCTCGGCATGCTCGAACGTAGGGATGGTGAGTATGCGAACACTGCGGCCACAGACCTGTTCCTCGACCAAGCCAAGCCGTCCTATGTCGGCGGCATCCTGGAGATGGCCAACGTCCGGCTCTACCCCTTTTGGGGCTCGCTCACCGATGCGCTGCGCACCGGCCTTCCCCAAAACGAGGCGACCGTTGGCGAGAACTTCTTCGCCGCCCTCTACCAGGACCGAGAGCGCCTCACGCAATTCCTCCATGCCATGACCGGCATCAGCATGAGCGCGGCGGTGGCGATCGCCGACAAGTTCCCCTGGGACCGCTACCGCACGGTCATCGACATCGGGGCTGCCGAAGGCTGCGTGCCGGTCCAGGTGGCATTGCGCCATCCGCAGCTGACCGGCGGCGGTCTGGACCTTCCCGCCGCCCGACCGATCTTCGAGGAGTACGTCGCCTCGTTCGAGCTCGCCGACCGCCTGCGTTTCTACCCCGGCGACTTCTTCGTCGACCCGCTACCGCCGGCCGACGTCCTCGTGATGGGGCACATCCTCCACGACTGGAGCCTCGACGAGAAGCTCATCTTGCTCCGCAAGGCCTACGACGCGCTGCCCGACGGCGGGGCGCTCATTATCTACGAGAGCATCATCGACGACGACCGCCGCGCCAACACCTTCGGCCTACTCATGAGCGTCAACATGCTCATCGAGACCCAAGAGGGCTTCGACTACACCAGCGCCGACTGCCGATCGTGGCTGGCCCACATCGGTTTCCGGGACAGCCACGTGCAGCCGCTCGTCGGGCCCGATTCGATGATCGTGGGCATCAAGTAGCCGCGTGGCCGGCGGCGGCGCCGACGTGGCTGGAATGACCGGCGCGCGGTGCGCCCACGGCTTCGCGTTGCCATGCGGCGGCGGGTTCCCAGGTGCGGGTGAGCATGGCACTGCCGTGCACGGCGCCGGGGTGGTGAACCACCCGGGCGGGGACGCCGCCGAGATTGAGCCAGATGAGCTGCTGGACGGCAGGATCGAGCTTCATCGGGCCGGGGTCCTTCGCGGCTGGGGAGTCTGCCGAAACTGATCGGACCGCACAGGCCCGTCGAGTCCGCTGCCATCGGCCGTTGTCTGAGCGGATGTCCGAGCCAGTGGTTCACTTGCCGGACGCTCGCCCCGGCCTTCCGGGAGTCGATCCGATCCCTCGGTACCAAGTTCGCCGTACCTATGGCATGCCACTAGTCCGCTTCGCCGGTGGTGGATCGGGAGCGGGTCGGCGCATCGGTCCAGTGCGTACGAGCAGCGGTCACGGAACGGGCAACCTGTGTCGGTACGAGGGCTGGGATCGGTGTGCTTCGCGGCGAGCTCGTCGGCACGTCGACGCCGCTGTTCGACCGGATCAGGTACCGGGGCGGAGGCGAGCAGCGCACGTGTGTAGGGATGGACTGGCTGGTCGCAGACGTCGCTCGCGGTTCCGGTCTCCATCAACCGGCCGTGATAGAGGACGGCAACCCGATCGGAGACGTGCCGTACGACGGCGAGGTCATGGCTGATGAAAAGGTAGCTGAGCCCTAGGTCGCGCTGGAGCTGACGCAGCAGGTTCAGGATCTGCGCCTGGATCGACAGGTCGAGCGCACTGACCGCTTCGTCGCAGACCAGCAAGCGGGGAGACAGCATGAGCGCTCGTGCGATCGCGATGCGCTGCAGCTGACCACCGGAGAACTCTGCCGGGTAACGCGACGCGGCGTCGTGGTCCAGCCCCACCCGATCGAGGGCAGCGGCCACCTCGGCCCGGCGCTCGGCCCGGCTCATCGTTCGATGGGCCAGCAGGGGCTCCTCGAGGGTCTGGCCGACCGTACGCGCCGGATTGAGCGAGCCGTGCGGGTCCTGGAAGACGACCTGAATGTTCTCCGTTAGCTGCCGCCGCCGTCGGGTCGAGGCTGCAGTGATGTCCTCGCCGGCGAAATGGATGGATCCTGCGGTCGGTGGCACGAGACCGAGCACGGCCTTGCCGAGGGTCGTCTTCCCCGACCCGCTCTCGCCAACCACACTGAGGGTCTCGCCTGGTGCGACGGTGAGGTCGACGTTGTTGAGAGCGGTCAACGGCGGCCGCCCGCGACCACGCCGGTAGGTGACCGTAAGATCGCGGATCTCCAGCAGCGGCTCGGCGCTCATCGCTTCGCCAGCTCCTCGGTTCGGATACACCGGGAGAGGTGGCCCGAGGCGACGCGGGTGAGCGCGATCGGTCCGTTGCCGCAGGCAGGCTGGACGATCGGACAGCGTGACTGGAAGTGGCAACCCGTCGGCCACTCTCCCGGTTTGGGTACCGCACCGGGAATCGACGGTAGCGGCTGGCCGGTCCGTGCCCGGTGGGGGTTGGCGGCGAGCAGGGCGGCAGTGTACGGGTGGCGTGGTCGCGCGCAGAGCTGGTCGACGCCTGCCGTTTCGACCACCTCGCCTGCGTACATGACCACGGCCCGCTCGCACTCGTCCGCAAGCACACCCCAGTCGTGGGTGATGAGCAGAACGGCCATACCGAGCCGGTGTTGCAGATCGCGCAGCAGGGCAAGGATCTCCGCCTGCACGGTCACGTCTAGGGCCGTTGTCGGCTCGTCGGCGATCAGGAGCTTCGGCTTGGCGGCCAGGGCCATGGCGATGCAGACGCGCTGGGCCATGCCGCCGGACAGTTCGGCGGGCCGGCGGCGAAGGACGGCGTCGGGATCGGGCAACCGAACGAGGCGCAGCAGCCGCTGTGCCTCGGCCTGTGCGTCCCGGCGTGACTGCGGGTAGTGGCGCCGGATGACCTCCCGCAGCTGGCTGCCGACGGTGAAGGTCGGATCGAGGCTGTTCGCGGGATCCTGCGATATGAAGGCGATGCCAGGGCCGCGGACGCGGTTGAGCTCCTTGTCGCTGAGCGCGGTGAGATCGCTGCCGTCGAAGTCGACGTGGCCAGCCGTGACGGTGCCACCCGCCGGTAGCAACCCGAGGATTGCCCGGGCGGTGATGCTCTTGCCACAGCCGGACTCGCCGACGATCCCGATTGCCTTGCCCGGCGGCACGTCGAAGGTCACGTCGTGCACGACGGTGGTGCCGCCGATGGCGACCGTGAGTCCCCGCACCGAGAGGACCGGCACCACCCCGTTCCCGTGTTGTTGCGCACCACTGTCGGCGACCCGTTGGCGCGGGCGCTTCTGAAACAGCGGCGGCGCCATGGCCCCGCGGCTCATGGTCGAGTCCCGAACGGCGTCGCCGACCAGGCCGAAGGCCATCACAGTAGCGATGAGCGCGACCCCGGTCGGGACGAGCAACCACGGGTCCTGGCTCATCGCGTTGGAGGCCTCGCCGACCATGTTGCCCCAGCTGGGGCCCTGGCTCTCCGGCCGAGTGAGGCCGAGGAAGGAGAGGCCGCTCTCGGCGAGGAGCGCCATCGCGCAGAACAACGACGTCTGTACGATGATCGGCCCGGAGATGCGCGGGAGCACGTGGCGACGCAGGATCGCCGGTGTCCTCAGCCCGGACAGCCGCGCCGCCGTCACGTAGAGCTCGCCCCTGATCGCCATCGTCGAGCCGCGGGCAATGCGGAGAAGCCCTGGGCAACCGAGGATTCCCAGCGCGACCATCGTGGCAGCGTCATTGCCGGGGAAGACGGCGACGACCATCAGCAGGACGACGATGCCCGGCACGGCGAGCACGAGGTCCGCGAGGCGTACGACGACCCGATCGAGCCAGCCGCCGCGATAGCCGGCGGCAACCCCGAGCGGGACACCGACGGCCAGGAAGACCACCGTCGCGACGGCGACGTCGAACAGCGTGACTCGAGCGCCGAACAGCAGGCGGCTGAGCACGTCGCGGCCGAGCCGGTCGGTGCCGAGCCAGTGAGATCCGGACGGTCCGTCGAGGGCGCGCGCCAAGTCTTGCTGCTCCGGGTCGGCCGGCGCGATGACCCTTGCGCCGGCGGCCGCCAGCATGAGCGCCAGCAGGTAGAAAGCGCCGGCGGCCGCCAGCGGATGCGTTGTCAGGGCGGTACGAATTCGCCGGCGCGGGAGGGAGCGCCCGAAGCGGGCGCCTGCCAGGGTGTCGGTCGTGGCGGTGGTGATCGCCGTCATGGCTTCCGCACCTTGGGGTTGAGCCAACCGTACGAAAGGTCGACGAGGAGGTTCACGATGATCACGATGACGGCGAAGTAAAAGGCGACGCCCTCGATCATCGGCAGGTTGTGGGTGCTGCTCGCCGCGACGGCTTGCTGCCCGAGGCCGGGGATGGCAAAGACGGTCTCGATGAGCACCGTGCCGCCGAGCAGGCCAACGAACAGCAGGCCAAGCAGCGTCACCACCGGGATCGCCGCGTTCCGCAGCGCGTGCTTGAAGATGATCGAGCGCAGGGGCAGCCCGTACGCCCGGAGCGCGACGATGAAGTCGCGGGTGAGCACGTCAGCCATCGCGTCCCGGGTCTGACGTGCGATGAACGCGGAGCCTCCGGCGGACAAAGCGATGACGGGCAGCGCCAGGCTCCGCAACCAGGCCAGGGGATCCTCGCCGAAGGCGGTATACCCGGTTGCGGGGAACACCGCGTACTGGACCGCGAGCAGCTCGACGAGCACGAGTGACAGCCAGAAGCTGGGTGCGGCCAGGCCGAGCAGGGACACGCCGTTGACCAGCTTCCCTGCCAGGCCGCCACGCACCGCGCTGAAGACGCCGACGGCGACGCCCACCAGCGCCGAGAGGATGACCGTGCCGACGATGATCGACAGGCTCGCGCCGAGCCGGCCGTTGAGCGCCTGTGTAATCGGCTGACCGCTGAACAGGTCGGTCCCCAGGCTGCCGTGCAGCAGCCCGTCGAGCCAATGCCAATACTGCGCTGGGAGCGGCTGGTCGATGCCGAGCTCGTGTCGCAGCTGCTGATACTGCTCCGGGGTATAGCTAGTCGTCTGGCCGGACAGCATCGCCTTTGCGGCATCGCCCGGAGCGAGCGCGCTGAGCACGAAGGTGAGCACCGTGACCGCGAAGAGCAACGCGATCGAGGATGCCAGCCACCGCGCCGTTGCCCGGATCACCTACGCTCCTCCTCCATCGGCCCCCTCTGGGAGGGTCGGTTCCACATCGTCCATGGGCCGTGGCCAGGTTCGCTGTACCCATGGTGATGGCCGGATGCCCTCCCCGCGGGGTTCTCCAGGTTCATCGTGGTGGGGCGGCTAGTGCACCGCCCCACCCTGGGACATCGCTAGGCGGCGGGCTGGATCTCGTAAATCGGGGCGAGGGGTGCCTTCGGCGACACCGCCGCGCCGGTGATCTTCTTGGTCGAGTAGAACGGCAGGCCCGTCGTCACCACCGGGACGAACCAGGCCTGGTCGACGAGGTAGGCCTTCACCGCCTGATCGGCCTTCTCCTTGTCCGAGCCGGTTGCCTTGGCGGCCTGGTCGTACAGCGACTGCAGCGTCGCGTCGGCGGTGTGGAAGGGGTTGAACAGCGCGGACGCGAGGAACAGCGACGGCCCCTCGGTCCAGATCGGTTGCTGACCGAAGATCGTCATGAACGTGGGGTACTTCGGCGCGAACGCGTCAGAGAAGTACTGGTTAGCGTTGGCGCGGTCGGTAATCTGCAGGGTGACGCCGACCTTCTTCCACTGCTGCGCGAGCGCCTGCGCGACCAGATTCATCGACCCGTACTGCGCGGTGACGGTCTTCAGCTCGAAACCGTTGGGGTAGCCGGCCTCGGTGAGCAACTGCTTGGCCTGCTCGACGTTATAGGCGTACGCGTCGTCCAGCTTCTCCTCGTACCCGTAGCCGCCAGGAACGGTCAGCTGCGCCGTCGGCCGGCCACCGTCCGGGAACAGCGCCGAGGCGATGGACTTGCGGTCCGTGGCGTAGTTCAGAGCTTGGCGGACCCGGAGATCGGCCAGCGGCTTGGACATTTTGCCTGCGCGGTCTGCCAGGGTGAGGCCGGTCCAGAGCAGGGGGGTCGTCGCGACAGTCAGCCCCGCCTGCTTCGCCGCCGCGAGGGTGCTTGCATCGCCGACCGCGAAGTCGACCTGGCCGGTCTTCATGGCGTTCAGCGTGGCCTGCGCGCTGGTAATCGCTCGGACCACGACCTTCTTCCAGTGCACCGACGGCTTGTCGTAGTAGTTGGCATTGGCCACGAAGGTGTAGTGGTCACCGGCGACGGTGGCCGCGGGGTCGAGCATGTACGGACCAGCGCCTGACGTTCGGGTGCCCAGCTTGGCGGTGTTCTTCAAGCCCAGCGGGCTGATGACCCCGCCGACGACGTCGTCCTGGGTCAGCAGGGTCGGGAGGTCGGGGTTGGGCTTTGGCGTCTTGATGACGACTGTGAGGGGCCCGGTGGCGGTGAAGGTGTTTCCGGCAAAGAGCGGGGCGAACTGGCCGCCGGACTTGAGCACGTACGTGAAGTGGTCGACGACACCCTGGGCCGTCAGCGACGAGCCGTCGGCGAACTTCACCCCGGACCGCAACTGCAGCTCGAGCTGCGTGTTGTCGTCGGTAACGTAGCGCCACGACTTCGCGAGCCCGGGCTGCAGGCTGCCGTCGGAGCGGCGCACGATCAGGGGCTGGTAGGCCAGGGCCTGATAGAGCGAGTTGTTCTGGACCGTCTTTGCCGGGTCGAGCGTCTGCGGCACGGAGGCGTAGGCGACGGTCAGCGTGTCACCGACGATGCCGCTGGCCTTCCCCTTGGGGCTCTCCCCGCTTGTGTTCGACGAGCACGCCGCCAGGGCGGCGGCGAGCATCGCCGCAGCGGCTGCGATGGCCAGGAACCGTCGAGTCGGCCCGATGCCGCGTCCCCGAATGCGGCCGTCCGATTTGATCTGTTCAGACACGTTTCCTCCTGTTGGCTCACCAGGGCTGGCAACTCCAACGCTTTCGTTGTCGTCTGCGTGTGCACTCGTGCGGATGGTCGGCCAGGGAGGGGCCGTGCCGCATAGGAAACTCCCCGTTCATGCAGTTGTCAAGGGGTTGTTGTAAAGCACTTTTCTCATGTGGGGTCGTATATCGCGGTGTCAATGAACCGTTTTCTGCAAAGTTCTTGACAAGAGGCACCTGCGAGGGTCGAATGGGCCAGGCAACCCGTTCGACAACGCAGTCGATGCCGGGTAGCGGAGGCGCCTGCCGCGAGGCGGCTCGACCGCGCCCGGCCGACCCAAGGAGTCCAGTGAGCACTGTGAGCCTCGCCCCCGCCGTGCAGCGCCTCATCGACGAGACGCCGCGGGGCATCCCGGAGCACCTGTCGCCGGCGGAGCAACGTGAATACGCCTACTTGCTCAGCGAACTGGTCTTTCTGCGCTACGGGCTGCCGGGTCCGCGGGTTCACTCCGTACGCGATCACCACGTACCCGTGGCCGGCGGGACCATCCTGGTCCGGGTGTATCGGCCCCGCGACGCCGACCAACTGCCCGGCCACCTGACCCTGCACGGTGGGGGGTGGAAGTTTGGGTCGGTGACCGAGCGCGTTGCCGACGCGATGGCGCGCCAGCGCTGCCGAGAGGCCGACTGCGTCGTGCTCGGCGTCGACTATCGGCTCGCGCCCGAACATCGGTTCCCCGTGCCCCTCGATGATTGCTGTGCCGCTGTCGCGTGGACGGTAGCCAACGCGGGCGAGCTGGGGCTAGACGCCGACAACCTTTCGATCGGCGGCTCCTCTGCCGGCGCTAACCTCGCCGCGGCGGTCACTCTGCGCTGTCGCGACGAGGGCGGCCCACGGCTGCGCTTCCAGCTGCTCGAGGTACCCGCACTGGACCTCACCCGCGAGACGGCGCGCGCGACGCTCGCGTCCGGCGTCCTGCCGGACGTCCCCCAGCCGACGATGGAGGACGCGACGAGCAGCTACCTGGCGGACCCGGACGAGGCGCGTGACCCCCTCGTTTCTCCGTTGCTCGCCGAAGAGCTCAGCGACCTCCCGCCAGCGCATGTGATGACCGCGGAGTTCGACGTGCTTCGGACTGAGGGGGAGATGTATGCGGGGCGCCTCGCGGCCGCCGGAGTGCCGACGACGCACCAGCGCTACCCCGGTGCACTGCACGGCACGGCCATGCTTACCAGGACGTGGGAGGGGGCCCGGCGGTGGCAGCGCGATGCCGTCGACGCACTGCGGCGGGCGCACTGGGCGATGGAATCTGCTGAATCCGGGTTGGTGCCGTTGCGATGAGCGCATCTGATGGGCAGCGCTGCGCCTTCCGACACGCAGGGCAGGCGCAAGCTGGCTTGCGTTGCGGGGCAGCCCGCAGAGGATGGGAGTGACGAACGTGGCCGTTGAGCACGCGACGATCTACGACGTTGCAGAGCGTGCCGGCGTGAGCATCTCGACGGTCTCGCACACACTGAACCGGCCGCAGCGCGTCAACGTCATCACCCGCCAGCGTGTGCTCGACGCCATCGATGACCTCGGCTACGTACCCAAGGCGACCGCGATGGCGCACGCCAGAAAGGCGGTTGGCCGAGTGGGCGTGCTTGCACCGTTCAGCTCGTATGAGTCCTATGGGCGCCGCCTTAGGGGAATCCTGCAGGAGGCCCAGGGTGACACCACCGAGATCGTTCTCTACGACCAGGAGTCCGCTGCGTCCGCAACGTCGCCGCTGCTCAGCGCGCTTCCCGTCACTCGGCGTCTGGACGGGCTCCTTATCATGGGCCTGCCGCTCGATGACCGCCTGGCAGAGCGGCTTCTCGAGCAAGGCCTGCCGACCGTGCTTGTGGACAGCGACCGTCCCGAGTTCGACTCGATCACGATCGATGACCATGCGGCTGGCTACGTCGTCGGCAAGCACCTGATCGATCGCGGCCACGGCACGTTTGCCTACCTCTCCGAGGCACAACGCTCAGACGCCTATCTCTCGCAGGGGCAGTTGCGACGCAGCGGACTTCGCCGGGCCGTCACCGACGCCGGCATTGACCCCGACCAGGTGCGTCACGTTCGCACCAGCAACGACATTGCCGGTGGACGAGCGGCCATCCAAGAGTTGCTCGCCGAGCACCGCGTGCCGGACGCGATCTTCGCCCACCAGGACGTCCTCGCCGCCGGTGTGCTGCTCGAATGTAAGCATCAGGGCATACGAGTGCCTGACGATCTGGCGGTCGTGGGGTTCGACGACGGCGATCTCGCCGCGAGCCTTGACTTCACCACCGTTCGCCAACCACTCGAGGAATCCGGGCGACTTGGCTTCCGCCACTTTCGCGAGGCCATCAACGGCCGACGTGGATCGGCGCGACACGTGACGCTGGGCGTCGAACTCGTCGTGCGTAGTACGACGTGATGGCCGCCTCGATGTTCGCGCGCCGTTCCACTCTTCCTGCTTGAAGTAGTGCCTACCGCGTCATGCCGAAAGGTCGACTTCTCCACTGATGCAGGTGACGGTGCCGCCGCCGACCCAGATCGCTGCGGTCCAGCCTCAAGGCCGTGGGGCTGGTCAACCTCGCTGGCGATACCGTCGAGGCGGTCATCGCGGCGGCAGAGCGTGGCGTCCAACGGATCTGGGCCACCCCGCAAGTGCCCTTCTCGTTCCTGCGCTACTGCGGCATGTCCCAATCGTGAGCAACGACCATCTCATCGGACTAGCGAGTCTCCTTCAGGCCTTGACATATGCGGCGTACGGCGTCACTTTTCCGTCGGGCGCGACATTCGCTGCCGCTTCGCGATAGGGAGGCGTCCGCAATGACCGAAACCACCCGCCGGCCGAGACTCCTCTCGGCGAGAGTGCTCCTCGCATTTGCCGCAGCCTCCTCGGCAGCCATGATCGGCATATCGCCGGCTGCCGCTGACGCGCCGCCATACTCGCTGCCGGTGTCCCAGCCGGGAACCACTGATTCGCCGTCATTCGACGCGGATGCCCCGTACACGCCCGTTGTGCTGAGCCTGATCGCTCAGCTCGAGCCGAGCAGCCCTCCAACCCAAGCGGAGCTCGCGAACGCGGACCGGCTCCTCCACGACACGCCGGCCAACACCGCCAATGGCTGGACTGCACGTCCAACGCAGTTCAACCCGAACAACGTCAGCTGCCACAACGTCGGCCCGGTGCTCGCGTCGACCGGGACGACGCCGAGCATTCAGGACATCTGCTGGACAGACGCCCAGGGGGTGCTCAACACGTCCGGCCCGAACACGCGGGGGTCGACCGCGCCGATGACGCTCATGGGCCTCGCCGCGACGTTCGACCGGACACTTGCCAACGTCTGGGGCCAGGCCGAAGGCGCGGAGAGCCGCTCCTTCATGGTCACCGGCATGTTTGGCCCGCAGACGGACCTGGCCCGGCTCCCGAACTGGGGCCGCAACCTAACGGTGACGGGCGAGGACCCGTACCTGAGCCATCAGCTCGTCGCCGCGCAGATCAACGGCACCCAGAGCGCGGGTGCCATGTCCGAGATGAAGCACTTCGTCGTCTACAACGGCCAGAACCAGAACGCGAACACCGACATCCAGGACCAGGGCCTGCATGAGCTCTACCTGACGCCGTACGAGGGAGGGTTCGTGGACGGTCGGGCGGCGGCGACGATGTGCTCGTACCAGATCTGGCGCGACACGTCGACGAACCTCCCTGGCACGATCTCGGCACTGAGCTCGACCGCGCCGCTCTCCCCGTTCGCGAAGCCTGGCGAGAGCCCCCAGACGTGGCCGCTGAACGAGTCGCACTTCTCGTGTGAGCAGCCGCTCAGTCTCAACGCGGTCCTCCGCGACACGTGGGGGTCGCAGGCGCTCGTCGGCTCCGACTACCCGGCGACTCATAGCACGTCGGCGATCTTCCAGGGCGAGGACCAGGAGATGCCGACCTCGAACGGCTTCTTCAGCGCGAACCACACGCTGACCCCGGGGCAGCAGGTCGACGCGACCGGCAGCACGTGTGCCGATGCTACCGGCACCTGGGTCGACTGCTCGACACCGGGAGCCGCGCATGTGGGCGGCATCCCAAACAACCTCCAGAACTCGGGCGGCTCCGACTGTCCGAACACGTACGGCTGCGCGGCCGTCGACGCGGTTGTGACCGGAAACCTGCCGCTGTCGGTGTTCAACCAGTCGCTCGCCCGCATCCTCTACGAGGAGGAGCGGTTCGGGATGCTCGGCTGCGACCAGACACCGGTGTCGTCGTCCTGCACGAACCCGGGCGGCGTCGGCGATGACCGCACCGGCGCGGCCAACCTCCCCGACGGCGGTGACGGCCAGCTCGGGACGAAGATCGGGGACGCGGCGGTGGTCGAGCGCTACTCCGAGGAGGGCGCGACGCTGCTCAAGAACGATGACCATGCTCTGCCTCTCACCACCGCCGACCTGGCCGGCGGGATCCTCGTCACGGGGGCGAACGCGAACCACACGGTCGCCGACCCGACGAACGAGGCCTCAACCGGCTTCATCGGCCGCAACGCTGTCAACCCGCTGCAACAGCTCGAAGACCTCAGCGGCCACCCAGAGGCGTTCACGTTCGTGCCCGCCAACGACCCGGACGGGCAGGCGATCCCGCCGTCGGTGCTCTCGACGACGCCGAACGCGAGCGGGCTCGGCGGGCTCAACCTCTCGATCGACGGCGGCCCGGCGACGAAGGACACCACGCCGATCGACCATACGGCGGTCAAGGGCAACCAGCTCGCACCGGGCCACACCTATACCTGGTCGGGATACATGAACGTGCCGACGTCCGACACGTACACGTTCGCGATCCAGCAGAGCGACTCGCTGCCGACGGCCCTCAACTGCCCGCAGACGGGGCAGTTCGGCACGCCGCCGTCGACGCCGACGCTCACACTGTGCAGTCCATTCACGGCGGCAAACCAGGCCCAGACGAGCACGCCGTCCGATGCCGTGACGTTCAGCTTCAACGAGGTCCAGCGGAACTTGAACGCCGTGACCGCGAACGTCTACGGCGCGACCGTTCCGAGCAACCCGACGAACGCCGGCTTCACCGACCAGGGCCTCGTCAGCCGTACCTGCGCGACCGGCAACGCCGTGCTCGAGCCCGGTACGACGAACTGCACCGCCGCCGAGTCGGGCCTGACCGGCGGGACGTTCTACCCGATCTCGATCACCGTTAACAACACGACCAACTGCGTCTCGACGCCCGCGGCGGCCGCGGCCGGCACTAACCCGGCCGTTCCCGCCGTGATCGCTCCCTGCAAGCCCGCCAGCTTCCGGCTCGCCTACACACGCGCGAGCGGCGACATCGCTGAGGCAGCGGCTGCAGCGGCTGGGAAAAGCAAGGCGATCGTGTTCGTCAACGACAGCGACGCGACGGGCACAACACCGAACCCGGACGGAACGGCGACGACGATCTCGGCCGTCCGGTCGCTCTCGCAGGCGAACGTCAACCTGATCAACGCCGTGGCGGCGGCGAACCGGAACACGATCGTCGTTCTCAACAACCAGAATCCGGTGCTCACCCCATGGCTTGGCAACGCCAGGTCCCTGCTCGCCATGTGGTTCGCCGGTCAGGAGGGCGGTACCTCGACCGCCCGCGTCCTGCTCGGCCAAGCGAACCCGAGCGGGCACACGGCGATGACCTGGCCCGCCAACGCGACCGACACGATCTGGGCCTACGACGAGCCTGCAAACGGGCTATATCCGGGCAGCGCGGCCGGGCGGCACCCGGAGCGGCTGAACGGCAACGGCGGGTGCGCCCCCGCGGCCTCCTGCCTGATCCCGGCGGGCCAGACCATCGAGTCTGAGGGCATCTACACGGGGTACCGCTACCTCGACAAGCTCGGGATCACGCCGCAGTTCCCGTTCGGCCACGGCCTTGCGTACACGACGTTCACGTTCTCGAACCTGAACGTCGTCCAGACGAGCGACGGTGGTGCAGACGTGACCTTCACCCTCCGGAATACCGGCTCCGTCGCGGGTGCCGACGCGGTGCAGGTCTACGTCGGCCCTCCGGGCGACGCACCAGCCGGCGTGCAATTCGCTGTCCGGTCGCTCGCGCAGTTCGACCGCGTCGAGCTCGCGCCCGGCCAGTCGAAGCAGGTGAGGCTGCACGTGGATCCGCGCCAGCTCTCCCACTGGTCGGACGCGAAGCAGGAATGGGTCCTCGACGCAGCCGGGCGCACCCTCTACGTCGGCGACGCCGACGCGCCGTCGAACCTGCCGCTGCATGCCACGCTAGGCGCCGCGCCCGTGGACCTCACCTGCGCCAATCGCCAGCTCAACGCGACGACGATCGCGGGCGACCTGACCGTGCCGAAGGGTGCCTGGTGCGACCTCGTCCGAGTGCACGTGAACGGGGACCTGCTGCTGCAGGGCTCGACCGGCGTGCGAATCGCCGGCTCGACGATCGCCGGCGACGTACAGGTGGTCAACACCTCCGCCGCCTCGGACGCCATGAGCTCGGGCGCAAACGTGATCTGCAACACGGCTGTGGCCGGGAACCTGCACGTGCAGAACAGTGGCCCCGCGTCGCCATGGCGATTCGGCCGCTGCGGCCCGACTTTCGTCGGCGGGAACCTACTGTTCCAGCAGAACGCCGGCACCGGCAACACGATCGCGAACACCACGGTGAGTGGCAACCTTCAATGCCTGGGCAACCACGACGTTAGCGGCAGCAATGTAACGGTCGGCGGCAGGCGCCTTGGCCAGTGCGCCGGCCTGTAGGCCGGACCGTGTTGTCGGGCACAAGGCGGAACGAGAGGAGGCGCCTCCGGTCCGGGAGGCACCTCCCCCGTCCTCGCCCGGCAGGCGCGTAACGTATGGGCGTGATCGGAGGCCTCGCCGTTGGACTGGCGGCGGTGTGCCTGGTCGCGTGCGGCGGAGGTGGCTCGTCGGCGCGTGGCAATGCCGCTGAGACGGAGCCGAGAAGCTGGTCGGTGCTTGAAAGTCCGGCTGAGAATGTCACGTTCCGGGACGTCAAGCTGGCGATCGCCGACCTGTACCAAGACCATCCGGATCTCGAGGCATACGTGGTGCGCGACGTTCAGTACGACGCACGGACGCGGAACAAGGTGCTAGACGTTTGCCACCGAGGTGGCGCCGAATCCGATCCTGCCGCGCGCGAGTCGGTAAGGGTCGCCGCCTGTGCTCCGCTCGTCTTCTTCTTCTATAGCTACGGGCGCGAGTCGTCGGTCACGGCCTCGCTTGCCGTGGCCAGGAAGCTCTACTGGTACGCGGTGACGAACATCGGTGGGCCGTTCGACGCCAGCGAGACGCTGAGATCGCTGCTCCAGACGTGGGGCGTGACGTGATTCCGCCCTGCTTGGGGTGTTTCCGGGCCGCGAGCGACTCGAGGCGTCGCGCTTCGTCTGTCGGCTAGCTGCGGCGGGTTGCTGTGAAGCAGAACTGGGTGACCGCGAAGAAGAAGTCGCCACGATCGCCGAGTTCGCGCTGCTCATCGGCCCAGGCATTCGCCTCCTGCCGGGTCATCCCGCCCTGCTCGGCCACGTATTGCTCGACCAGGGCCGTGAGCGAGCCTCCGTAGGCGTCGGGGATCAGCTGGGTCGTCGCGAAGGCGTGGGCGTCCATCTGGACGTCCTCGAAGCCCGCGTTGCGTAGCTGCGCTGCGAGTGTCCGTGGCAGAGAGGGATGCGTCAGGTGCTTGTCCCACGCGGCGAGCACCCGTCGAGTCAGCTGCCGATCGATCGCGTGCCAGGACACGGTGGCCCAATCGACGTCCCAGACCACCACCCGGCCGCCCGGGCGAAGCGCTCGGTGCATCTCCGTGAGCGCCGTCGGTACGTCGCCGACGTACTCGAGGACCTGAACGCAGACCGCCCGGTCGAAGCTGGCATCTGGAACCGGGAGCGAGGTCGCGTCCGCTTCATGGAACTTGACGTTGCTATGCCCTTCGGCACGCTTTGCGGCCACGGCGAGCATGTCCGCGCTGATGTCCAGACCGACGACCGAGCCCTCCCGCCCGACCGCCTCAAGGAGCTCGGTGACGTAGAAACCCGGGCCACAGCCCACGTCAAGGATGCGGTCGCCGGGTCGTGCGCCGAGCGCAGCTCGCACCAGCTCGCGCCGGCGCAGGACGTCCCGCGTCGCATAGAGGGTCTCCAGCCGCTCGACGAGGCGCCGATCGAACTCCAGCTGACTCACGTCGCGACCTTACCCGTCCCGTTTGCCGGCGGCTGGCCGATCAGCTGGAATCGACCGAGCAGTTCATTCGCGCTGTTCTGGAACGCGCTGTTCCTGATGGAGATCGTCGGCGAGTTCGCTAGGGCCCCCCGCGGTGCCGAGCGCTCCCTCCAGGTAGCCCGCGAGCTGACGGCGCACGAGCTCCATGCATGGCACCTACCCGGCCCGAGGTCGGGGCGACGATCATCACTGCGCGGTAGAGGCCTCACCGGCGGCCTTCCGGTCCCATCCGTGGAACGGCGACCAGTCGCCCGCGTCCCAGGCCGCGCGGAGCCCCGGCTTGCTTAGGTCCCAGTCCGGGCGGATCTCGCTCGTCGCGGCGCGCAGGTCACGCCACAGGTCGTAGAACGACGGGCGACCCCAGAACCAGTAGCCGTTGTAGATGCTGTGGATGACCAGGCCCGG
>DASYTV010000140.1:0-2500 GCA_036001885.1 Actinomycetes bacterium
CAACCTCGGCCTCGCGTACAAGTTCCAACGGAACTGGGCGGAGTCGATGCGGTGCAATCGGCGAGCCGCGGAGCTCGATCCGGACAGCGCAGAGGCCCACTGGAACATGGGCGTCGCGGCGACCGCGCTGCGCGACTGGGAGAGCGCTCGATGGGCATGGCGCGGCCTGAAGTTCGACATTGACGACGGTCCAGGACCTCCGAGCATGCCGTCCGGCCCGGCGCCGGTACGGCTGAACGCCACCGACGACGGGGGAGGCGAGGTCGTCTGGGGGGACCGCATCGATCCGTGCCGGATGCGCCTCGGATCCGTTCCGCTGCCGGATTCCGGTCACCGGTGGGGCGACCTCGTGCTTCATGACGTCGTGCCCCGAGGCGAGCGGATGGCGTTCGGTCGCACGTTCTCGGTCTTCGATGAGCTCGAGCGCATGGAGCCGTCCGAGCAGCCGACGCTTCAGAGCACCGTCACGACGCCCACCGAAGCGGACATGGAAGAGCTCGGCGTGCTCGTGACCGAGGCCGGCTTCGGTGCCGAGGACTGGACCGGATCGCTGCGTTGGATGTGCGCGAAGTGCAGCCTGTCGAGCCCGCACGACCACGACGCCACAAAGGGCGAGCACCCGATCTGGCTGGTCGAGCGCACCTTCGGACTCGCCGGTTCTGCGGACGCGATCGCGCCCTTGATGTCGCAATGGGCAGAGGGCGGCGCCGGTCGTGCCTTCACCCCACCCGTCGAGGTCGGCTGATCAGCGGTCCGTCGGCCAGCCGGGGTCCACTCCATGATCCATGACAAATACGAATGAGCATCGTCGGTTGGACGATTTGGACATCGCGAGCGTCCGGAGGGTCGCGGCGTCATCTGGTCGTTGAGCGTGGCTGCCGCTCCTGGCTGACGCTTGGGACGTGGCAATCGCGACAAATACGAACCACGCTCGTCGTTGGCACAACAGACGTGCCACTGACGAATGAGACTCGTAAATGACCCACTTTGGCGGCCGGTCGCATCGTGCCTACGAGCCGGGCTCGTATGTGGCACGAAATCGCGTTCTGCCGGTCCGGAGCCACGAGCCACATTCGTATCTGACCGACCAGCTGCGTTGGAGGTCAGGACGACGCCGAACCTGACATCGTCGGCTGAAGCGCGGTCTGAACTGGAGCGGCGGCGCCGTCCACCGATGCCCTCCGTCGGCCTGTCATCAGGTTCACAATGCGCCGATGACACCGCGGATGGGGCTCGCGCTCTACCTGGCGCTGGCGATCGCTGCCGGGATCCTCGTCGCAACGAGCGTCCTGCCATGGCCCACGGATTTCGTTCTCCTGCTGATCGTCGCTATCGCGGCCATCCAGGTCAGGCGCCGTGTCCTGCGTCCGCAGCGCCCGTGGGTGCTCGAGCTGCAATGGCTTGCCGTGTTCGCGGTGGTCTGGCTCGGGCTCGCCTGGGCTCTCCGCGCCTGGCCCTTTCCATGACGGTCGCCCTCGCTTCGGTCGCTGGATGAGTCCTGGGCCGCGGGCTTGGCGCAAGTTGCACCGGAAGACGACAATGTAACCCGGTCGTCGAGCACGCGACGCGAGGCAAGCTGATGGCAACGAGTACCACCGTCGTCGGCGCAGTCGCGGAGCTCCAGCGCTTCCCGGTCAAGTCGATGCGAGGGGAACGACTGGACCAGGCAGAGCTGGCGCGCAGCGGGCTTCTGGGCGACCGCGCCTACGCCCTTGTTGACACCGAGACCGGCAAGGTGGTGAGCGCGAAGAGCGTTCGCCTCTTTCCAGACCTCTTCGCCTGCGAGGCCTCGTATGTCGAGCAGCCCCGTGCCGGCCGCGAGATGCCACCCGTCCGCATCGTGCTGTCCGACGGCAGAGTCCTCATCAGCGACTCCCCCGACGTGGACCGCGAGCTGTCAGCGCACTTCGGCAGGGAGGTGACCCTGGCCCGCGCCGCTCCCGACGACTTCACCATCGACCAGTACCACCCGGACGTCGAGGATGTCGACCCAGCCGGATACCGGGACACGATCGTCGAGCAGAAGCTCGGCGCGGCGTACTTTGCCGCGGCCGGTCTTGCCTCGCCGCTGCCGGCGGGTTCGTTCCTGGACCTGTACCCAGTGTCGGTCCTCACGACGTCCACGCTCCAGCGCCTGACCGAGCTTGCACCGGACAGCCGGTTCGACCGGCGTCGGTTCCGGATGAACGTGACCGTCACGACCGAGGAACCCGGCTTCGTCGAGGACGGCTGGATCGGTCGCCAGCTCGCGATCGACGGGGGTGCGCGGCTGAATGTGGCGATGCCAGATCCGCGATGTGTCATGACGACCCTGGCGCAGGAGGACCTCCCAAAGGACACGAACATCCTTCGCGAGCTCGTCCGGCACCATCGGCTCGACGTCGGCGGCGGGGCGCTGTACCCATGCGTTGGGGTGTACGCGGTGGTGGTAGCGCCTGGCACGGTTCACCCAGGAGATCGCGTCGCCTTGGCTTGATGGCGGCTGACTCGGCGCGTCGGG
>DASYTV010000141.1:0-6634 GCA_036001885.1 Actinomycetes bacterium
CACTTCGCGTTCCTGGCCTACGTCGTCTTCGGCGGCTTCCTTACCTGGCGCTGGCCGTCGGCCTTCTGGCCCCATCTGGTCGCAGCACTGTGGGGTGTCCTTCTCATCGCCTTCTCGCTCAACTGCCCGCTGACCGCGGCAGAGCGGTGGGCCCGCCGCCACGCCGGGCAAGAGATGCCCGTCCGCGGCTTCATCGACCGCTACGTCGAGAATGTGATCTATCCCGCGCAGTGGACGAATCAGGTGCGGCTAGCCGGCGCCATCGTCGTGGTCATGTCCTGGCTGATCGGATACCTACACTGGCGCGGGCACCAGCCACCGGTTGCCCTGTCCTAGGCCCAAGGACGCGGTCGCCGCTGCACCTCTGCGAGCCGGCGAGGCGTGAGATGAAGCCGCTTTCGGCGCGCCACCAATCACACCGTACGGGTGACGTGCGGCGTGCTGGCACCCCGCACACTAAGTCTCGCCATTTCACCGACCGCGAGGTGTTGACATGCTGCTGCTCGCCATCCTGGTCATCGGCCTCGCTGGGGGGTGGATCGCTGACGTCGTGGTGAACCGGCGAATGCGGCCACCCAGCTGGGGCCGGGTCTTCGTCTTCGGCCTCATCGGATCCTTCGTCGGGGGACTCCTGATCAGCCTGCTTGCCGGCGATGGCCTGTCGCTGCGTCCGAGCGGTCTCATCGGGTCGGCGGTAGGAGCCATCCTCGTCACGCTGGTCGCCTCCCTGGCAGAGCAACGCTCCCGGGCCTGACTCGACCTGAGGTCATCGAGCGGGGGCACGACCCCTGCTCGAGCTGTACAGGTTCCTCGCCCAGCAAGGGGCTGCACGGGACGCGCTCGTGATCACGACGCTGTCTGTCGATCTGTGCGCCACGTGGGTCCCGATGGTCGCTGTCGGCTCGATGCGGTCACTCTCCTCGGGTGACGAAAGACGCCGCGCTCATGGCGCATTCTCACAGTGCTCGCCGAACGGAGGGGTCCGATGCTGTTGGTGCCGAAGCAGTTGATGCGCGCCGGGATGACCGGCAATGTGCCCTACTACGGTGGCCGGTTTACGCCGGCGCAGGCATACGCGGCATCACATCCGGAGTGGCGGCCGGGGTCGGGTCCCGCGGTGGCAGGCGGGACGAGCGGGCCTCTCGCACGAACACCGCTGCCAGAGGGAAGGCCGCCGGCACCTCCCCCACCGTCGAGGGACCCCGCGGACACTCTTCTGGCCTTGCAGAACCTGCTTGACGGCGGGGTGATCACGCCAGAGGAGTACGAACGACTGCGCTCGCGGGTCGGCCGATGATAGGCCCGGTGCAAGTCGTGGTCGTCGGCTTCGACCAGCCGACGTTCTCCGGCGAGGTGCTCGCGGAGTTCACCCGGCTTCGAGAGGCCGGGATCGTCCGACTCGTCGACCTGCTCCTCGTCTCACGTGCCGAAGACGGCGCATTCGAGACGCTTGCGGCGCCCTCCGGGGCAGACGCAGAGCTCGGCGGGCTGGCCGCCGCGCTTCTCGGCAGGCCCGAGGATGAGGACAACGTCGAACCGGCCGTGCCTGACGCCGACGACGTCGATGTCATGGCCTGGTCTCTGGCCGATGCAGTACCCGCTGGCTCGATGGCCGCCGTGGCACTCATCGAGCACACGTGGGCGGGGCCGCTTAAGGCGGCGATCCAGCGGGCCGGTGGCAGCCCGTTGGAAGAGACATGGCTGTCACCAGGCGACCTTGACGTGCTCGAGTCTTTGATCGCCCAGCGCAAGGGCTGAACGGACGATCTCACCTTCTGAACGGGGTGTTGACACTCCGCGGGCCGAGGCTGTTGCATAACGATTCTCTACTAATCCGATCGATAAAATGGGGTCGACGTGTTAGGCCGGAGAACGAGAATCGGTGCGCTGGTCGCCCTGGCGCTCGTTGCCCCAGGCCTGCCCGCCTGCGCAGGCGGGTCAGGCGGTGGCGCTGGAAAGGTCAAGTTGGCGTTGGTCGCCTACTCGACCCCCCAGGCTGCGTACGAAGAGTTGATCAAGGCGTTCCGGGCGACGGATGCCGGCAACAACGTGACCTTCACCAAATCGTTCGGGAGCTCAGGCGACCAGAGCCGGGCGGTGGCGGCCGGCTTGCGGGCCGACATCGTCGCCTTCTCGCTGGAGCCGGACATGACACGTCTGGTCAAGGCGAATCTGGTCGCGGATGACTGGAATGCCGACGCGAACAAGGGCATGATCACCGATTCTGTGGTGGTGATCGCGACGCGTGAGGGCAACCCAAAGAACATCAAGACCTGGGACGACCTGATCAGACCTGGTGTCGAAGTGATCACACCAAACCCGTTCACCTCGGGCGGAGCGCGGTGGAACGTCATGGCCGGCTACGGGGCGAAGTCGAACAAAGATGCGGACCGGCCGGCCGGCGTGGCCTATCTGACTGCGTTGTTCAAGAACGTGCCTGTACAGGACGAGAGCGCACGCAAGGCGCTGCAGACATTCACCTTGGGCAAGGGCGACGCAATGCTCGCGTACGAGAACGAGGCGATCTTCGCGCAGCAGCACAATCGGCCGCTGGACTACACAGTGCCGGAGTCGACGATCCTGATCGAGAACCCGGTGGCGGTGACGAAGAACAGCGCCCACCCCGTCGAGGCGAAGGCGTTTCTGGACTTCCTGCACTCGCCGGAGGGACAGAAGATCTTCGTGGCGAACGGCTACCGCCCCGTCGTCGAGGGCATGCCGGGCGCGAACTTCCCGACCCCGCCCGGTCTGTTCACCATCGCCGACCTCGGCGGTTGGACGAAGGTGAACAAGGAGTTCTTCGAGCCAGGCACCGGCATCATGGCCCAGGTCGAGCAGTCCGTCGGTGTCTCGGTCGGGTAGGCGGAGCCATCCTGTTGTCCACAGATACAGCCAAGGCAACCGGTCTGGCGTCCGGCACGCCACCGCCGGATGCCAGACCGAACGCACCCGGACCCACCCGGAGTCGCGCTGGTCGGGCCGCCATGCTGGCCGGGAATCGCGGTACCGGGGTGGGACTCGGCGTCTCGATGATCTTTCTGAGCGTGATCGTGTTCATCCCGCTCGCCGCGGTGGTCTGGCGCTCCGGCTCAGAAGGGCCAGGCACGTTCTGGCGGGCGGTGCGCACCCCGGACGCCTGGGCGGCGCTGGAGTTGACGGTGGGCGCCTCGCTGATCGTCGCGCTCATCAACCTGGTCATGGGAACCGTCATCGCATGGGTACTGGTACGCGACACCTTTCCCGGCCGGTCCGTTGTGGACGTGCTGATCGACCTACCGTTCGCGTTGCCGACCATCGTGGCCGGCCTGGTCCTGCTCTCGTTGTACGGGCCGACCACCCCCTTAGGCATCGACATCGCCTACAGCCGCATAGCAGTGGTAGTGGCGCTGCTGTTCGTCACACTGCCGTTCGTCGTGCGCACCGTTCAGCCGGTGCTGCTCGAACTCGACAGGGACATGGAGCAGGCCGCGGCCTCACTCGGTGCAGGACCACTGGTGACGTTCCGCCGGATCATCCTGCCCAACCTCCTCCCGGCAATGCTGTCGGGAACGGCGCTGGCGTTCACCCGAGCGATTGCGGAGTTCGGCGCCACCGTGCTGATCTCCGGGAACCTGCCGTTCCAGACACAGGTCGCCTCTGTGTACATCTTTGGCCAGATCGAGACCGACAACCCGACGGGCGCAGCGGCGGTCGCGACCGTCCTGCTGGTCGTGGCGCTGGTCGTCGTCGTCATCCTCGACCTCATCCAACGGTGGGGCGCTCGTCATGGCTAAATACGCCCTGCGCCTGTTCGCGCTGGTCTACCTGCTGTTCCTGCTGGCCCTGCCCGTCGGGCTGATCCTCTGGCGCACCTTCGGGGACGGCATAGGTCCGGTCATCGAATCTCTGTCCTCGCCTGAGGCAGTGCACGCCTTCAAGATCACGATCGTCGTGGCGCTGTGGGCCGTGGCCATCAACACGGTGTTTGGCGTCGGCATGGCCATCCTGCTCGCCCGCCGCCGTTTTCCCGGCAAGCGACTGCTCAACGCGCTGATCGACCTGCCGCTCGCGGTCTCGCCGGTGGTGGTCGGGCTGGCCCTGATCCTGGTCTACGGCCGCTATGCCCCTGTGGGCGGCTGGCTCGAAGGGCACGGCATCCAGATCATCTTCTCCATGCCTGGCATGATCATGGCGACCGTGTTCGTCTCGCTGCCGCTGGTCGTACGCGCGGTCGAGCCGGTCCTGGTGGAGATGGGCAACGAGCAAGAACAGGCAGCGCACACACTGGGCGCCAGCGCCTCGCAGACCTTCCGGCGGATCACCATCCCCGGCATCCGCGCTGCCTTGGCGTACGGCGTCGTGCTCTGCCTGGCCCGGGCGCTTGGCGAGTACGGTGCCATCGCCGTGGTCTCTGGCCGACTCGTCGGTCAGACCCAGACGTTGACGCTCTTCGTCGATGAACGATTCCAGAACTTCGAGGAGCAGGATGCGTTCGCCGCCGCGACCGCGCTGGCCCTCATCGCGATCACCACCCTGCTCCTGACCAAGCTGCTGCGCCCTAAGGATGGCGACTGATGGCCATTGAGGTTCGTAACGTCACCAAGACCTTCGGCGTGACGCCGGTCCTGCGAGACGTGTCCATCGACGTGGCCTCGGGTTCGCTGACCGCGCTGCTCGGGCCGAGCGGCGGCGGCAAATCGACCCTCCTGCGTGTCATCGCGGGTTTGGAGGTCCCCGACTCCGGCACCGTGACGATCAACGGAATCGACGCGACCCGGCTGGCCCCGCAGCGCCGCAACGTCGGCTTCGTGTTCCAGCATTACGCCGCGTTCAAGCACATGACCGTCCACGACAACGTCGCCTTCGGCCTGAAGATCCGCAAGCGCCCCAAGACCGAGATCCGCAAGCGGGTTGCGGAACTGCTCGAGCTGGTCCACATCGAGCAGTTCGCCGACCGGTATCCGGCTCAACTGTCGGGCGGGCAGCGTCAGCGGATGGCCCTGGCCCGCGCACTGGCGGTCGAGCCGCAGGTGCTGCTTCTCGATGAGCCGTTCGGCGCGCTCGATGCCCAGGTCCGCAAAGAACTGCGCGCCTGGCTGCGCCGCCTACACGACGAGGTCCACGTCACTACCGTGTTCGTCACCCACGACCAGGAAGAGGCCATCGAGGTCGCCGACGAGATCGTCGTGCTTGCCGATGGCATCGTCGAACAGGCCGGGAGCCCTCAGGAGATCTACGACAACCCTGACAGTCCGTTTGTCATGCGATTTCTCGGCCCGGTCACCGAGATCGACGGCCGGCTCGTGCGACCCCACGACATCGAGTTGTCAGACGCCCCCCTCCCGAACGGCGCAACCGCGACCGTCACCCGTATCGTGCGGCTCGGGTTCGAAGTCCGCGTCGAGATGTCGCTCGACGGCCACCACACCTGGGCCCAGATCACCCGCGGCGCGGCAGACCGGCTCGACCTCGCCCCCGGCGACACCGTCCACGTCCGGCCCACCGCCGACGCGCGGCTCATACCGGCCGGCGCGACCTGAGCCGTGCACCCCAGAATGAATGACGCAGCGCGGGAACCAGCAGGCCTGAGAATGCTGAGTGTGAGGGATTTTCTGTTGTGAGCGTCATGCGCGGACCGCTCAGAGGCCTCCCCCTGGCGGACCGGGCGGTGTTCGTTGTCGTCGGCGCGCTCGTCGTCATTGCGTCTCTCGCGAGCAGGCCCGAGGGTTCGGCCACGGGTCGGGGCCTGGACGTGATTGCCGTGGCATTGCTTGCGGCGGGTGTGGGCTTCGCGGCGTTGGCCGCGCGGGCGGCGGCAATGGGTGCGCTGGGCACCCTTGTGGTGATCATGGTGTGGTATGGCCTGGGTTACCGCAGTGGGCTGATCAATCTGCCGTTCCTGATCGCCTTCTATCTTCTCGGCGCAACCGGGGACCGGGTCCGCCAGCTCGCTGTGGGCGGCCTGGCGGTGGCGCTGTCACTGATCGGAATGCTCGCGGCCGGGAACGAGTCGGCTTCGTCGGCAGCTGCCGCGATCGGCTGGATCTTGGCCGCCATTCTCTTCGGTCAGGTGACACACGACCGAAGAGCGTTGATCGCAGAGCTGGAGGATCGTGCGGCCAGAGCCGAAGCAGACCGTGACCGAGAGGCTGAGCGCCGGGTGGCCGAGTCCCGCCTGGCAATCGCACGTGACGTGCACGACGTCCTCGCTCACACCGTCTCGCTGATGACCGTACAAGCGGGAGTGGCTCAGGATGCGCTGGAGCATGGCAGGGATGGCGCGGACAAGGCGCTGCAGACCATTCGGTCGGCGGGACGCGACGCCCTCGGGGAGATCCGCGCCCTCGTGTCCATGCTCAGGGAAGGGTCTGCTTCGCCGGATAACGCACCCGTATGCACGACCGAAACGGCATGCTGACCTGCGGTTTCCTGCAGGAACGCCAACCGGCTAGGGGTGCAATACCCCCGACTGACACATAGGCGGCCCGGCCGCGAAGGGCACCTCGCAACCGGGCCTAGGACCACCCTGTCTAGGAGGGCAGCCCATGGATCGGAATCTACTACCGGGCGACCCAGCCCGGAGGCGCTACAAGCGGCTCCTGCGAGCGTTGGGCGACACTACCCCGTCCGCCGCCGAACAGGCGGCCCTGGCGCG
>DASYTV010000142.1:0-3866 GCA_036001885.1 Actinomycetes bacterium
GACGAGGAACGGCTCGGCAACCTCCTCGACCGTCTCGGATTCTTCGCCGACCGCAACGGCCAACGTGGAGAGGCCGACCGGCCCGCCGCCGAAGCGGTCGAGCAAGGCGTCGAGCACCGCTCGATCGAGCCGGTCGAGGCCGCGCTGATCGACCTCGTACAAGGCGAGCGCTGCCTGCGCGGCCTCCGCGGTCACCACCCCATCCGCCCGAACCTGGGCAAAGTCCCGAACGCGGCGCAGCAGCCGGTTTGCGATGCGGGGCGTGCCACGAGATCGACCGGCGATCTCGACTCCGCCGTCGGCGGTGAGGTGTACGTCAAGTAGCCGAGCCGACCGTCGCAGGATGAGTTCGATCTCGGCAGGCTCGTAGAAGTCCAGGTGGGCGGTAAATCCGAAGCGATCCCTCAAGGGTCCGGGCAGCAGGCCGGCTCGGGTGGTGGCGCCGACCAGCGTGAAGTGGGGGATATCGAGTGGTATCGCCATCGCACCCGGACCCTTGCCGACCACGACATCGACCCTGAAGTCCTCCATCGCCATATAGAGCATTTCCTCGGCCGGCCGGGCCATCCGGTGGATCTCGTCGAGGAAGAGAACTTCGCCCTCCGCGAGTGACGAGAGGATTGCGGCCAAGTCACCGGCATGCTGAATGGCCGGACCACTGGTGACCCGGATCGGGGCACCGAGCTCATGACCAACGATCAGGGCGATGGTGGTCTTGCCCAGGCCGGGTGGACCGGAGAGCAGGATGTGGTCGGGAGGGTGACCGCGGCGCAGCGCGGCCTGCAGCACCAGGCCGAGCTGTTCACGAACGCGCTCCTGGCCGATGAGCTCGCCAAGCCGCCGGGGGCGCAGCGCGGCTTCGACGACCTTGTCGTCGCCGCGCGCGTCGGCCGCGACCAGACGCTGCCGCTCGTTTGTGGCGTCCGCCTCCCGCGCCATTGCCTGGGCTTTGGCGGGGTCCCCAACGGCAGGATCCCCCATTGCAGTGTCCCCAACGGAAGTGTCCCCAACGGCAGTGTCCCCAACGGCAGTGTCCCCAACGGCAGCGTCCCCAAGGCCTGCGTCCCGAGCCTCGGCGAGCTCTCGCTCGGCCATATCTCTGTCTGACACGTCCCAGTCCGACTCGTCCTTGCCGACCGGGTCTGTGACGACCGCGTCTCGCGCCGCTGCGATGTCTTTTGCCGTCATCTCTGCGGCCGTTGCGGTGCCCTCGCCTATCCTGCCCTCGCCAGTTGCGGCGTTGCTTGTGGTGGCGGCACTTGCGGCTGCGGCGGCATCGCGCGCACTCCCGTCTGCCTGACCACGATCCCGAGGCCGTGGGTTGCGGGTCATCGGCGGCTCCCTAGCGCGCGCAACGCATCCTTCAATAGAGCTGGGATGTCGGGCTGCTCACCCGCGGCGAGCGCAGCGTCGGCGTCCGGCGCGACGGCGCCCATCGCGTCATCGGCCTCCCGCGCCGACCAGCCGAGGCCGACCAGCGCGCCGTGCACCTGCTCGCGCCAACCAGCAGGTGCCACCGGGCGCCCCTGGACAGGCACCGAACCTCCAGCGCCTCCAGCTCCGGCTGAACCCGGCGGGCCAAGGCGGTCCCTCAGCTCGAGCACGATCCGCTGGGCGCCCTTCTTGCCGATGCCAGGGACCAGGGTGAGGGCAGCGAGATCCTCGGTGGCGACCGCCCGTCGCAGCGCCTCGGGCGAGTGCACGGCGAGCATCGCCTGTGCGAGGCGTGGGCCAACCCCGCTGGCAGTCTGGACCAGCTCGAAGACCGTGCGCTCATCGTCGTCGGAGAACCCGAAGAGGGTGAGCGAGTCCTCCCTCACCACGAGCGACGTCGCGAGACGCGCCGGCTCCCCTAGCCGCAGCGTGGCAAGCGTGGTCGGCGTGCATTGGATCGCGAGGCCGACACCACCGACCTCCACGACCGCGCCATCCGGCGCGATCGCCGCGACGCGCCCGGACACGAACGCGATCATCCGCTCGACCTCCGCTGTTCAGCCATCCGCGATAGGGCCGTATCCAAGCGAAGCCGGGCTCCGCCACGCCAGACATGACAGATCGCGAGGGCGAGGGCGTCGGCGGCATCGGCGGGTCGAGGCGGCTCGGTGAGCCCGAGGAGCCGCATGACCATCGACTCGACCTGCCCCTTGACCGCGACACCGCTACCGGTCACTGCTGCCTTGACCTCGCTCGGCGTATGTGTAGCCACCGGAAGCCCACGTCGCGCCGCGGCCACCATCACGACGGCCGCTGCCTGCGCTGTGCCCATCACCGTTCGGACGTTGTGCTGGCTGAAAACTCGCTCCACTGCGACCGCGTCCGGCGCGATTCGTTCCAGCCACCGCTCGACTTCGGCCTCGATGGCAAGCAGACGGCGGGCCGGATCCTCGTCGCTTGCCGTCCGCACGATCCCCACATCGACCAGGCGCAGCGCTGCGCCTGGGGCTCCGTCGACAGCACCGAAGCCACACCGGGTCAGCCCAGGATCGACGCCCAGCACCAGCAGCGGAACTCACCTCGCTTGGTTGACCGAGGCTCGGCCCTGTCGTCTCACCCGGCAGCCAGTGCCGAAGGACCACCACGCCCAGCCCGCCATGTGCCGAACATCTGTTCGGATCCCACCAACCTAGCGACGTCTTCGATAGAGCCCGTGGAGACGCGCCGACGAGATGTCAGCTCAGGTAGGTACTTACCTCGACGAGGTTCCCTTCCGGATCTCGTGCCTAGATCGAGGTGATCGTTCCGTGGCGCCGGTTCTGGTCACCGGCCCTTCGACGAGCTCCACTCCACCGGCGTGCACACGCTCCGCGCCTGGTCAGCCGTCGAAGACAGCCTCGAGCACGGCGCGATGGGTCGGCCGTGCTGCGATCAGCCGCGCATGCCCTTGATCGGTGATGCGAACGAACACCCCTCGGCGGTCGAAGTCGCACATCGAGCGGCAGACCAGCTCGGCGCGCTCGAGGCGAGCGATCAGCCGGGACAGCGCGCTCTGGCTCAGATGCGTCGCGTCGGCAAGCTCCTGTACTCGGTAGTTGTCCTGGCCGCGTTCGACCATGTAGTCGAGGACCTCGAACTCACTAGGGCCGAGGTCATGCTTGTCCAGCTCGCGCTCCAGAGCGGACCAGGCCGCCGCGTGCTTCGCAAGCAGGTCACGCCATGCCCCCACCACGGCCTCTTCGCTCACGATCAGAGGGTACCCTGCACGAACATTAGGTGTACGAGCATTAGATGTTTACACATTAGATGTATATGCATTTAATTCGTGCCTTATGACTTCCACGCCGTCGCCTTGAGCGGCCTCCGGCCAGGGCCGGCAGAGGAGCCGGTCGTCACGGAGACCGAGGGCCTCGAGCGCGTCTGATTCGGGCTCGCACTCCCGACTGGGGTACCCACCACCGTCAGCTAACCGCCTCCTCTTCGCATGAGGTGCACCCTCACCCCGACCTATCGGGTGAGGTGCCCCTCATGTCGCTCGGGATCGAGGCAGGGTGCCCTTCATGTCGCTCGGGATCGAGGCAAGCACGGGAGGCTTGATCGTGCCGGCGGGCCGCGCTCCGCCGCGACGGATCTGGATCTCGAAACACCGGCACCGGCCCCGGGTCGTACGGCCTTCCGGCGGCCCGGGGCCTACTTTCCGGCGATTCCGGGCAAGGTAACAATCTAAATATTCCCTTTGGCTCCGGAGACTCGAGTACGCCCGTGACCACACGTCCAGATCAGTCATACAGACGTTCCCTGATCGTTCTGCTCGGACCGCAAGTGGCGGAAGGAGTGACCGACCACCGCCACTGCTCCGCACCCCCGCTGCCGGCTACCAGCGCGGGCACCCAGTGATGGGGGCTAGGCCAGGCGAGCCGATCGATCCCGCG
>DASYTV010000143.1:0-5461 GCA_036001885.1 Actinomycetes bacterium
GGTCCAGAGCAACGTTTTCCCAGGTCACAGGGCGGAGGGCGTGGGATTCGAACCCACGAGGACGCTCACGCGCCCTAGCGGTTTTCAAGACCGCCGCCATCGGCCACTAGGCGAGCCCTCCAGGCGTCTGAACGTACCGTAAGTCCTTCGCTGCAGTCGTGCCCGGGAAGGTTGACATGGTTATGCCAAGCAGCGCGCGGTGAATAGCGAGGAACTGCGGACCCTGTGATTCTCGTGAGAACTGGTTTGGTCGTCCGGTATGGGATTGGACCTTCAGCTGTGCGGTCGCCAGCGCATAGCGTGCAGCGCAACGGCGGCGGGCAGAGATCAAGCGGAGGATGCAGGCCATCTGCGGCAAATGCCCGCCACACCGCGCGATTCCCGGGAACAAACCGGGCCACGAATGCGTCAAAGCCTACGTACCGTCTGGCTGCCGGTTCATCCTTCACCACCCCGCTCCTCCTCGTCTCGGACGAGGAGGAGATCGTGGGCGGTGACAAGCATCCGAGGCGACGCTCTGCCGCTAAGCCGTCCGCCTTATCCGCGTTGACACCGACGCTTGACCGAGCGAGTGTGTCCAGATCTCCCTTCACTTTCGACCCGACCCGGGAGCTTGCGTGTCCGCGGTGCGCGACTATGCCCGACGCATGCTGATCGAGGCGGAGCAATGGGCGACATTGGCAAGCCTTGTCGGCGGCCAATATCCCCACCACCTGCTGGAACACCTGAACGCCGAGCTCGCCGAGGCACCCGGCCTCGCGCCGGCAAAACAGGCAGGTGAAAGAGCCGCCGACGTACGTACTCGATCACTTGGCCATCTCACCTCACACATCAGGACCGAGGGTGAGGGCAGCCGTGCGATCGTGGTCTTCAACGGGCTCAGCTGGCCGCGGACTGACCCGGTCCGGGCCAGGGTCGCCTGGCCGGCGCCCGGCACCTCGGCCGTGGCCATCCTCGATGAGTGGGACCGGCGGGTGCCCATCGCCGTCGACGGGATCGAGCGCCACGCGGAAGGCAGCCTGGCCAGCGCAACGCTCGTCTTCGACGCCCTCAACGTGCCTCCGGTCGGTTACCGGACTTACTGGCTGGTCGCGCAGCCGTGGGAGGACGTCGTGTTCGACTTCCGTCCGCACGGCGTGCCGACCGAACCGTCCTCACCATTGGTTGCCGTGCTAACCGACTGCCACCCAGGCCATCTGCCACACGCCGCCGGTCTCGTCCAGGTGCATCCCGATCACGACGTGGTCCTGCTCTCGCTTGTGCTGACCGCTGACGGAGCCCTAGTGGTACGGGTGCGGGAGACGGCCGGACGCGCCTGCCACGCCGAGGTACGGCTCTTCGTACCGGTCTCCGGTGATCCGCTCACGGTCGAGCTCGAGCCCGGACAGAGCGGAACGCTTACCGGTGTGCCCGAACCTGCTGCCTGGGCGCCGCGCGGGCCTCTGCTCGGCCCCGAGCTGCCATGACCGGCAGATCTCGCCTGACCTGCTCGACCATTGGTCCTAGTACCGCGGCTGCAAAGGAACGCGAGCCCTCTGGCCAGCCACCGTGTCCGCACCGGATCGTCGCCGGGATACTCGTCGCATGACCGAACCGTTCGATGCGATCGTCCTCGCGGGCGCCGTGAGCCGGCGGCTCGGCGGCGTCGACAAAGCGATGATTCGTATCGGCGACAGGCCAATGCTCGCGCACGTCCTGGCCGCCTGCGCAGACGCAGATCGGCGGATCGTGGTCGGCCCGCAGCGACCGGGAATCCCCGCCCTCTGGTGCACAGAGGACCCGCCCGGCGGAGGGCCGGTGGCGGCGATCGCTACCGGCGTCGCCATGGCACGGGCGCCGATCGCGGTGCTGCTGGCCTGCGATGTACCCCACACCACTGCGCAGACACTTCGCAGCCTCCTCGCGGCGATGTCAGGAGACGGGGCGATCCTTGTCGACGAAGACGGACGGGACCAGCCGCTGCTAGGCGCATACCGCGTGGACTCTCTTGTCCGGGCGCTCGGCACGCTCGGCCCGCCGTACACAGGGACTCCATTGCGCGAGCTGGTCGCGCGGCTCAGCCTCAGCCGGCTGCCGGACTCGACGGGTGCCGGACGAGACTGTGACACCTGGGAGGACGTGGAGGTGGCCAGGCATGGCGGATGACGAGGGGCGCCGCGGTCCGATCGGGGTCAGTACGGACTGGGTCGCGGACCTTCAGCACGAGCTGGGCATCGACCTCTCCCTCGACGTGATGGACCTTCTCGAGCTCGCCCGTGTCGCAGCCCACGAGGTCGCCAGGCCGGCCGCGCCGCTGACCACCTTTCTTGTGGGGTACGCGGCGGGAGCGAAGGGCGGCAGTGTGGCGGCGGTCCGGGAAGCCGCCGACGCGACCCGCCGGCTCCTGGCCCAACGTGACCCGCAGCGAAGCGAGGACCCTGGGGGAGGCCCTGAGTAGGTACGAACCTTGATCGCGCGGCTAGTCTCTGGACACGTGCACGCCGTCACAGTCGACCACCCGGGCGGGCCGGAGGTTCTTCGTCTCATCGAAGTCCCCGACCCTGTCGCCAGACGGGGAGAGGTCTTGATCGATATCGCCGCTGCCGCAGTCAACCACGCCGACCTGGTGCAACGTCGGGGCCTATACGACCCGCCCGAGGGTGCGCCGCCGTGGCCTGGACTCGAGTGCTCAGGCACGGTCGCCGCAACCGGGGAAGGCGTCTCCGATTGGCAGATCGGTGACCAGGTGTGCGCGCTGCTCGCTGGAGGTGGTTACGCGGAACGAGTGGCGGTTCTCGCGGGCCAGGTGCTTCCGGTGCCCGACGGCATCCCGCTCGTCCACGCAGCCGCCCTTCCTGAGGCGGCCTGCACGATCTGGTCCAACCTCTTCATGCTGGCCGCGCTCCGGCCGGGCGAGACGATCCTCGTCCACGGGGGGGCAGGCGGCATGGGCTCGTTCGCCATCCAACTTGCCGCGCACGTCGGCGCCCGCGTCTTCACGACCGCCGGCTCCGGGGAGAAGCTCGAGCGGTGCCGGGCGCTGGGTGCGGAGATAACGATCCATTACAAGAACGAGGACTTCGTCGAGGTCGTACGCGAGGCCACCGGCGGGCGCGGAGTCGACGTGATCCTGGACAACATGGGAGCGGCCTACCTCAGCCGCAACCTCGAAGCACTCGCCTTCAACGGGCGACTGGTCGTCATCGGCCTGCAGGGTGGTCGCAAAGCCGAGATCGACCTCGGCAAGTTGTCGATGAAGCGGGCAGCGATTCTGGCGACGACATTGCGGCACCGGCCGGCGAAGGAGAAGGCCGCGATCGTCCGGTCCGTCCGCGATCATGTGTGGCCGCTGCTGATCGATGGCCGGATAAAGCCCGTCGTCGACCGTGTCCTTCCGCTTGCCGCGGCGGCTGAGGCACATCGGATCATGGAGGCTGGCCAGCACATCGGCAAGATCGTTCTGGCGGTCTGATCACCCACGTGGAGGCTTTTGCCACGGTCCTGAGCAGCGTCGTGGACCTGCCGCAGGGCACCGGCGGCCGATCGGCTATGCATGTCGCCGCCAAGACAGGTAAGGATAGAGGGCTATGAGCGAGCAGCAGCCCGAGCACGGTTCACAAGACCAGCAAGACGAGCCACAGATTGTCGTCGTGGGCCCGGACGGGATCGCCGTGGCCGGTTCGCCCGGTGAGTCGGACGACAACGAGTCCGAGCCATCCATCACCGACATGGTCGAACAGCCGGCCAAAGTCATGCGGATCGGCAGCATGATCAAGCAGCTGCTCGAGGAGGTGCGTGTAGCCCCGCTCGACGAGAAGAGCAGGGCGAGGCTGAAAGAGATCCATAAGAGCTCGATCGAGGAGCTCGAGAAGGGCCTTGCACCTGAGTTGATCGACGAGCTCGAACGGCTGTCACTCCCCTTTACCGAGGACGAGCTGCCCACCGAGTCCGAGCTGCGGATCGCCCAAGCCCAGCTAGTCGGCTGGCTGGAGGGGCTCTTCCATGGCATCCAGACGGCGTTGTTCGCTCAGCAGATGGCGGCGCGCGCCCAGCTCGAGCAGATGCGCCGCGCCCTGCCACCCGGCGTGGGCCTGCCACCCGGGATGATGCCCGGGCAGCTGCCGGGCACACAGCAAACCCCGCAGCAGGAGCGCGTCGACCGGAGCGGGCCTTACCTCTAGGACGGCGGCCCTGCATTTGTCAGACGGCGCTCGCGATCACAGGGCCGAACGACTCGCCGATGGTAGGCGGGAGCATTAGGGTGGGCCGCTGTGCTTGGGGCCGACTTCGATGGCGTGCTCGCCGCTGCGCGTGGCGGCGACGAGCACGCCTTCGGCCGGCTGTGGCGGGATATACAGCCAGCCTTGCTGCGCTACCTCCAGGTGATCGGCGCCGAGTCCGTGGACGACGCCTCGTCAGAAGCATGGCTCGACGTCGCGCGCCGGCTGCCGACCTTCGGCGGCGATGAGACCGCATTCCGCGGGTGGCTTTTCACGATCGCTCGTCACCGGGTGATCGATTCGTGGCGCCGTACGGCGCGAAGGCCGATCTACACCGTTCCCGACCCGCACCTGTATGAGCGACCGGGACCGGACTACACCGCGGAGGGTGTGGCCGAGCGCATCGCCACCGAGCGGGCTCTCGCGATGATCGCCGGCCTGCCGCCGGAGCAGGCCGAGATCATCACGCTTCGGGTGGTGGCCGGCCTCGGCGCGAAGGAGGTAGCCGAGTTACTCGGCAAGAGCCCAGGGGCCGTACGGATCGCAGCGCACCGCGGTCTGCGACGGCTGGCCGCCTTGCTCCTCGAGCAAGGTGTGGAAGGAGGTGTAACACAATGAGCGGCCCTGGCGGTTATGGCGGCGAGATGCCCGAGTTCCCCTTCCCGAGACGCGCCGGGGACCAGCCGGTCCCTGGGGTGGCGCTCGACCGCTTGCTTGACGGTGACCTCTCCACCGAGCGAGCCGCCCCGGAGGTCGAAGCGCTCGCCGACCTGCTTTCCGCAGCAGCCGGCCCGGCCTCTGACCGTGAGCTTGCCGGCCAGACGGCGGCAGTTGCGGCATTCGTTCGGGAACGGGATGTGGACGGTCACCGCCTTCATGCCACCGCCGCTAGGAGACGATCTCTGCTGGCAACGCTCTTGGGTACGAAGCTCGCCGCTGCTGCCGCAGCCGGAGCCGTCGGGTTCGGCGGCCTGGCGGCCGCCGCGTACGCAGGTGCCCTGCCCGAGCCCATCCAGAACTTCGCACACCAAACCGTTGGCGCGCCGGCCGCAAGCAACGATCACACCGACCCCGGCAACCAGGGCTCGGCACACCGGAACAGCGAGGCCAGTGAGCACGCCAATGCCGGGCAGTCCAGTGAGCCCGTCGGCCCAGACGCAACCGGAACAGCCGGCTACGGACTCTGCACAGCGTTTGCTGAGGAGAAGGCCGAGAACGGCAAGGTGGACACCAACTCCGTCGCGTACCAGGCCCTGGTGAAG
>DASYTV010000144.1:0-4077 GCA_036001885.1 Actinomycetes bacterium
CCCACAGCAACAGCCCGCCGGCCACGAACAACACAATCGTCAAGACGAACCCGCCGGCAGACAGGATCGCATCAAAGGTTCTCCGGCGCATTTCCGGCCCCTTCCTTCTGGGCTGCCTCTCCGCCGCGGATTTGGCGGGTAGGGCAGCACCTCTGTCGTTACGATCTCCTGGAGGGCCGAGGGCCGAGTAGGAGCGAAGGTCCCTGCCGTCTCGCCATTCGGCCCATGCGCATTGGGCCGCTGTGCCTTTGGCTGCCCAGGTGTTCCCTACTCGGGGGGCCTGGCTGCCGACGTTATCCACAGAGTGACGGGTTCATTGCGTACGGTGACCACGAGTCGCCTACGCTGTCCGGCCATGGTGGGCCCGACAGCGGCGCGCGGGGCAATCCGCTTATGCCTCGACTTATGCATCGTCGGGTTGGTTGTCCTCGCACCCATCGGCGCCTGCGGTGGGGGTGATGGCTCGAAGCCGTCCGGGTTGCCGCCACTGACCTCCGCGGCCAGCTCGTCCTCCGGACCGGGACCTGTGACCACGAGCCCGAGCGCACAGGGCAAGGCGCGGGCCAAAACGCCGGCGGGCGCATCGGCCTTCACCCGCTTTTACATCGGTCTGATCAACGATGCCTACCGGACCGGTGTTTCCGAACCGCTGCGCCGCTACGCCGGACCGAGCTGCGACTCGTGTACGAGCATTGCCGCCGCCGTCGACGACATCTACGACCGCGGTGGCCAGGCCGAGGGCGGACGCTTATATGTCAAGAGGATCGCGGCAACCGGTATCCGCTCGACCAGCCAGGCGACCGTAGTGGTCGACATCGCGGTGAGCCCCTATAGGCACATAGACGGCAGCGGAAGGGTCGTCGACCAGGTGGCCGCGAGACAGACCGTGCTGCTTGTCGACCTCGAGTGGTCGAACGGGGTCTGGCGGATCAAGGGAATTCGCGACCAGAGGAGCGATGCCTCATGAGCGCTGTACCAGGACGTCTTCTGCTCCGGCTCGGCACCGTCCTCGCGACGGTCGCCCTCTGCTCGCTGCCGGCCCCGACGGCGTTCGGACAGGGCGAGGACAGCGACTACGTTCTCAGCCGTCTCGATGACCAAAGCGACACGGCGGTCGTCACGGGAGGCGATTCAGCTGGTATCTCGAGTGCGGGCCAGCAGTCGGCCCACGGCGCGAGTGTCATCGTGCAGGTCACATGGACGCCGGCATGCGCGGGAAGCAACCCGGCTGTGGCCGGAATCCTCTGCCCGTCGGCAACGAGATTATGTCCGCCGGCGGAGAACGGCGCGCAGATCCGCATGTGGCGATGGACGCGCCAGTGGGACCAGGTCGCCGGGAGGGCCATTACCGCCTGGCAAGTTGCGGGAGCCGAATGCATCAGTGCGGAGATCGCTGGGACGCCGGACCTGAATCTCCTCCTCCTGCGGACATTCAGGGACCGCGTGAGGCTACTGGCGGCTACCGTCGAGATCCAGCCGTCGAGCGGGCGCACTCTCGTCAACCTGGACACGATCTTCTATACCGAGAACCGGAGCCGGACGGTCACCGGTATCGACATTCTCGGCCGCAGTGTGGATCTGCGCCTCGAGGCCGTGGCCTACCGGTGGTCCTTCGGTGACGGCGAGGCGACGACGACGGCGGACCCCGGAAGGCCGTACCCGAGCAAGGACGTCAGCCACCGCTACTCGGCCCGCGGTGTCGTCGCGGCGCGAGTCGACGTCACGTACACCGGGGAGTACCGCGTTGACGGCGGCGGCTGGCTCGATGTCCCTGGCGACGCCACGGTCACCGGGCCGACGGTCCTGCTCACCGTCGTCGAGGCCCGTTCGGAACTCGTCGCCGGTTAGGCTACGTCCCGCCTTAGCGCGGCCCGCCGTGCCCACGTTCCTGCAGTGTCCAGCTGTTGCCGTCTGGATCGCTAAAGTTGGCGAACGACTCATAGTCGCCGCGCTCCGGATGCGGTCCGCGTTGCCACTTGCCATCCTCGAGATGCCGGATCTCGCTGACCTCCACCCCTCGCTCAACAAGCTCAGCGCGTGCGGCCTCGATGTCCGTGACCACCAGGTGAGTGCCCTCGATGGACCCCGGTGGCATGGTGGTGAGCCCGAGCCCGATCGTGATCGAGCAGGCCGAGCCGGGTGGCGTCAACTGGACAACCCGGAAGTCGTCGCTCGGCTGATGGTCGACATCCAGCGTGAAACCTGCCTTGTCGACGTAGAACGCCTTGGCGCGGTCCACATCGGTCACTGGAAGCAGGACGAGCTCGAGTTTCATGTCCACCATGAGGTATCCCTTCGTTCGTCGGTTGCACGGTAAAACGTCGGTTCACCGGAAACTCATCGCTGTCAGATGAAATCGCACCCAGCGCAGTCCGCGGCGGCCGACCCGGCTCACGTGACGAGACCAGTCACAGGGTGAGCAGTACGCGCAATCGGCACTCGACCACGCCGCTGGTGGTAGGCAGGCGAAGATCGCCGTCCTCCACCGGCTGGCGGTCGTAACGGCGTCGCTGGCGCCGTTTTACGGGAGGAGGAGGTTAACGTCGCCGAACTCGTGCCAGAGGTATCCCTCGTCCAGCGCTCGCTGGTAGCAGTTCTCCAGCAGGGCACCGCCGGCGACGGTCTCGAGCATTGCCAGGTGTGACGCAGCCGGCTCGTGGAAGCCGGTGAGTAGTCCGTCGACGACCCGCACCCCACCGGACGGCGTCACGACGAGGTCGGTCCAGCCATCCGAGGCGTGAACCAGACCCTGCGGATCCGCAGCGCTTTCGAGCGCCCGAACGACGGTGGTACCTACGGCGACCACCCGGGCTCCCGCGCGGTGAGCTTCGTTGACCAGCCTCGCCGTGGAAGCAGGCACGTCGAACCGCTCCGGATACGGCTTCTCATGCGCGTCCGGTGAGGCGACACCCGTGTGCAGGACGACAGGAGCGATGACGATCCCGCTGGCCACCAGCCTGGTTACGACCGCCTCGCTGAACGGCCGGGCGGCGCTCGGCATCTCGGCGCTCCCGGCACGGATCCGGTCAACGGGCGGAGCAAAGACGGTCTGGTAGGCCGACAGCGGCCAGTCACGGTCAACGTAGCCGTAGCGGATCGGCCGGCCGTACCTCAGCAAGTGCGGCACGACGTCCACCGTGAACCGTGCCGTCCACAGCCGGCCTCGGGTGTATGGAGCGAGCAGGCGCACCGAGCCGCCGCCGCGAAGCCCGTACACCTGTCCGGCGAAGCCAGCCGGGAACGGTACGGTCGCCCCACCCGCCCGCCGCCGCAGCTCGACCACCCACATCCCGTCCGTCAGTTCCGTCGAAACATGGACAACGATCTCGCCGTTAGCCGGCTGGGCAGTGTCTGTGGACCGCTCGCCAGCTGTTGGCTCGTGGCGGACGGTTGGGTCGTGGGGGATGCGCTTGGCGTCGACCGGAACGTGCTGGCTATGCAGCCGCCTAGCCGCTCTGAAGGTTGTCCCGATGGCAGCCGGCAGCGTCGCCGACGTGTTGACGACGAGGATGTCGCCTGGCGAAAGGACAGACGGCAGGTCGCGGAACCGCTGATCGCTGATTTCGCCGGACGCCCGCCGGCCGACGAGCATCCGGACGCCGTCACGCGGCAGGCCCCGCGCCTCGGGCGGTTCGTGCGCTTCGAGCCGGGGCGGGAGCGTGAAGTCGAGTGCCGTCGTGTCGACGCTCACTGCACGCTCCCGTCCGCCGAGCCGGCGGGGTTGATCGCTGCCTCCCTGGTTGAAGGTGCCTCGCTCCAGATGAGCACCTGGATGCCGTGCGGGTCGGTGAGCCGGAAGGCGTAGTACCCACGCGGGTAGACGGTCGGAGGTTCGGCGGGAGTGGATACGGATGTGCCGGAAGCCGCCGCGGACGCTGAGGGTGCGTACATGTCTGAGGTCGACGAGCGGCCGGCCGCCACGGTGGCGGGCGCGACGAGTCGCTGATACTCGGCGTCGACGTCCGCCCACGTGGGCAGTTCGAGCGCGATGGTCAGCCCGGCCGGCATGCCCGTTCGCCCGTCGGCATTGCAGACGAACTCGAGAAGCGACCCCGGCGCGGCCTCCAGCACGACCGC
>DASYTV010000145.1:0-7775 GCA_036001885.1 Actinomycetes bacterium
CCCTGCCGGCGTAGGTGCTCGGCGAGTTGGGTGACGCCGAGCGTGTATCCCTCGATCGTCCTCGGTGACTTCCCCTCGGCTTCCAGAGCCAGCTGGAAGGACGCCAGGAGCCCCTGGAACGGTTCGGCCATGCCTAGATTATGGGGTCTCTGTGCGTTATCCTCAAGCTGTGGTCGGTATTTCCGCAGGTGGTGGGCGTAGCTGGGTTCGAACCAGCGACCCCCTCCTTGTAAGGGAGGTGCTCTACCGCTGAGCTATACGCCCCCATCGAGGTTCACTACCTCGATTAGATGAGGCCCACCTAGGTTGGGCGGCCTAGGTGATCCCCGTTGGATCAGTCACGGTGATCGTCTTCCTGCTATCTCCCTACCGCGCCGCCAGTACCGATAGCCGAATGACCGCTCGATGGTACTCGTTTCTACCGGAGCGGATGGACCGAGTGATCAGTCGCTCGCCGTCGCGGAAGGCCGGCCCCGCGTACTGCCGAGGCCGCTCACGGGAGCCGCTGTCGCCGGAGTCTCGGGCCAGCGGCGACAGCGGCTCACCTCCCAGCAAACACCGCAAACACCCCTCTCACCAGCCCAAATGCTTCAATCCGCCGCCGAGATCAGTTGGCTCGAGGTTCTCCGGCCGTGTACGTCCTGAAGCTGTGCCTGATCCCGCCCAGCGCATCCTGCCGAGAATGTGTCGGGTGCGCAGGCCGAAGCGCGCCCGGTCCTTAGCGCGAGGGTGAGGCGTGAGGCGGGAACATGCGATCGAGGGCAGCCGCCACCTCGTCGGACAGGCCTGGCGGCGCCCCTGCCGCCGGCTGCCGCAGCGATTCGCCGACAGCCTGCTGGCGTGGCTCAGGCACGAGTGGCGCGGAGGGCTCCAGCATCGCCCCGCAGGTGCGGCAGGCGGTCTCACCTAAGACGCGGAGGAGCTCGATCGATTGGCAGCGCGGGCACCGGTCGACCTCGGACCGCCACTCCCCCTCTTCCTGGCAATCGGGGCAGATGAGGATCTGCGCACCGGAGTAAACGCCGCGCTTCCATGGACTCGGCCCGCGGACCGGGTCGGTTTGGCGGGCACCACAGCGGTAGCAGGGCATCGGGACAAGGCCTCCTAGAGCTCCGCGAGGACCTTGAGGTATTCGGACTGGTCTCGCGCATCAGGGATGGCGTGCACGACCTTCCAGCGCACGATGCCCTCTCCGTCGATGATGAAGGTCCCCCGAAGAGCACAGCCGTGCGCATCGTCGAAGACCCCGTACGTGCTCGCCACCGCGCCGTGCGGCCAGAAGTCCGACAGCACGGGGAACTGCAGGCCTTCCCGTTCCGCGTACACGCGCTGGGTGAACATCGTGTCGCAGGAGACGGCGAGGACTTGTACGTCATCATTCTGGAAAGACGGCAAGTCGTCCCGCAACGCGCACATCTCCCCGGTGCACACACTGGTGAATGCGAAGGGAAAGAACACGAGCACAACCTGCTTGCCGTCGCGGAAATCGGACAGTCGCACAGGCTTTCCGTGCTGGTCGCGCAGCTCGAAGTCGGGTGCTTCCGCGCCGACGTCGACCGTCATCGAGGATCCTTTCCATGAGGGGTTCGGAATGGGGCGCGAACGGGTGACTCCTAGCGTCTGCTCCCGCGTACGGACCTGGGCGTGACAAGCCTGGTGCCAGACCAATCGGGCGCAGCACTGACGGTGCTGGTCTGAGCGAGGCCGGCGGTGGGTGCGGCCTCCCCGATATCGCTGGGCTCGACATGGCCGTCGCGTCCCGCCTTCGGCGTGAGCAGCCAGATCATGCCCCCGTCGTCGAGCGTGGTCAACGCGTCGACAAGCGCGTCCACCAGATCGCCATCCCCGTCTCGCCACCACAGCAGAACTGCGTCGACGACGTCGTCGTACTCCTCGTCGACCAACTCGCTGCCGGTGACTGCCGCGACCGAGTCACGGAGCGCGTCGTCACAGTCATCGTCATAACCGATCTCCTGGACGATCTGGCCGGACGATAGTCCAAGCCGTCCGGCTAGGCTGCGCTCCACATCCGCGGGACCCGCGGTAGCGCTCACGAAAGAACCTCCACAACTCTTCGCCTCGTCCCCCGACGAGGCTGTTTTGCCGGTAGTCCACACAGGTTAGGGGCACTGTGGCAAGTACCTCAGCCGATCTGTGGATACCGTGGCGTGACCGTGAACTTCGTGTCATCTGGCGAGAGGCGATCACCACGTCTCAAGGCACTACGTCGCAAACCCGCGACCCGGCCCGGCCGACGGTGGGTTCGCGGCCCGACCTCAGCCCGCGAGGAAACTGAGACGGACCTGTCGATCCTCATTGTCCGTGTTCGTGTCGACCAGGACGACGGACTGCCAGGTGCCCAGGGCCATCCGCCCGCCGATCACCGGGATCATCGCGAACGGCGGCACGAGCGCAGGCAACACATGGTCGCGCCCATGCCCTGGCGATCCGTGCCGATGCCGCCAGCGGTCATCCGGCGGCAGCAGGTCGCGCAATGCCGCCAGCAGATCGGTATCGCTGCCGGCGCCACTCTCGATGATCGCAAGACCGGCCGTGGCGTGCGGCACCCAGACGTGCAGGAGCCCATCGCCGCCGCCGGCGACGTCGCGTAGATATGCCTCACATTCGCCGGTCAGGTTGTACGTCGTCTCTGCCCGCCCGGTATGCACGCGTACAACGCGACTGTCCATGCCCATCCCGTCAGTCTCCCGCCTCCCGCCAGCAGCCGGAGGGGAACCCCGCCGGCAGCAGGCCGGCACTGCGGCAACGGTCAGTCCACAGCCGTCGCGACCGATGCCCTGTCAGCCAACCTGATCGGTCGATGACGCGGTCGTGCTGCTCTTCGGCTCCACGACGGCATCCGGTCCCGGAAAGACCAGGCCCTCGTGGCCGTCCTCGTATCTCACGACATAAGGCGGTCCGCCATCTGGCCCCCTTACCTCGACGATCTCACCCATCCGGTCGCGCTCGCCCACAGTGTTTCCATGGACATGCAGACGATCGCCCACTGTCGCGCGCATGTCGACCTCCCTTCCCGCGCTTTCCCACATTGGCAGCACTTCGCTTGCCTGTGAAGGGACGCGGACGCCAGCAACCCGAAGATCGAAAGGTAGCGGAAATCCGCGGGCCCCGCCTACGGCATATCCGAGAGCGAGGCGACGGCCAACGGCGCTGGCGTTCCTTACCCGCCATTAGACGTGACGCCGATGTGACGGCGACCGCCATTGCGGGGGACGATGTACGAGAAAGGACCACGACGGGGTGTCACGTCGTGACGAAGGCGCCCCACCAACGCGAAAGACAAAGGAACGCACGTGGCTTCTGGACGAGAGCGCTTCTCGATCATCAGCGATGGATTGCCGAGCCAGCTGCCCGATATCGACCCGACCGAGACCAGCGAGTGGCTCGAGTCGCTGGACGCGGTGGTCGAATCCGGCGGGCGGCAGCGCGCCCGCTATCTCCTTCTGCGCCTGCTGGAGCGCGCGCGGGAACGCCAGGTGGGGGTGCCGAGCCTGCGCAGCACGGACTACATCAACACGATCCCGCCGGAACGCGAGCCATGGTTCCCCGGTGACGAGTACGTCGAGCGGCGCATCCGGGCGTACATCAGATGGAATGCCGCGATCATGGTGTCCCGCGCGAACCGGCCCGAGCTCGGCGTCGGGGGTCACATCGCGACCTACGCCTCAGCGGCGAGCTTGTACGAGGTCGGCTTCAACCACTTCTTCCGCGGCAAGGACCACCCCGGTGGCGGCGACCAGATCTTCATCCAGGGTCACGGCTCCCCCGGCATCTACGCCAGGGCATTCCTCGAGGGCAGGCTGAGCGACGACAAGCTCGACGGCTTCCGGCAGGAACTTTCCCACCCCGGCGGCGGGCTGCCGAGCTATCCGCACCCCAGGCTGATGCCGGACTTCTGGGAGTTCCCGACGGTGTCGATGGGCTTGTCCCCGCTGAGCGCGATCTATCAGGCGCGGTTCAACCGCTACCTGCAGAACCGCGGTATCAAGGACACCTCGGACCAGCGGGTCTGGGCGTTCCTTGGCGACGGCGAGATGGACGAGCCGGAGTCGCTCGGGGCGATCGGGGTGGCTGCTCGTGAGGAGCTGGACAACCTCACGTTCGTGATCAACTGCAACCTGCAGCGCCTCGACGGGCCTGTGCGCGGCAACGGCAAGATCATCCAGGAGCTCGAGTCCGTCTTCCGCGGGGCCGGTTGGAACGTGATCAAGGTGATCTGGGGCCGCGACTGGGATCCGCTGCTCGCCAAGGACGTGGACGGCGCACTCGTCCACAAGATGAACACCACCCCGGACGGACAGTTCCAGACGTACTCCGTCGAGTCCGGTAGCTATATCCGCGAGAACTTCTTCGGTGACGACCCGCGGCTGCGCAAGATGGTGGAGTCACTCGGCGACGACGACCTCAAGCGGCTGTCCCGCGGCGGGCACGACTACCACAAGGTCTATGCCGCGTTCAAAGCCGCCACCGAACATGTCGGGCAGCCGACCGTCATCCTCGCGAAGACCATCAAGGGCTGGACGCTGCGGAGCTTCGAGGCGCGCAACGCGACGCACCAGATGAAGAAGCTCACCAAGACCGACCTCAAGGAGTTCAGGGACCGGCTCTACCTGCCGATCTCCGACACGGAGCTCGAGGCCGACCTGCCGCCCTACTACCACCCAGGACCTGAGTCCGACGAGATCCAATACATGCTGGAGCGCCGCCGCCAGCTGGGCGGCTTCCTGCCCGAGCGCCGAGTGGCCGGCAAGGCGCTGAAGCTTCCCGGCGATCCGGTGTACGCAGAGCTGAGGAACGGCTCGGGCAAGCAGAAGATCGCCACCACGATGGCCTTCGTGCGGCTGCTCAAGGATCTGATGCGCGACCAGTCGATCGGGAAGCGGTTCGTACCGATCATCCCGGATGAGGCGCGGACCTTCGGCATGGATTCGCTCTTCCCAACGGCGAAGATCTACTCACCGCACGGGCAGCAGTACGACGCGGTCGACCGCCAGCTGCTGCTGTCGTACAAGGAAGCGCCCGACGGCCAGCTGCTCCACGAGGGCATCAGCGAGGCCGGAGCGATGGGCTCGGTCATCGCGGCCGGCACGTCGTATGCGACCCACGACGAACCGATGATCCCGATCTACATCTTCTATTCGATGTTCGGCTTCCAGCGGACCGGCGACTCGATGTGGGCGTTCGCGGACCAGCTCGGCCGCGGCTTCCTGCTCGGAGCGACGGCCGGCCGGACGACGCTGAACGGCGAGGGGCTGCAACACGAGGACGGCCACTCGATCCTGCTCGCGTCGACGAATCCGGCGTGCGTCGCGTACGACCCCTCCTGGGCGTACGAGATCTCGTACATCACGAAGGACGCGCTGCAGCGGATGTACGGCTCGACGGCGGAGCACCCGAACGGCGAGAACATCTTCTACTACCTGACGCTGTACAACGAGCCGTATCTCCAGCCGGCAGAGCCCGAGGGGTTGGACGTCGACGGTTTGCTGCGCGGTCTCTACCGCTACCAGCCGGCGACCGCCGCGACGGACCGGCCCAAGGCGCAGATCCTCGCGTCCGGTCCGGCGATGCAGTGGGCGCTTACCGCGCAGGAGCTGCTCGCAGCGGACTGGGGCATCGCAGCGGACGTCTGGTCGGCGACCTCCTGGACCGAGCTGCGGCGCGAGGCTTTGTCCTGCGACGAATGGAACCTCCTCAACCCTGGGCAACAGCCTCGGGTGCCGTACGTCACCCGGACCCTGTCCAACACATCGGGACCCGTCGTCGCGGTCAGCGACTTCATGCGGGCCGTGCCGGATCAGATCGCGCCCTGGGTACCGGGCGACTATGCGTCGCTCGGGACCGACGGCTTCGGCAGGTCCGACACACGCGGCGCACTGCGGCGGCATTTCCACGTCGACGGGCAATCGATCACCGTCGCCGTACTTCGAGCCCTCGCCGAGCGCGGCGAGATCAACCCAGAGATCGTGCGGGACGCGGTCGACAAATACCAGCTCCAGGACGTCGCGGCTGCACCTCGCGGCGAAGCAGGCGGCGAGACCTGATCGGTTTTCGCATGAGGGGTACTTCACCCCATAGGTCCGGGTGAAGGTGCCCTTCATCTCCGCCGGGATCGAGGATCGGCGCCCCTCATTGGCCCGCGAAGGCCCGGCCGCGCTTGCAGCTAGGCGCCGGCGAAGAGGTCAAGACGCCAGTCGTTGCACCGCAGCAGGGTGCCCGGCGGGTATTCGTAGTCGGTCACCCCGAGGAGCATGAAGCCGAGCTTTCGACAAACGGCGTTCGACGGCGCGTTGTCCACCGACGGGTAGGCGTACAGGAACCGGTGCTCTCCGTCGACCCTCGCCCGCTCGATCGCCTCGCCTGCAGCCGCTCCCGCGATTCCTCGGCCCTGGAAGGCCGGTATCACCGACCAGCCGATCTCATAGACCGGCTCGCCGCGCCACTCGCGCTCCCAGTAGCCGACCCAGCCGACGCTCTTTCCCGACTCCTCATCGACGATCTTGAACTGCTTTGAGTCGGGCTGCTCGTACAGGGCCTGGCGTTCCGCGAGCTTCTCAGCGCTCTCGGGGCCGCCAAGATGCTCCATCATCGCCGGATCGCCGAGACACTTCTCCAGCAACGGAAGATCGCCGGTGCCCCACGGTTCGAGGCGGATCGCCGCTCGGTAGGAGAGGCCGACGCCCCTGTCCACATCTCGCACGCGCCAACTCTACGGTGCGGGGGCGTCAGTTTCGGGTGCGCCGCTAGGGTTTGTGCGGGCTTGAGTCGCGTCATCGTCGCTGTCGAGGACCCGGACGGCGGCGTCGAGCAGGGTCTTCCTGACGGTGTCGTCGGGAATGTCCGGTAGCCAGCTCGAGGTCAGCAAGGCGACGCCGAGCACCTCGAATGCCGCGGCGGTGCGCAGCCGCTGCTCGTCCGTGGCATCCGGGCCGGCGATGGATGAGTTCAGCCGCCTGGTCAGGTGGAGGGCCTCCTTGTACAGGGGCACGATCGCCACGAGCGAGGACGCGTCCCTGAGGAAGAGCGCACAGACCGTGCGGTGTCGCAGCAGCATGTCGAGATATGCCTCAAGGAACGAGCGCAGGGCCGGTCCACTGGGCAACTCCTGCTCGGCATGTTCGACCAGGACCCGAATGTCGTCGAAGAACGGCAGGACGATCGCCTGGAGGAGCTGCTCCTTGGACGGATAGTGGTAATACAGCGCCGCCTTGGTGATGCCGAGCCGTTCCGCGATCTCGCGCAGGCTGGTCTCGCCGTACCCCTTCTCGGCAAAGAGCTCGGCCGCCACCGAGCGGATTCGCTCACTGGTTGCCTCGGTCTTCTCGCCGATCATCGGAACTCCTAGGTACGTGCCGGGCGCCCAATGACCCGAGAGGGCTCTGGCCTGCCACCCTGGCGCAGGCAGGATGCCAAACCGGCCAGGCTGTGAACAAGTGCCGAACATCCACAGAAACTCGTGCCGAGGCCCTTTCGTTACTTACCGTACGGCAAGTAAACTCGGCAACTTACCGTACGGCAAGTAAGTCAGTTCGACCACGCCAAGCCGGACGTTGGCTGATGGAGCGGGAGGACGGAGCGTGTTCGCCAAGCTAGGCCGATTTGCTGTCAACCACCCCTGGTCGATCATCGCGGGATGGATCATCGCGACCGTTGCGCTCGTGATGTTCGCGCCGACGATCGCCGACATCACCAAGACCGAGCAGTCGGACTTCCTGCCGCGCAAGTACGAGTCGATCAAGGCGCAGGACCTCGGC
>DASYTV010000146.1:0-12725 GCA_036001885.1 Actinomycetes bacterium
CCACGCGGGCATACCGCCAGCTCGGCATCGGCTACGCCAACCTGGGCGCGCTGCTCATGGCGACAGGCCATGGCTACGACTCGGACGGCGGGCGCACGATCGCCGCCAGCATTAGCTCGCTGATGACGGGGGCGGCCTACAAGCGATCGGCAGAACTGGCCGGAGTAGTCGCCCCCTACGACGGCTATGCGCGCAATGCGGACGCGCATAAGCGGGTCATGCGCAAGCACGCGGCTGCCAACGACGCGCATCGCTCGGTCGACGACATGGATCGCTCGATTCACCAGGCCGCGACCACGGCGTGGGAGCAGAGCCTCAGGATCGGCGAGAAGAATGGCTGGCGGAACGCGCAAGCCTCACTTCTTGCGCCGACTGGCACGATCGGCCTTGCGATGGACTGCGACACGACCGGCATCGAGCCAGACCTGGCGCTGGTCAAGTTCAAGAAGCTTGTCGGCGGCGGATCGATGCAGATCGTCAACCGGACGGTGCCGCGCGCTCTCCGCAAGCTCGGCTATCAGGACGAGCGGGTGGAGGCGATCGTCGAATACATCGCGGAGCACGGCCACGTTGTCGACGCTCCGGGCCTCCGGCGCGAGCACTATGAGGTCTTCGACTGTGCGATGGGCGAGCGGGCGATTCGCCCGATGGGCCACGTCCTCATGATGGCCGCGGTGCAGCCGTTCCTCAGCGGCGCGATCTCCAAGACCGTGAACATGCCGGAGGAGGCAACGGTCGAGGATGTCGAGGAGATGTACTACCAGGGCTGGCGGCTCGGCCTCAAGGCGTTGGCGATCTACCGCGACAACTGCAAGGTCGGCCAGCCGCTCTCGGTCGGCAAGGGAGACAAGGCCGGTACGGGCAAGCCGGACAAGGAGCGTTCCGCGCCGGCGGCTCCCGCCGATGTCGTCGGTCCGCGCTCGGTCAGGCAGCGCCTGCCTAAGACCAGGCCGAGCAGGACGACCTCGTTCACGGTCGGCGGCGCCGAGGGCTACATGACGGCCAGCTCCTACCCGGACGACGGGCTCGGTGAGGTGTTCCTCAAGATGTCGAAGCAGGGATCCACCCTCGCCGGCATGATGGACGCCTTCTCCATCGCCGTCTCCATTGCCTTGCAGTACGGCGTGCCGCTGGAGACCTACGTTCAGAAGTTCACGAACATGCGGTTCGAGCCGGCGGGCATGACCGACGACCCGGACATCCGGATGGCGGCATCGATCGTGGACTACATCTTCCGCCGGCTGGCACTGGACTACCTGCCCTACGACACTCGCGCCGCGCTCGGGATCCACACTGCCGAGGAACGCACGCGGGAGCTGGAGACCGGCTCGTATCTCCCTGAACCTGAGGTCGATGTCGAGGCTTTGGCGCAGTCCGCACCGGTGACCCCCGAATCGGCTACGCCGAAGCATGAGGCCCCCGGCGAGGGCGGCGCTGCGTCCGGTTCGCCGCCAGCCGCCGAGAAGGTCCTGCAAGAGACGGCCAAGCCGGCACCTCGCAGCGCACACTCGTCGACCGAGCTCATCGAGGTTCATCAGGGCAGAACCGCGGACGCCCCGCTCTGCCTGACCTGCGGCACCAAGATGCGCCCGGCCGGCAGTTGCTATGTCTGCGAAGGCTGCGGCTCGACCAGCGGCTGCAGTTGACGAAGCTGCCCGCCGTCTAAGGTGATCGTTGCCCTGACTAAACGAGGAAGGGCGTGTGAGCTACCGCCCAGATGGCAGTCACCGGACCGGCGTGGCGGTTTCACGCGGGGTAGCAGGTCCCGTCGTCGCCTCTGTCCAATCCCCGGAGGCATCATGCGTTTCCGCTCCGCGGTCGAGGCCGACCTTGATCGCATCCTTGCGCTCCCGATCGACACACAGGTCGACCGCGTAACCTCGGAGCACTATCGCAGCGGCCTGAACAACCGGACCTACTATCTCGAGCGGACCTGGATCGCTCAAGACGACGACCGGATCTTCGCCAGGGCTGTCTGGTGGTGTAGCCAGGACAGCGGTTTGCCGCTGGCACTCGACTCCATCTCGGTGGTTGATTCCGTGCCAGACCGCGCCGCACTCGCGACCGACCTGCTCACCGCCGCACATCGGGCGTTTCTGGCCCAAGGCGTGTCCGAGGTGCCTGCCTACCATGTCTTTCTGCCGGTCCACTGGCGCGACGAGCCGGCTGTTTCCGCCGCCCTGGCATGGCGAGAGCAGGCCGCGTCAGGTGCAGGGCTTGTCGAGGAGCTCGAGCGGCTCCGCTACGAGTGGGTGCCTGAGGCCGGGCTGCCCGAGTCGTCGGGCCGTCTCACCTTTGCCGCAGAAGCCGACAATGAGGCATTCCTCGCCGTATTCAAGAAGATCGCGATGGGCAGCCTCGATGTGACGACCCGACGTGGCGTCGAGGTGGTCGGTATCGACGCGCAGGTTCGCGAGGAGATGGATATCTATCTCTCCATGCCCGGCGACCGGGACTGGTGGCGGCTCGCATACACGCCCGAGGGCGAGTTGGCTGGGCTGGCGATCCCGTCGGCCAACGCGGGCGGGCACGTCGTTGGCTACCTCGGAGTCGTGCCTGAGATGCGCGGACGCGGCTATGTTGACGATCTCCTCGGCGAGATCACCCGCATACTGATCGATGCCGGAGCCGAGAGAATTGTCGCCGATACGGATACGACGAACGTGCCGATGGCCCGCGCGTTCGAGCGAGCCGGATACCGCAACTTCGCCATTCGCCTGGTGCTGTCCGCGCCTCGGGATCGGCCCATCTGATCCGTATCAAACAATTGCGACACACCCGCCCACCGCCCGGCTTCACGACGGCCTGAACGCCGTCACGAGCGCGTCGACGAGCGCATTGCCCAATGACCGGTCCGGGTCGAGTTCGGGATCATAGATTCCGACGTTCATGCCCACCACACGGGGGCTATCGAGGAGCGATGTGAGGACGGCGGTCAGCTCGGGGAAGGAGAGCCCGCCGGGGTTCGGCGAGTCGACAGCAGGCATGACACTCTGATCGAGAACGTCGACGTCGAGATGGATCCAGAAGCCGTCGAGCTCATCGTCTTCGAGATATGTGCGGGCTTCCTTTGCCACCGAGTCGGCGCCATGGCCGCGGACGAAACCGGCGGGGTAGCGGCGGATCGGGGAGTTGTCGAAGGTCTCGGTCTGGAAGAGCACGGGGTCGTCCGGTCCACGATTCACACCGATCTGCACGACGTCCGTGCTCGCTATGTATGGCCGCAGCCCGTCGATGTCGCACAGTGCATCTGGCCCGATGCCTGTCGCCAGAGCGAGGTCGAGCCCGGCGGCCGCGAAACGGCCTGTGTAGTCGTCCATGGCTCGGATGTACGAATAGTCGTCGTGTCCGTCGATATGGGCCAGGCCGTAGCGTCCGCGCCGGCGCATCGCCAGCGCTGGACCGAGCAGGATGCTGCAGTCACCGCCCAGGACCAGCAGGATACGCCGCTCGAGTTCCAGCTCACCGATTCGCGCTGCCAAAGCCTCGGTGAAACGGGCGATTGCTGGACCGTTGCGGAAGCCGGTGGTCGAGTCCGGATCGGGCGAATATGGCGAAGGCTGAACGCCTCCGGCATCCTCCGCGTGCAGCCGGTCGACGATTCCCAGGCTCCGCAGCACGGAGGCCATTTCGCGTACGCCGGGCTCAGCCCCGGGCCGCGGTGGGCGCAGTCCGAGATTGGAAGGTGCGTCGAGCACCGTCACCGGTCGCATCCTCGCTCCCAAGGCCTGGGTGTGGCGCCGGTCAGCCCACCCTGTTCTCTGGCGCGCCGAACTCGCGGATGAGCCGGGACCAAAAGCCGTCACGCAGGCGGGCGCGCGCTTCCGGGTAAGGGCGAAGTGAGCGGCGGATCTCCTGCTCGGCGGCGACGAGCAGCTCCTTGTCGACCACCGACGGCAGGAAGGGTCCGGGCAGGAGATCGACGAGGAAGTCGCGGCCGCGGGTGAGCAGCCACTTGTTGGCAATGTGCTCGCCGACATCGACGATCTCATCGAGGTCCATCGCTGTTCTGGACAGACCTTGGGGACGCATCAGCGGCCTCGGAGTCGCAACCGCGGCCACGACCGCCGGCGACGGTGCGCGAGTCTCGCCATCTTCTGCTGCCGTGGCCTCTGCCTCGACCGTTGCCAGATCTCCGACAGCGGCCACGACCTCCGAAGCGGCCGCGTGCTCGAGATCGCGGACAGGGCCTGCCACGTAGTCGCCTGACCGCGCATGCCGAGGCTCGGCTACCGTGATCATCCCGTTGAAGAAGGCGGCTGCAAGCTCGTCGGTGGTGTCCGCCTCCCAGATCAGGCGCTCGGCCTGGTTTGTGCCGTATCGGGGTTCTACTCCCCAGACGTGAACCCGCACGCCGTACGCCTGCGCATCCTCCACGCCGGGGACCATGTCCTCGTCTCCCGCGACGAGGACGATGTCGCTCACCGCACGGTGCCTGGCCAGCGCGACGATGTCAGTTCTGATCAAGGCATCGACGCCTTTTTGCGCGCCGTATCTGTTGAGGTTGCCGAGGCGGACCTTGACGTGCGGAAGCGCGGCTATCTGCCGCTGCTCGACGGTCGGCACCCGGTCGCGCGCCGCGTCGAACCAATAAAGCCGGAGCAGGCTGTCTCCGAGATTGCCGGCGGCCCTGGCGAGCAGCGCGGACACCAGTCGGGCCGACTCGATGCGGAAGTCTGACCGGTTCGTCGTTCCGAGCATGACGTCGCCAGCCGCGGCGACGAGGTAGCCAGCATCGACAAAGATCGCGTAAGACCGGATCGATGCATGGACCAACACATCCTCGGACTCGCTCATAATCCAGCCAGACTAATGCTCCTCGCACTCAATGAATGCATGTGTCCGCCGCCCGGCCGGCGCCTTGCTGCGTTCTCGTCGCCGCCGGGTCGGGCGTCGTACCACTGGCGATCGCATTCACCGATTCCGCAGGGCAACGGACGAACGGCTTGATCAGGATGAATGATCGGCAGGGCGCAGGGTACCGTTCGATCCGTGGCGTGGATGTCGAAACGGCGTGGGGCGCTGATCGCCCTGTGGCAGGTGTGGCAAGCCAGCCAAAAACCCGGCGCCCCGAGCGTCGGGGAACTGTTCAAGGCGACGCCGCGCATGCTCGGAGCCTGGGCGGGCGGTCGTTACCGAGGTATCTCCACCGGTCGAGTGCTGGCGATGCTGGCTGCGGCCGGCTATCTGGTTTCTCCGATCGATCTGGTGCCCGAGGGCCTCTTCGCGTTCATCGGGCTCGTCGACGATGCCGCGGTGGCGGCCTGGCTGGCCGGCGCACTGCTCGACGAGACGAGCCGCTTCGCCGATTGGGAGCGAATGATGCCACGGACCGAAGGCCTGCCCGAGCCACAGCCGCGCACTTCCACCGGCGAGTGATGCTCGCACCCGAGCGACCGTCGCTGCGACAGCGGCCTGGTTTCACCAGCGCGTGGTGCTGCGGCCCCGAAGACCTGCACGAGCCACAGCCGCCCGGCCTCACCAACGAGTACTGCCCGGACCGAGCGCCTGCCCGAGCGACAGCGGCGCGGCTTCAACGGATCGAGAAGCCGGCGAGTCCCTCAGGCTCCTCGGCGAGGGTTTCGATCCGCTCGACGGCGGCATGACGCGGGCCGCGGCCGGCCCAGGCGACCATCCGGTCCACCGCATCCTGCTGGCCCTCGAAGACGGCCTCGACAGTGCCGTCTGGCCGGTTCCGCACCCAACCGGCAACGCCCTGCTGCCAAGCGATCCTGCGACACGTGTCCCGATAAAACACGCCCTGAACCATGCCGTAGACGATCACCCGCCTGCGTATCACAGTCGGCAAATTACTGGATGCATCATTCCCGGTCCCCGCCGCTGCGCTTGTCCGATCGTGATCGGTCCCTAACTGCCCTTCTTCACCTGAGGGACTGCACAACGCTTCCCTTCCAGAGCAGGTGTCGGGATCGGGAGACGTGGCCCCGCGATCTCTCCGTCGTGTTTCGAGCGCTCGCATCGCCCTGCTCATGGCGCTCATGACGGCCTGGTTCCCGGGCTGATGGCGATGCCATTTCGGGCTGATGGCGATGCCGTTTCCGGACGGTCCTCCTGTCAATCATCGAAGTCGGCCTCGCGGCGTTGACCTGGAGGAGTCATTCTTAGAGTGTGACCGCAGAGCCTGTCCCTATCAGAGCCGTGCCTGAGCAAGGCGAGGTGCTGGCGCCCGACCTGCCGGATGACCGCTTCCTCGACCGGCAGGAGAGCTGGCTGCAGTTCAACCAGCGGGTGCTCGAGCTCGCCGAGGACCCCGCCATTCCATTGCTCGAACGGGTCAGGTTTCTCGCCATCTTCTCCAACAATCTCGACGAGTTCTTCATGGTCCGGGTCGCCGGACTGCGGCGCAGGCTGGCTGCCGGCCTCGCGGTCCAGACCGCGGCCGGCCGCGCCCCGCGTGAGGAGTTGGCTCGGATCAACGCCGCGTCCCGCACACTCATGCAGCGCCAGGCGGAAGTATTCCGGTCAGACATCCTCCCCGCCCTCGCGTACCAGGGCATCCAGGTGCTGCGCTGGGAGGAGCTGGTTCCGACCGAGCAGCACCACCTGCATGAGCTCTTCCGGACGAGGATCTACCCGGTTCTGACACCTCTGGCCGTCGATCACGCGCATCCCTTCCCGTACATCTCCGGCTTGTCACTGAACCTCGCGGTGGTCGCCCGGGACCCGGAGACCGGCATGCGCGTCTTCGCGAGGGTCAAGGTGCCACCGCTGCTCCCGCGTTTCCTCGAGGCGAGCGCGGAACGATACGTGCCGCTCGAAGACATCATCGCTGCACATCTCGACCAGCTGTTCCAGGGCATGGAGATCATGGAGCACCATGCTTTCCGGGTGACCCGCAACGAGGATCTCGAGGTCGATGAGGACATCACAGAAGACCTCCTGCAGGCCCTGGAACGCGAGCTGCTCAGGCGCAGGTTCGGCCCCACGGTGCGGCTCGAGGTCGAGGACTCCATCTCGGCGGAGGTTCTCTCTCGACTCCTCAGCGAGCTCGGCATGGACGACTCCGAGATCGTCAAGCTGCCGGGTCCGCTAGACCTCGCCGGTCTCTTCGCGATCGCCGACCTGGATCGGCCGGAACTGAAGTACTCGGTCTTCGTACCGGCGGAAGCGCTGCCCAGGGCTGAGAAAGACATCTTCACACTGCTGCGCCGCGGCGACGTTCTGCTCCACCACCCCTACGACTCCTTCACCACCAGCGTCCAGCGGTTGCTCGAGGAGGCGGCCGCAGACCCAGACGTCCTCGCCATCAAGCAGACCCTCTACCGAACGAGCGGCGAGTCACCGATCGTCGACGCGCTCATCGATGCCGCTCAGGCCGGCAAGCAGGTGGTGGTGGTCGTCGAGATCAAGGCGCGCTTCGACGAGGAGGCCAACATCGGCTGGGCCCGGAAGTTGGAGGAGGCGGGCTGTCACGTCGTCTACGGATTCGTCGGGCTCAAGACCCACTGCAAGACAGCGCTCGTGGTACGCCAGGAAGCCGGCGGACTGCGCCGCTACTGCCATATCGGCACGGGCAACTACAACCCGAAGACCGCCCGCCTGTACGAGGACATCGGCCTGCTCACGGCCGATGAGGAGGTCGGCGCAGACCTCACTGACCTGTTCAACCACCTGACCGGGTATTCGCGGCAAGGCGCCTACCGGCGGCTCCTCGTCGCACCGCGGTTTCTTCGCGACGGCCTCGTCGAGCGGATCGAACGAGAGGTCAAGAACGCGGAGGCCGGCCGGCCGAGCGGCATCAAGATCAAGGTGAACTCGATCGTCGACGAGGTGGTGATTGACACGCTGTACCGCGCCTCTCTTGCCGGCGTGCCGATCGATCTCTGTGTACGCGGCATATGCGGGGTGCGGCCGGGCGTACCCAACCTGTCCCCGACGATCACGGTCCGCAGTATCCTCGGCCGCTTCCTCGAGCATTCGCGGGTCTTCGTCTTCGAGAACGGCGGGACACCCGAGGTGTGGATCGGGTCTGCGGACCTCATGCACCGCAACCTCGATCGCCGCGTCGAGACACTTGTCCAGGTGACAGATCCTGGGCACATCGCCGATCTCGTGGGATTGATGGAAATGGCGACGTCGGAGGACACCGCAGCGTGGCAGCTTGGCGGAGAAGGGCAATGGCACCGTGCGGTCAGGGCCCTGGACGGCAGTCCACTCGTCGACATGCAACGCCAGCTGCTGCGGTCCCGCCGATGGAGGACGGTCGATGCCTGATGAGGTGATCCTCGCCGCCGGGGCGGTGGTCTGGCGAGGCGATGTCAGCTCACCCGAGGTGTTGCTCGTGCACCGGCCGAAATACGACGACTGGACGTTGCCGAAAGGAAAGGCACTGCCCGACGAACCGCTGCCGCAGACTGCGGTCCGAGAGGTGCGGGAAGAGACCGGGCTGCCCATCACGCTGGGCAGACCACTGCCGCCGCAGGGATATCTGCGGGGCCTCCGCCCTAAGAGGGTCGACTACTGGGCGGCAACGGTGAGCGAGCCGCCGGATAGTCCGCCTGATCCTTCGCACAACAGTGCTCGGAACAGCAGCCACCACGAGGCCCTTTCTGGCACCCGCTCAAGCGTGGGCAGTGTGGAGGCCGGCGAGCAGTTCGTGCCCAACCGAGAGGTCGACGCCATCGAATGGCTCCCCCTGCATCGCGCGCAGGATCGCCTCACCTATCCTCGCGATGCCGAGGTGCTCGCTGCGCTGCTCGGAGTCCCTATGGCGACAGCGCCCTACATCCTCCTGCGTCATGCATACGCAGGCTCCCCTGCTGCCTGGCGCGGGGACGACGCGCAGCGGCCGCTCGACGAGACCGGGTTGGAGCAGGCGGCCACCCTCGCCGAGGTGCTCGCCTGTTTCGGATCGGCTCGGGTGCTGAGCTCCTCGGCCCTGCGGTGCACCCAGACGGTTGCGCCGTACGCCACTCTGATGGGACGGCCGGTCGAGACGACGCCGGCGCTGGCCGTTGACGCTGCGTGCCAGCAGACGGTCGAGGAGCTGCGTGAGCTGTTGAGCGCTGAATCGCCGGTCGTCTTCTGCGGTCATGGTGAGGGACTACCGGGAATGGTTGCCTGGGCATGTGCCGCGCTGGGTGCCGCGCCCCCAATCGATGCGTCGCTCGGCAAGGGTGCCTTTTGGGCTCTGCACATCGCGAAGGGTGCGGTCGTCGGCACCGAGTACCACCAAGTTTAGTGTCCCTTGTCCGAAGCCTCCTTGCGTCAGCCTGGTCGCCCGCGTACCTCCAGCACGCCGAGCTCCCTCTGGCCTTGCCAGACATCCATCGGTCCGCCGGCCACCGTCAACCGACCTCCGACACGCGACACTTGGTGCGATGATTGATCAGCTGACCCGAGTTCCGGCGCTGACTCGACCCGAGCTGCTTGCGCCAGCCGTAGCCGCGGCGCTCCGCGCCTGGGACGGGCCGGGTGATCTGGTCGAGGTGACCGAGATCGATCCAGCGGTCGCTGACACCGCGGCGTTCTGTGAGCGCTATGGCGTCGCTGCTGACGAGTCGGCGAATTGCGTCGTCGTTGCTGCTCGCCGCGGTGGCGAGCAGTGGTTGGCGGCATGCGTGGTCCTCGCGAACACCAGGGCGGATGTCAACGGGCTTGTCCGCAGGCACCTGGGTGCGCGCAAGGTGTCATTCGCGCCGATGGGGATTGCCGTGGCCGAGACTGGCATGGAATACGGCGGCATCACGCCCATCGGTATCCCGGCGAGCTGGCCGTTGCTTGTTGACGCGGGGGCTGCAGCGACCGAGCGCGTGATCATCGGCTCCGGGATCCGCGCTTCGAAGCTTGTCCTGCCCGGCGCGCTCCTCGCCGCCCTGCCAAGAGCCGAGGTCCTCCAGAACCTGGCCGCCTGACCCGCCCTCAGTGTCAGCCTGCGGAGTCCTCGGACCGATCTGCGTGATGGAGCCCCGGGTCGTCGGCGGGAACCGTGCGGATTGGGCCGGGACCGGTCTGCGGAGTTTCGAAGCGGATAGTTACCAAGCCGCGCCGCGACCCCCAAACCCAGCCAGGACCGTACGTGTCATGAAGGACATCCTGTCCAGGGAGCCAGGCGGCCACTTGCCCGTCCTGCGCGACCGCTCGGACCGCCTGCGGTCCAGGCGCCGTCGCGCCCGGACTGACCGCCTCGATGGCGGCGGCCTGGCGGGGACGATAGGGACCAGCAGGCAATTGTTCGCCGTAGCCGACAGGATCCTCGTCGGTGTCCTCCTCGTATGCCAGGAAATCGAACAGGTCACCCTGTACCCAGTCGGCGAGCGCGGACATCCCCACGCCGAGCAGGCGAACCCCTGTCCGTGAGTCGACGTCGGCGAGAAGGCGCCGTGTGACGCGCGCGATCGTACGTGCGTCGTCGGTCGGGCCGGGCAGCGTGTACGAGCGGGACAGCGTGGTGAAGTCATGCAGGCGGACCTTCACGGTGACCGTGCGCCCTGACAGGCCCTCGCGGGTCATCCGGCGTACGAGCCGGGACGTGAGGATGTCGAGGATCGCTGCGAGCCGTACGGAATCGGAGATGTCGCGGTCGAAGGTGTCCTCCACGCTGACCGACTTTGACTCCCGCTCGGCGACGACCGGGCGGTCGTCCTCGGCGCGGGCGAGCCGATGAAGGTGCGCTCCGAGCGACTGTCCCACCAGCCGGATGAGCTCGTCCTCGGACACCCTCTCGAGCTCGCCGATCAGATGCAGGCCGGCGCGATGCAGCCGGGCGGCGGTCGCCGGGCCGACTCCCCACAGTCGGGTGACGGGCAGCGGCCGGAGCAGCTCCAGCTCGCTGCCGGGGTCGACCACCTGGAGGCCGTCTGGCTTGCTCAGGTCGCTCGCAAGCTTCGCGATGAACTTCGAGGTGCCCGCTCCGACGGAGGCGGTCAGCCCAGTCGTTTCCATGATCGAGGCCCTGAGCTCGCTGCCGACCCTGCGCACCTGCTCGGCATCCAGGGGAATGGGTGGCGGGGCGGCGGCAAGATCCACAAACGCCTCATCCAGTGAGAGGGGCTCGACAAGAGGCGACAGGTCACGAAGCAGCGCCATGATCGAGGTGCTCGCCTCGGAGTAGGCGCGGAAGCGAGGAAACAGATAAGCGGCATTTGGGCACCGCGACCGCGCCTCCCTGGTCGGCATGGCGGAGTGGACGCCGAAGGTCCGCGCTTCGTAGCTCGCGGTCGAAACAACGCCGCGAGGACCGAGTCCGCCCACCACGACCGGCTTGCCGCGCAGTGATGGTTTGTCGCGCTGCTCCACCGCAGCGAAGAACGCGTCGAGGTCCACGTGCAGGATGCTCGGCTCGCTGCGCACACCTCCATCGTCCCAGCGCAGGCCGACAAGCCGATTCCAATCCACAACCAGAACGACCGGTGAGTGATGCCGTGCGGGGGGCGGCGTGCCAGAGTAGGCCTATCGGTAGTCGATTGGGTGCCGGGCGAGCTGGGGAAACTGTCGTCCGCCTGATCGTGGGAGGGCCAAGAGTGCCGCACGGCCGCGGGCGAGTCGTTGGTCCGCGGTCGTGTAGAGACTGGTCTGCGTGGAGCGAGGAGCGGCCATGACCATCGAGCCGGAGCCCGGCGCCCAACTTGATCTTTCCGATCCGCTCGTCCTGAACGCGCTTGCGCTCGACGAGTTCGACACCCGGGTCCATGCCGTCGGCGACGATCAGTGGGCCAACCCCACGCCGTGCGCCGAATGGAATGTCCGCGCGCTCGTCAACCACCTGGTGTACGAGCTGCTCTGGGTACCGCCACTGATGGAAGGCCGGACGATCGCGGAGGTCGGCGACGCCTTCGAGGGTGACCAGCTCGGCGATGATCCCAAGGCCGTCTGGGAGGCCGCTTCGGTCGCCTCACGCAGCGCCATCGAGGAGCCGGGCGCCATGCAGCGAACGGTGCATCTGTCCTACGGCGACGTACCCGCTCGGCACTACATCATCGAACTCTCCTCCGACCTCGCCGTTCACGCCTGGGATCTCGCCCGTGGGATCGGCGTCGACGACCAGCTCGATCCGGATCTCGCCCGGTATCTGTACGAGTGGATCCTTCCGCACGCGGACGCTCTGGCCGGATCCGGCGCATATGCCCCGGCGCGTTCCGTCGGCGAGAACGCCTCGCCGCAGGATCGCCTGATGGCGCTCTCGGGTCGGGATCCGTCCTAGCGTTCCGGTGGACTGGCTGTCCACAGGGTCGAGAAAGCAGGCGGGTTAGTCCACAGGGGCAAGAGTCTTCCTTCCGGTGCCAGCCTGAGCTGGCCACGGTTGGTCCATGACGACCACCCGCCCTGCCGTCCGGATCTCCGGCCCTGCGGATCTCGTTGGCGCCATCCCATACCTCCTCGGGTTCGTCCCTGACCGCAGTGTCGTCGCCGTCGCGCTCCATGGCGGCGGCCGGTCGGCCCGCCTGGGGCTCACCGTGCGGGTCGACCTGCCGCTCGCTCCAGGCGTTGCCGACTGTGCCACGTTCATAACCGGGCATCTCGTCCGTGCCGGCGCACGAGCAACCATCATCGTTCTGTACGCGGACGGCGAGGCCCTTCCGTGCGACCTGGACCAGCTGATCGTCGAGCTTGGCCGATGCACCGCCGCCGCTCGTGTCGAACTCTGGGATGTGCTGCAGGTGGCCAACGACGCGTGGCGGTCGCGCCTGTGCGGCGATGCTGCATGTTGCCCGCCGGGAGGCACGCCGATCGACTCAACTGCGCCGAGCCTGGTTCAGGTCCAT